>JAVHOI010000507.1:0-5654 GCA_036169975.1 Ferruginibacter sp. | reverse complement strand
CTGCCTTAAGCCCCCCTTTTATGAGCCCGGGCTTTCGGCACTAATGTTGCCTCTATACACATCCACACAAAATTAACAGTCTAAACCATGCGTTTTGCCATTTTGGCTTTATATTGAAAAAATTATGAATAATACCTTTTATTTCCAGCAACCTGAAGAAGAAATGGAGTTTATGCCAATCATTCCCTTAAATGAAGATGACAGCGAAGATGCGGACATACCAACGATTCCAGCCGAATTACCCCTTTTACCTTTGCGCAATACCGTTCTTTTCCCCGGCGTTGTTTTGCCTATTACCGTTGGCCGCGACAAGAGTATAAAAGCGGTAAGCGATGCTTATAAGGCTGACAAATTGATAGGCGTGATAGCGCAAAAAGACAGTAGTGTAGAAGAACCCACGGTTAGCGACCTGGAAGAAATAGGAACAGTTGCGAAAATCGCCAAACTCATTAAAATGCCGGATGGTGGAACCACCATTATCATACAGGGAAAGAAGCGTTTTAAAATAGATGAAATTACAAGTGAAGACCCTTATTTTAAAGCAAAGATCCAACCCCTTGAAGAGGAGGTATTGACGAATGATAATGACTTTAACGCAATGGTAGGCGGCATTAAAGACCTGGCCGGGCAGATCGTGCAAATTTCGCCTAACCTTCCCAGTGAGGCCGCCATTATTTTAAAGAATATCGAGAACCCGGCGTTCCTCATTCATTTCGTCAGCAGCAATTTAAACAGCGATATAAAAGATAAGCAACGCCTGCTGGTGATAAATAATATAAAGGCAAGGGCCGAATTACTGATGAACCTGATGCAGACGGAATTGCAATACACCGAACTAAAAAATAAGGTGACCAATAAAACCCGTGCCGAGCTGGATAAGCAGCAAAGGGAGTATTTTCTTCAGCAGCAAATGAAAGCCATCAAGGAAGAACTCGGTGGGGATAATGTGGCTGAGGTAAAGGAAATGATAAAAAAAGCGGAAGGTAAAAAATGGCCCAAACCCGCCATGGAATTGTTTCAAAAAGGCGCCGAAAAACTGGAAAGGATGCACCCGAGTACGCCGGATTATTCCGTCGTTTACAATCATCTCGACCTAATGCTTGATTTGCCCTGGGAAGATTACACACCCGATTCTTACGACCTGAAAAAAGCGAAAAAAATATTGGATCATGACCATTATGGCATGCGCAAAATAAAAGAACGGATACTTGAATACCTGGCCGTACTAAAATTAAAGGGCGATATGAAAAGCCCGATCCTTTGTTTCGTTGGCCCTCCCGGTATTGGTAAAACAAGCCTGGGCAAAAGCATCGCCCACGCCATTGCCCGTAAATATGTAAGGGTAAGCCTTGGCGGATTGCATGACGAAAGTGAAATACGTGGGCACCGCAAAACCTATATCGGCGCCATGCCCGGAAGGATCATACAATCTATCCGTAAAATAAAAAGCAGCAACCCGGTAATGATTTTGGATGAAATTGATAAGGTAGGAAATGACCAGCGTAGTGACCCATCCTCCGCCCTGCTGGAAGTGCTGGATCCTGAACAAAATAATTCCTTCTATGATAATTACCTTGAAATGGAATACGACCTGAGCAAGGTGTTGTTCATCGCTACGGCTAATAACATCAATAATATACAACCAGCATTAAGGGACCGTTTGGAAATTATTGACCTGAGTGGATATGCGGTTGAAGAAAAAATTGAAATCGCCAAGCAGCATTTATTGCCGAAGCAGCAGGAAGCGCATGGGCTAAAAGATGTTACCGTAAAAGTAAGCGATAAGGTACTTGAAAAAATTATTGAAGATTACACAAGGGAAAGCGGTGTAAGGGACCTTGACAGGCAACTGGCCGCGGTAATGCGCAACCTTGCCAAACAATATGTTACCAAAGAAAAATTAAAACCCACCCTTACACAGGCAGATGTGGAAAAGATTTTGGGCAAGCCCCGGTTCAGCAATGAAATGTATAAAATAGCCAATATGGCCGGGGTGGCCGTTGGCCTTGCCTGGACTTATGTAGGTGGTGATATTCTTTTTATAGAAATCAGTTTAAGTGATGGCAAAGGTGAATTGAAAATGACCGGCAACCTCGGTAATGTAATGAAAGAAAGCGCTACCACGGCATATACCTGGCTCCAGGTAAATGCAAAAAAAATGAATATTGATCCGGAAATGTTCAACAAAAAAAATATTCATATACACGTACCCGAAGGCGCCGTGCCTAAAGATGGCCCGAGTGCGGGCATCACCATGATGACAGCATTGGCGAGCGCATTTACCGGCAGGAAAATAAAACCCTACCTGGCCATGACGGGAGAAATAACGCTGCGTGGACAGGTATTACCCGTAGGCGGAATAAAGGAAAAAGTACTTGCCGCAAAGCGGGCCGGGCTAAAGGAAATTATCATGTGCTGGCAAAATGAAAAAGATGTAATTGAAATTAATCCCCTGTTCATAAAAGGCATAAAGTTTCATTATGTAAAAACCATGCAGCAGGTGATTGATATAGCGCTGACTTAGTGAAGTTCCTTTTATCAACAAGCCGGCTTGTTTTTTAATTTATTCAGCAAACCATTTACAACCTGATAACGTATTAATTGTTGTATAGGTATCAACATAATACATGTTGGTTGTTTTAAGGGTTAAAGAAATCCCCTCCTGTTCTCCGGAGGGGATTATTATTTTGCCTCAAGCGCTACCTAAAAGAAAGGCCTGGGGCAGGTTTTAGTATAAGGAAGAATCAAATCACTAAGGATGGATTTCAAAGGTCATTTTTTAAAAAAAAACCGCTTACCCCCCACAGGAATATTTAAACAGTCTTTTAACATAACCGTTTCTTAATGCCGCTTACTTAGTCCTTATTGAAATAACTTTGCCATTAAATCAAAAATCAATATTATGAAATTAAAAAACTTCATCCTCTTCGGAATTACATGCACATTTTTGTTTACTTCCTGTGTAAGTAAGAAAATATTTAAAGGCGAACAACTGCGTTACGTCCAATTACAGGCGGAACAAACAAAACTGCAGGAAGATTTAAAAAACTGCAATGGCCTCATCACAGAGAATGCACAAAAAAAAGCCGTATTGGAAGCGCAAATAGACGGCCTGAAAAAACAAATTGATTATCTGAAAGAAAACAATAACCAGGCATTAAAGCAGTTGGAAAATTTATCCGTTATTTCAGGGTCGCAGGCCGAAAGCATAAAAAAATCACTCGATAATATCGGCTCGAAAGATGCTTATATCCAGAACCTGCAATCAGCCCTAAACCGAAAGGATTCCCTTAACCTCGCATTGGTTACCAATTTAAAAGGCGCCATTGGAAACCTCGATGACAAGGACATTAATATCAAGGTAGATAAGGGTGTTGTTTACATTGACATTTCGGATAAATTATTATTTAAAAGTGGCAGCTATAATGTAACGGACAGGGCAAAGGAAGTGCTTGGCAAAGTGGCCATGGTTTTAAAAAATCAACCCGACATTGAATTCATGGTGGAAGGCCACACGGATAATGTGGCTTATAAAACCCCCGTATTAATTGACAACTGGGACCTGAGCGTAAAGCGAGCCACGGCAATAGTACGTATTTTACAAAATCAATATGGACTTGACCCTACACATATTGCCGCATCCGGACGGGGCGAATACAAACCCATTACAGACAACACCACTGCCGAAGGAAGGGCTGCCAACCGTAGGACAAGAATAGTGATACTGCCGCAGCTTGACCAGTTTTTTAAGTTGCTGGAAACGAAAAAATAATCAATAAGATAGTCCTGAAAAAAGCCACCTTTAAAACCGGTGGCTTTTTTATATTTTAACTGATCTGCCCAAATGCCGAAATATATTTATCAATGTAAAATTGTTTCGACTTCGATTTGTACTGCATCACAAACCTCGGATGTTCCAAAGCGATGATTTTAATGAAGAACTTTTTTTCCTCATTTACCCGGCGAAGAAATTTTTCATTCTTACCATTGCCAAAACAAAAACAAATATCGGTTTCAATTCCAAAGGCGATTTGCCGCTGAATGCTTTCAATGATAAAATCATATACCGAATCCATCAGTTCCCTGCTATCATAATAATTATAATTGATTTCCTTTCCATTGGCGCCGGTGGCGGTAAATCCAAGCGGGCAAACGGAATTGATATAAAACTTTTTGTAAAACTCTTCCACCCCGCCATACGCATTTATCATTTCATAAACAAACACCGATGATGGCTCATGCGTTTCCTTGCCCGGAAAGGGGATATGGCATTGTTCACTCAATCTTTTTGTATCCGTAAATGGGATACCCGTTACTCCGCCGCCAAACCTTCCGGGATTGATACCCAGAATCAGGTGGCGGGCACTGGTATCATTATAATATTTTTTGTAAAAGGCGGCAGACAAGGCGATGATGTTTTCATTCTGCTTAAACGGGTTCATCATGCTGATACCGTTTGGCAATTTGCCTTTAAAATCAACCGACCTGTTAAATGAAATTACCTTATCCGCGAATGTTTTCATGCTACTATTTTTAATCATTTTGATGCAGGATATAATGCCGCATCTTTTTTGTGAACAGGTTTATATTTACCACCAGTTTTTTTAATCTTCAAAAAATAATTGTACCCCAAAGTTACCACCTGCTTCTCATTGGTTATTGGAAAACTATACTGTCATCCTAAAAAATAAATCAAAATAACAAAACGGTTGAAAATAAAAACCCTTAATTTTAAAGTAGGAAAATTTTTAACAGCCTGATACTTTTCTTTTTATTAGCTGCTATATAAACGCATCTTTAAAATTTAAAACCTATGAAAAAAATTATCACCTTCTTTTTACTTTGTTTCATTTTCGTACCAACATTTGGACAGGCACAAAAAAAAGTAACTATTTATTTAACGACACAATACAACAACACAATTCACGATGTAACGTTGGGGAATAATCCCTGGGGAATTGGGTTAGGGCTTCAAGCCTTTTTAAATAATAAAACAAAATTCAAACCGACAATAGAACTTACCAGTGATATTTATCTTGAAGATGATAAGGTTTTTAGAATGGACAATACCGGGGGTGAGCTAATAGATGTTGGCGGCATGATAAATCTATTTGTTGGATCAGCATTCAATCCAACAAAAAACATTTATATTTCATTTGTAGCCGGACCCGGCTTTATAGATAGTCAGACTTTATTAGGCATAAAACCTTCAATTGGTTTTTACTTTTCAAAAAGTCATAAAGTGACGGGGAAAATTTCTTACATTAATATTTTTAACCGGGGAAAAATAATAAAAGATGATTTCAGATCATTGAGTATAGCATTTGGTGTAAAGCTATTTTGATAAATAGAGCCAACAGTCAGCCAGGCAAAAGAGTTCACCACTGCTCCTCACAGGACTCCCAAATAGCGAAGCCTGGTGAATGTGAACCTCCCATATTATGGTTGGAATAAAAGGCAACGCTTAAAATCTTAATGGGAAAGCATATTGTCATCATAAAATACAAAGTTAAATAACAAACCGATTAAAAAAAATAACCCTTAATTTTAAAACATGAAAGTTTTTAACCGGATAAAAAATATTGAAAGCAATTTAGCGGCCACCAAAATAAATTCAAAAAAATAAAACGAAATACAACAGAAGGGCCGATACT
>JAVHOI010000506.1:2121-24100 GCA_036169975.1 Ferruginibacter sp. | reverse complement strand
GAAAACTGATGCAGCCAATGCAGTTGGCATTACAAGCGGGTGATGAAGGCACAGGACAGGCTTACCTTCAGACCCACACCTGAAGAGATTGTTGAGTTTGCTGTGCCTCATCTGGAAACAGCTCCGTTTCCCATTATCAGTTTTGGGCAGGGATGCGAAGGTGAACCTTTACTAATGTGGGAAACCATTCGGGATAGTATTATTGAAATAAGAAAACATACCCAAAAAGGGAGTATCAATATAAACACCAATGGAAGCAAACCCAATGCGGTAAAAGCGTTGTGTGAAGCCGGGTTAAACAGTATGCGTTTGAGTACGAACTCCGCCCGGGAAAGTATTTATACGCCTTATTACCGGCCTAATAATTATGTGTTCGCGGATATATTGGAAAGCCTTAAAATTGTTCGCGGTTATGGTGGCTGGACAAGTATCAATTATTTCGTTTTCCCTGGTATGACAGATAGTATTGAAGAATACGAAGCCCTGCGTAGGCTGATTAAAGAAACCGATCTGTGCATGATTCAATGGCGCAATTTTAATATTGACCCTGATTGGTATCTCGCCAAGATAGGAGTAAAAGATACAGGGGAGTGTATGGGGGTAAAACAGTTTATGGAGTTGATTCATGAAGAATTTCCAAAAGTTAAATTTGGTTATTTTAATCCTTCCATTGAGCGGATCAAAGGAAATTATGAAATGGATTTTGCGCATTGGGAGACGGTTGGCAGTTGAAGGTTGATCGTTTGTCGTTCATTTATTAACACTACTAAATATTACATTTTGTTTTTGCAATAACAAGGTTGGTATTGCCGCTTAATTGAGTAATAATATATCTATTTACAGCAGGTTATTCCAGGTTGTGAAATTTTTGAATCTAGTGCAACAAAAGACCTTCTACTATTATCAAATAAAAAATTATCAATTTTCAATTATCATTTGACAAAGGGATTTCTATTTCCAAAAGATTGTGTCCCTGATTATCCAGGCCTACATTTACTTTACCATGTACCATTCCTATCCTTGTTTCAATATGATGTAAAAGCATCTTTCTTTCGGGTTCGAAAGCATCCGCGTTTTTTCCATCGTCCACAAATTCCAGCCTTATATTTTTGTCTGTTTTAATTTTAATGGATACTTTTTTCGCCCCGCAATTGTGGGAATTCTTAAGTTGATACTGAATAACCCTGAATAAGGTAAGCCCGATGTCAGAGTCGTAACAATCCAATATCCCCTCGTGCCGGAATGATATTTTCTTGTTATGCTGATTACCATATTCATTCAGCATTTCCTGAATAAATCCTAAATAGTTTGCATTTTGAAATGTACTGGGAAGCATTGACTTTGACAATGCTTTAATATCTTTTATTATTTGTAAAATATTCTTTTTACATTTTTTGATAAAAACGGCGCTTAGTTCTTTTGATTGCTCAGCGAAATCAAGGTAGAGTTTAGTAGCTGCAAGTGTTTGGGCAAAATTTTCATGTAATTCATTCGCTATAAAATTTTTTTCTTCATCCTGCCCGGTAAGTGTCAATTGCGCAATTTTTTTCTCCTCATCAAACAAGGCGTTATTCTGGTTTATTATTAATTTATTTTTTATCCCTAATTCCAGTAATGCGGTTACCTGGTGAGCGATAATTTTAAGCGCCATTTTTTGTTTGGCGCTAAACAATACTTTTGCTTTTTTGTCCATAACACATACTGTTCCTATTTTATACCCGGTTGCACTTATTATTGGCGCTCCGGCATAAAAAGAAATTTCCTTTCCACCAATAACCTGCGGATTATCAAAAAAGCGGGGATCTTTTTTTGTATCATTTACCACCAGTACATCATCCTGTAATATTGTATAGGAACAAAATGAATTATCTCTTGGAAACTCTTTAATTTCAACCTGCCTTCTTGCTTTAAACCAATGCCTTTCTTTATCCATAAATGTTATCAGGGCAAATTGACAATTACAAACCTGGGCTGTTAATTCAGCCAAATCATCAAAATCCTTTTCTTCCGCGGAATCTAATATGTCATAAGATAAAAGATTTTTTATCCTGAATTCTTCGTCTGCTGGAAAGGGTGCTACCTGCATAATTGATTATTTAAAATACTATACAGCTTTGATATGGTTAATTCGCAGGGTTTTCAGAATATGGTAATGAAGTTACCAAAGAATTTTAAAGGGTATTTCATGAAATGGATTTTCATTTTTATTGGCATCCTGAAATTCATAATTAAGATCAACGTAAATATTGAGTCTCAATGAAAAATGGATAGCAAATAATTTAAAGTCTAAGTTAAAGATATTGGCTGATTTATCATAATTTATGTGTTCCGATATTTTAAAAAATAAAAAAGCCATTGAATTTTCAACGGCTTTTTTTTAAACATTATTGGCTAATTTAAAACTGTTCAAGTTTGCTAAAAAAGAAATCACCTTCAATGGTTGCATTAGCGTCACTATCACTGCCATGAATAGCATTTTCACCAATTGAAGTCGCGTATAATTTACGGATAGTTCCTTCCGCAGCCTGTGCAGGGTTGGTAGCGCCAATAAGTATCCTGAAATCTTCCACTGCATTTTCTTTTTCCAAAATAGCGGCTGTAATTGGGCCGCTACTCATAAAATCAACAAGTTCTCCATAAAATGGCCTTTCTCTGTGAACAGCATAAAATTCACCGGCTTTTTCTGCCGATAAATGTATCATTTTCAGACTTACAATCCGAAAGCCTGCGGTATTGATTTTTTGTAAAATAGCGCCTGTATAACCTTTTTCGGTGGCATCAGGCTTAATCATTGTAAAGGTTCTGTTACTCATGTTTTTAAATTTGAAAAGCAAATATAGTATATCAAATTCTGATGTCTGTTTTTTTGATGGCTGAAAATTATATGAAAGGCAATTCAATCGGTTCAGGAATACAGGTTATAAAAACCTTTTTTATTTTAATCAATGAGAGTTATAAGGGAATCAGCCATCAAAAAAAACTGCCATCAAGCATATACTGGTATATTTATCCTATTTTTGCGCCGCTTTATGCAGCAAATCAAAGAAATATATCCTTTACTAAAGGAACCACGAAGGATAGTTATTACTACCCACCAAAAACCAGATGGCGATGCAATGGGTTCTTCCCTTGGATTATTCCATTTTTTAATTCAGTTTGGCCACCAGGTTACTGTTATTTCGCCCACCAACTGGGCCGATTTTTTAGACTGGATGCCAGGTACAAAATCGGTATTGGATTACGAAAGAAAAACTGCGGAAGCCAATAAGGCTATTGATGCGGCGGAATGGATTTTTTGTCTCGATTTTAATACGCTTAACCGGACCAGGCGTATGGAGGAAAGATTGGTTAATGCCCCCGGCCAGCGTATTTTAATTGACCATCACCAGGAACCTCAGGAAGATAAATTTACTTACGGGATCAGCGAAACCACCAAAAGTTCTACCTGTGAAATGGTATATGATTTAATCATGGATTCGGGCAATGATAACAAAATAAATGAATCCGTTGCGGAATGTTTATATGCAGGTGTAATGACGGATACCGGATCTTTCCGTTTTCCCATTACTTCGGCAGCCGTTCACAGGATGGTAGCCAATCTGAAAGAAAAGGGGTTGCAACACAGCCGGGTACACGAAGAATTGTTTGATAACTTTCTTGAAAACCGCTTTCGTTTTATAGGAAACGTGTTGCAAAACAGGATGGAAATATTTTATGAATACAATACCGCCCTGATTGCCGTACCACAGCAGGATCTGGTGAAATATAATATCATAACAGGCGATACCGAAGGATTGGTCAATTACCCGCTGAGCATAAAAGGGATCAAACTTGCCGCCATCATCATTGACAGGGGAGAAGAGCGAAAATGTTCTTTCAGGAGCAAAGGCGGATTTGATGTTAATACTTTTGCCCGTAAATATTTTAATGGTGGCGGGCACTTTAACGCTGCAGGCGGCCAAACCAAAGAGACATTGGATGAAGCGGTAGCAAAGTTCATAGAGGCGATGAAGGAAAACAAGGATCAATTAAGCAACTATCAATTTTAAATACATACAAATGAAGCACTTTTTTTATTTATTAGCGGTAACAGCATTGTTATTCGCAAGCTGTACGAAACCTTTTAAAAAAGCAGAAGGCGGGTTACAATACAAAATCATTTCCGACAATAAGGGGAAGACATTACAAATGGGTAATTTCTTTGAAATTCAATTCGACCAGATTTACAGCGGTGCTGGTAAGGATACCGTTTTGTTTGATTCGAGGACAGTTTCAAACCAAATCGTATCAATGGATTCAATGGCAATTCCACCTGTATATTATAAAATATTCAGCGAATCAAGAAAAGGAGATAGCATCGTTGTAAAGCAACCTACAGATAGCCTGATGAAAAACGGCAACACGCCCCCTTTTATGAAAAAGGGCGCTTTCATTGTTGCACATTACAAAATCGTAAATGTTTTTTTAACCAAAGAATCAGCGGACAGCGCTTACAAAATCCAAATGGTAATGGCAAAATCGAGGGATTCTGTAAAAGCCATCGGCCAGTTGATAAAAGATGATAAAAAAATTGCCGATTACCTGGCAAAAAATAATATAAAGGCAGTAAAAGCCCCACAGGGTACTTATGTGGAAATCATCAACGCCGGCGCAGGCGATGTGGCTGATACTTCTAAAGTATTGAAAGTATTTTATACCGGCAGAACACTGGAGGAAGGAAAAGTATTTGATTCCAATACAGATACCGCATTTGGCCACAACGAGGTATTCCCTGTAAATATGGGCGCATTGCCGGGTACACAGGGAAGTGTTATCAAAGGCTGGACTGACGGCTTATCTCTTTTGAAAAAAGGTGGAAAAGCAAGGCTATACATTCCTTCAGCCCTTGCTTATGGATCGCAGGGTGCCGGAGACCGGATTAAACCCGATGCGAATTTACTTTTTGATGTAGAAGTAGTGGATGTAGTAAGTGCTGCGCAGGCGAGAGCGGAGGCTGATGCAAACAGACAAAAAATGGAAGCAACGCATAATGCGCAAAAAGGTTCAGCGGGTAAAAATTAATATTATTCAATAAAAAAAAGCGTTCCGAAAAATCCGGAACGCTTTTTTTTATGTTTATTTTTTTAAAATTCTAAGGGAAAAAATAAGATAAATAAAAACGGATTTTTATTTTACTAACGGAAATCAACGTTACGCTTTTGCATAATCAGCCAACAGATCTACGGCTTCTTTTGCCTCCATTACATCATGTACCCGTAATATGGATGCCCCATTCAGAAGGGCAATGGTGTTTAAAACAGTGGTACCGTTTAAGGCTTTGTCCGCCGATATACCAAGCGTCTTATAAATCGTACTTTTCCTGGATAACCCCACCAGTATTGGCTTATTCAGCATTTTAAACACCGCTAAATTTTTTAATAATTGAAAATTATGCGCAATGGTTTTTCCAAATCCAAAGCCCGGATCAATAATTACATCATGTATCCCTGCCAATTTACATTCTTCCGATTTCATAATAAAATAATCCAGCACCTCTTTTACCACATCCTCATACACTGGTTCTTTTTGCATGTTTTCGGGCGTTCCTTTAATGTGCATGCAGATATAAGGGGCTTTTAAATCGGCAACGGTTGCAATCATTTCCTCATCCATTGTGCCACCACTAATATCGTTTACAATGGATGCGCCCGCATTAACGGCTGTTTCGGCTACACGTCCATGGTAGGTGTCTATGGAAATGAAAATATCAGGATGCTTTGCTTTTATTGCTTCAATGACCGGTAAAACCCTTTCCATTTCCTGTTGTGGAGAAATCCTCTCACTTCCCGGACGGGTACTTTGCCCGCCAATATCAAGTATAGCCGCGCCTTCTTCAATCATTTTTCCGGCAAGTGAAACAATACCTTCCAAACCTAACCCGGAATGCCCTTTATAAAAGGAATCAGGCGTAGCATTTATGATGCCCATCACCAATGGTTTTTCAATCGCTAATAATTTTCCTTTACAGTTAAGTGTGTACATCAGTTAGAAACGGTATTTTTGAATGCATCAAAATTAAACACTTAATGCAAACAATGAACAAACCTGATATAGTTGATTGCTTAATTTTTATTTTTGGTAACTTATGATTTATTCTTCAGTTTGGCCATCTCAAATTTTTCATCATTCATTTTTAAAATATGAAAATAGCAGTGCATTTTTCCAGGATACTTGTTGGTTCATTATTTATTTTTTCCGGCCTCGTAAAAGCCATTGACCCTTTGGGACTAACGTATAAAATGCAGGAGTTTTTTGAAGTGTGGGCCAGGGAAGGGTATGGTATCTTACTGATGAACTGGATGTATAACCATACATTTTTATTTTCAGTAATTATGATTACGCTTGAAGTTGTGCTGGGGGTTGCATTATTAGCCGGGTTTAAAAAAAAGATGGTATTATGGTTATTATTGCTGCTGATGTTATTATTTGCTTTTTTAACAAGCTATGTTTTGTTTAGCGGTAAAATTGCCACCTGTGGCTGCTTTGGCGATTGTATCCCACTGACACCCATTCAAACTTTTAAGAAAGATATTGTTCTTTTACTGCTCATTATTTTCATGTTGTTTAAGCAGAAATATATTCAACCCCTGTTTAAAGAAATGCTTCCGGCCGCATTGGTGTTGATAAGTATAATGGCGGTTACAATATTGCAAATGCATGTTATTAAGCACCTGCCTTTAAAAGATTGCCTGCCTTATAAAAAAGGAAATGATTTATTAAAACTCAGGCAAATGCCGGCAGGCGCTGTTCCCGATAAATATGAATATAGTTTTGTGTATGAAAAAAATGGAATTAAAAAAGAATTTACAACGGATAATTTACCTGACAGCACCTGGAAGTTTACGGAGAGGAAGCAAAACCTAATGGCCAAAGGAGTAAATAATATTCCGGCAATTAATGATTTTTCATTAACTGATTCCTCCGGCGTAAATGTGACGGAAGAAATACTCGGACAAGCCGGTGAATATTATTTATTTTTTTTACAAAACATGAATGATGGTATTGCCAGGTGGTCTGCTGACTTTAGTATCCTTGCTGAAAAGGCCAGGCAACAAGGCCGTCCAATATATATTATTACTTCCGACAGGGAAAGAGTAAACGCATTTTTTAATATACGCAATACATACAATATAAAAGTATTAACCAGCGATGCTACCGCGATAAAAACAGCGGCAAGAGCCAATCCTACTTTATTTGTAATGAAGGGGCCGATAGTACAGGAGAAATACAGTTGGGCTGATATCGGTAAGGCGATAAAATGAAGAGGGATGAGGGAGTGATGACCCGATGGCTATCGGGTGATGAGTTAGGAGTAAATAAGTTAGGAATATTTGATATTTTATAATTGGTCATTCATAAATTATAACCGATATTTTTCCCATAACATTTCTTAAAATTGAATAGCGGATCTGATCATTTAAAATTTATTTTAAACAGTTTGAAACAATTTTTTAAAAAATCATTCTATTCCTTACTTGTGCTGTTAGGCGTGGAAGTGCTTGTCTTTTTTATGTTCCAGGGTTTTGGCGATCCCGCAAGATTGATAGTGGGCCAAACCGGAGATAAGAAAACCATGGAAAATATACGGCGTGATTTATATTTGGATCAGCCAAAATGGAAACAGTTTGTTTTTTATTTAAATGATGTATCACCAATATGCATCCATAGCAAAGAAGATATTGCCAGAAAAGTACTTCAGGGAATTTTTGTTGGTACTGATATAAAGGCAGGATTGAAGATTCCCTATCTCCGCAAAAGTTATCAAACAAAAAAAAATGTAGGAACTGTATTAATGGAAGCTTTGCCCGGCACCATACTGTTGGCTATAGCCGCCATGATGTTTGCCACATTCATGGGTATTTTTTTAGGCGTAACCGCGGCGGTAAAAAAAGGTAGCTGGATAGATACGACCGCTGTATTATCAAGTATTGCAGGCATCTCCGCTCCGTCTTTTTTCATGGCTATCATTATCGCTTATCTGTTTGGCATTGTGTTGCATCCTTATACTGGCCTGAATTTAACGGGCAGTTGGTTCGATATTGATGAAGTGACTGGTGAAAAATACCTGACATTAAAAAACCTTATCCTGCCTGCATTTACGCTTGGCATACGCCCGCTGGCAATCATTACGCAACTTACCCGGAGTTCCATGCTGGATGTAATGAGCCAGGATTATATCCGTACCGCTTATGCGAAGGGGCTTCCTGCAAGAACCGTAATTTTTAGGCATGCCTTGCGAAATGCGCTGAATCCGGTTGTAACGGCAATCACCGGTTGGTTTGCCGAATTGCTGGCAGGCGCTTTTTTTATTGAATATATTTTTGGCTGGAGGGGCATTGGCAAAATTACCGTTGATGCTTTGGAGAAATTGGATTATCCCGTGGTAATGGGTGCGGTTTTAATCAGCGCCTGTATTTTCATCCTGATCAATATGCTTGCGGATGTATTGTATGGCGTTTTGGATCCGAGGATTAGAAATTGAATGCAGATTAATATTGCCTGATTTTTAAATACCATCTGTTAGATTGGTCTTCCAGCTAAATATTCCACCTTTATTTATTCACTTTTATTACCTTGTTGAAAAGTAAAAAAGTGCAATTAAATATTATTGGAGGAATCCTTTTTTTGTAGTTTCATTTTAATACACAACCTAACTCCCGTTTTAGTGTTTTACATTTGTGTTGAAATAATACAGCATGGCATATAAATCTTTAGAGGCATGTTTGATTGATCTTGAAAAGAACGGCCAGCTCATCCGTATAAAAGAATCCGTTGATCCCAACCTGGAAATGGCGGCCATTCATTTACGGGTATTCGAAGCAGGTGGGCCGGCTTTATTTTTCGAAAATGTAAAAGGAAGTAAATTCAGGGCGGCATCCAATATCTTTGGCACACTGGAAAGAAGTAAATTTATTTTCAGGGATACGCTTGATTTGGTGCGGCAATTAATTGCATTAAAAAACGATCCGGTAAAAGCCTTTAAACACCCCATCAAAAATTTTAATGCCGGCCTTGCCGCTTTAAAAGCTTTGCCATTAAAAAATCCAATAACCAGACCTGCATTATACCAGCAAATCCAAATACAGGATATACCTCAAATACAGCATTGGCCGATGGATGGCGGCGCCTACATAACCCTTCCACAGGTTTACACGGAAGACATGGATAAACCCGGTATCATGAATGCCAACCTCGGCATGTACCGCATACAGTTATCAGGAAACGACTATGAATTTAATAAAGAAACCGGGTTACATTACCAACTGCACCGGGGCATTGGTGTGCATCAAAGCAAGGCCAATAAAAAAGGGTTGCCGCTTAAGGTAAGTGTATTTGCAGGTGGCCCGCCAGCCCATAGTGTAAGCGCCGTAATGCCCTTACCGGAAGGGATAAGCGAAATGACTTTTGCCGGGGTTTTGGGCAACAGGCGGTTCAGGTATATTTATCAGGATGGATATTGCATCAGCACGGATGCCGACTTTGTAATTACCGGTGAAATTTATCCCGGTGAGAATAAACCCGAGGGGCCTTTTGGCGACCATCTTGGTTATTACAGTTTGAAACATGATTTTCCTTTGATGAAAGTACATAAAGTATTTGCGAAGAAAAATGCTGTCTGGCCTTTTACAGTTGTAGGCAGGCCACCACAGGAAGACACCAGCTTCGGGCAGTTGATTCATGAAATAACGGGTAGCGCTATTCAGGCGGAAATACCAGGATTAAAAGAAGTACATGCCGTGGATGCTGCCGGCGTACACCCTTTGTTGTTAGCCACCGGCAGTGAACGATATACGCCCTACTCACCGGCCAAACAGCCAGCCGAAATATTAACCATCGCTAATCATATTCTGGGCACCGGGCAACTGAGCCTGGCTAAATTTTTATTCATTACAGCGGATGATACCAACAAATTATCTGCTAACAATATCGGCGCTTATTTTCAATATATCCTGCAAAGGATAAATCTTAAAAGGGATATACATTTTTACACCAACACTACAATTGATACCCTCGATTATTCCGGTACTTCCCTTAACAGTGGCAGTAAAGTAGTGCTGGCAGCTTATGGTGATGTATTGAGGGAACTGGCAACCACCATACCGGCATGCCTGCAAACATTACAGAATTTTGAAAACCCAAAATTAGTGATGCCCGGCGTAGTTGCTTTACAGGCAAAGGCATTCAGTAATTATGCAGCGGCAAAAAGTGAAATGGAAATTTTGGATGAGCAGTTAAAGAACCACCTTACAGAACTACATTCCATTCCCCTGCTTATTATTTGCGACAATCCGGATTTTGTAAGCGATAACCTGCGAAATTTTTTATGGGTTACTTTTACCCGCAGCAACCCTTCGCATGATATGCATGGCATCGGCGCCTTTTATGAAAATAAACACTGGGGCTGTACCGGTCCGTTGGTTATTGACGCCCGGATAAAACCGCATCACGCCCCACCAGTTGAAGTGGATGCTGCTACCGAAAAAAGGATTGACCGTTTGTTTGAAAAAGGTGGAAGCCTGCATGGTGTGATATAAACGGCAATGGCAACCAGGGCAACCGCAAGGGTCGCATTTGGCTGGTATTTGGGCAACCGCCCCAGGGTTGCATTTGGTCGGTATTTGGGCACCCGCAAGGGTTGCATTTGGCCGGTATTTGGGCAACCGCAAGGGTTGCCCCTACAATCGTTTTATCACTATCTTTTCTGAATACTCTTCCAATACATCACTAAAGAATTTTTTGGCAGATAGAAATTTTGCAGCTGGTATTTTATATTCATTCAATTCAAGCCTGGCCACCGAACGGATGCTCCTTTTACTTTCATTAAATTCATAGGCCGTGCTAAAACTGCCATATTCAAATGTTATTTTTTTCGCTTTGGGTAATGTTTCCATTCCATAACCCGCAGCCAATTTGTAAATGGTAGTATCTGTTTTAATAAATGGATGTTCAAAATAAAAATCCTGTGTGCGATTCTCCGCTTTGGGTAGGTCAATACCCCATATTTTATAAATGCGGGGGTTAAGAAACAATTTTTTTCCAGCAGTAAATTCCGGTATTTTGCCGATGCTCATGGTCATCGTTGTTGCGGCTTTTTTATTTGCCTGGTCATAATTTATTTCAAAGTCATCGGGTTGCATATAACCGATATAATTAACCAGGAATTTTTTTTGGTCATCTTTTTTTTGATTGCTGATATAATTCATCAGTTCCTGTTTGTATTCACCGGTTGTATTGAAGGTAACATTAACCAGGCCTGATCCATCTTCAGAAAGATCAATAATGCCATACGATGAAAAGAGATTATCCGATGCCCTGCTCTTTGGCGTAGGCACCAGTTTACCGCCGTCTTCTGTAATCAGCAATGCATTCCTGTTTTCGGTAAAGTTTCCCAACACGCCAAATTCAGCCGTGTTGCTGGTACATTCGAGCCATAAAGAATCTTTTTGTAAAGGCACGCAAACAATTACGTGATTAAATCCATTTTGAGGAAATGATGGATCAACAGGTTCTTTATTATAATCCGCATTGATAAGCGCCTGGTAACTTTTAATTCCTATCGCACTCAGGCAGGCCTGGGTATAATTGCTCAATGCCTTACAATCACCATATTTTTTCTTATCCACAAAATCGGCCTCAAATGGTTTATAACCACCAATACCTAACGCTATAAGTACATACCTGCAATTGGACTGCAGGTAGTTGTAAATGATCCTGATCTTTTCACGTTCATTCCTTGCATCCTTAACCAATGCTTGAAAGAATAGCTTTCTTTCTTCTGTAAGGTTATTGGTATTCTTTGCCAATAATCCATACCATTTCCCAAAATTTTGCCAACTGCTCATATCACCAGCATAACCATCCAGTTCAAATTTATTTGGCGACAAAATAATATGTGGGTACCTGCTTTCATAGCTAACACTGCCGGCCTCATATTCAAGCGCAGGAAGGTTTTTGATTGTCCAGGTATAGGTCTTGATTTTTCCATCAGTGGTTGTTACAGGAATAATATGGGTATTTTTTCCTTTGAATCTTAGGTCAAGGTCCAAAGGTACGCTGGCTACATATACGGAATTTTCTACCGACTGTTCGGGTAATTGAAAATGGTAGCCGGGGTATTGGAGCAGGCCATTGAATTTTATTTCATAATCAATCAGCATGGTTATGGGATATACCGGCGCAGGCAATCCGATAAAATACACTTTGCCATCCGGCACCAAACCTTCACCGGCGGTTTGCTTTGATAAATCTGATTTTTTGTATTTATGCAGAAAGGCGCCTTTACTGTCAAAAAGCTGAATAGAGGCGCTTTCGAGCGATTGAAACTGATCGGAAAATTCATGAAATTCCAATTCATCTTTTCCGTTTTCATTTAAAACAGTCACCACTCTGTGAACTTTGTATGTCGCTTTATCTATTGACGTTACTTCAAACGATATCCGCTCTTCCCGAATTACGGAGCAGGCATTTTTCTTCAGATTTTCGGGTATTGAGTTCACATCGAATATTTTATTTTGGGCATAACCGCTTACCAGTATAAATAAGCAAAAGATTGAAAAAGGCATTTTTTTCATGGCTGGTTTTTCATTTTTATAATGTTGTGATCATTTGGTTTTGGTGTAATGTTTTGTAAAACGGCTGCCATACCATTTACCAAATTTTAAATAATGGGAATATTTTTTACGCAATGTCT
This sequence comes from Ferruginibacter sp., assembly GCA_036169975.1. GTDB lineage: Bacteria > Bacteroidota > Bacteroidia > Chitinophagales > Chitinophagaceae > Ferruginibacter. Next base: position 11,370 of record JAVHOI010000506.1, on the reverse strand, counting down.
ATTTTTTCTTATACACGATTTGCTCATTTAACATCTCAAAAAGTTTTTGGTAAAACGCCTGGAAGAATGGATATTCCTCAACAGAATAAAGTGGCTTTTTAATTTTAAGGTAAATTCCTGAAGTAACTTCATACCAGGGAATGATTAATTTGAAACAAGGTATGTTATTTCATTTATTTAACTTTAATTTGAAAAAAAAATCAGTATAAAACCTACACCATGAAACTAATTAAAATACTGGGCGCCATGTTTTTCTTTTATTCCTGTAATGCGCAACCCAGGCAGGCAAAGCTTAAAGTAAATGCGGATGATAATAGCCTGCTGTGGGAAATAAGTGGCAATGGCCTCAAAAAACCTTCTTACCTGTTTGGTACTTTTCACCTGATGTGCAAGGATGATATCCGGTTTAGCTGGCAGTTAAAAATAGCCGTAGCCAATTCGGATTTTGTATATATGGAAATGGACATGGATGATCCGGCAATTATGCTAAAGGGATTATTGATGATGAATATGAAAGATGGGAAAAAATTACAGGACCTTTATACGGCAGAAGATTATCAAAAAGTATCCTCCTTTTTTAAAGACAGTCTATTCATGCCTGTTGCTTTATTGCAAAGGACCAAACCTTTTTTTCTCGCTGCCCTGCTTTATCCAAAAATGATGCCCTGCAAAACAATATCGGGGGTGAAGAGGAATTGATGAAACTTGCCAAACAACAAAAAAAAGAAATTAAGGGATTAGAAACGCTGGAATTTCAATCGGCTGTTTTTGACAGTATCCCTTATGAGGAACAGGCGAAGGAATTATTAAAATCAATTGACAGTATTTCCTCTTATCAAAAATATTTTGATACCATGATAACGGTATATAAAACGCAGCGGCTGATGGAAATTGAAAGACTGTTTAAGGATACAGAGTTTGGTATGGAAAGCCACCAGGACCTGCTTTTAAACGATCGCAATAAAAACTGGGTAGGCCAGTTGAAAAACATAATGAAAAATGAGTCTGTATTTGTTGCGGTTGGGGCTGGTCATTTGGTGGGTAAGAAAGGCCTGATTGGTTTGCTTAGAAAAGAAGGCTATACATTAAAGCCATTGATGAACGAGTGATGAGTAATGGAATAATGGATAATGAAATAATTGAAAATGGATAATGTATGAAATTATTTTAAAAATTATGGTAAATTGAGAAAGCATTATTTTAAATTTTATTGGGTTAAAAATTGGGCGTCCTACTTTTCGGGTATGCCTCATATAAATTTTAATTTTAAAAACTTCCGGCAGGCTGCTTTGTTAAATCCACTTTAGTCAATGTTCTTATTGAACCAAATTCAAGGTATTTTTGTATAAAGGAATAATGTTTTAGAATGAATAAAATTATCAGTGTTTTTTTCTTACTTGCTATTTTATCCGCATGTGAAAAAGATATTAATTTCAAATTAAAGGATCCGGAAAATTTATTGGTAGTAGATGCCAATATTGAAAACGATCGTCCACCTGTGGTAGTGCTTACACAAAGCCTGGATTTTTTTAGTACGGTTAATCCCGCCTTATTATTAAATTCTTTTGTTCACAATGCGAAAGTAACCATTTCCAATGGTGTGCTTACCCATCAGTTAAAAGAATACGGTACGCAAGTGGGTGCGGGCGTTAAGGTTTACTCATACAGCATTGATTCGGCTAACCTGGCAACCGCTTTTTTGGGAGAGTTAAATACCCGCTATACATTAAATATTAATTCCGGTGGAAAAAATTATACCGCTACTACCACCATTCCTCCATTATCCAAAAAACCTGATTCATTGTGGTGGAAACCTGCTCTATTTACGAATGATTCCAATAATGTGGTATTGATGGTAAGAACCACCGATCCGCCGGGGTTGGGAAATTATGTAAGGTACTTCACGAAGAAAAACAGCGGGCCATTTTTACCCGGCGAAAATTCTGTTTTTGATGACCAGGTTATAGATAATACTACTTACCAGTTGCAGGTTGATCCCGGAATAAACCGGAATAACCGGATCCCTTTTGACAGTAACTATTTTAAGAGGGGCGACACCATTACCCTTAAGCTATGTAATATTGATAAACCTGCTTTTACTTTCTGGAGCACCTGGGAGTTTGCCTACCAAAGTATTGGCAATCCTTTTTCACAACCGAATAAAGTAATTGGCAATATCAGTAATGGCGCTTTGGGGGCTTTTTATGGTTATGCCGCATTTTATAAAACGCTGGTGATACCAAAATAAAAATAGGGAGAGATTAAGGTAAAAGGTGGAAGGTGTGGGGCTTAAGGTAAAAAACTTTAAGTGTAGAAGTTAAATGGACTAACGCTTTCTTGTTAAAGTTTTAGGGTTTGGAATATTTTTAAAAGTTGCCTGCGAATTTTTGAATCGGGATGCAGGTAATTTCTTAGTTCTTTTTTTCCCTTCCATCTTCTACATTACGCCTTTTTCCTTAAACCTTATTTTCAAAAAATAATTACAGTAATTTTGAGGCGATAAAAAAAATAATATGGAAAATAGCTCAATGGAAAAGGTTCATTGTTTAATAATTGGTTCCGGCCCTGCCGGCTACACTGCCGCAATATATGCAAGCAGGGCGGGGCTTAAGCCTGTTTTGTACCAGGGTATTCAGCCTGGTGGGCAATTAACGATCACCACTGAAGTTGAAAATTATCCGGGTTACCCCGATGGGATCCAGGGACCTGAAATGATGGTGCATTTTGAAAACCAGGCGAGGCGGATGGGTGCGGATATCCGATACGGCCTTGCTACAAAAGTTGATTTCTCTTCCCAGCCTTATAAAATTGAAATAGATGAAGAAAAATGGATTGCCGCGGATGCTGTTATCATATCTACCGGGGCTTCCGCAAAATGGCTTGGCCTTGAAAGTGAGCAGCGGTTGAATGGTTATGGAGTGAGCGCATGTGCGGTGTGTGATGGTTTTTTCTTTAAAGGAAAAGAAGTTGCCATTATAGGCGCCGGCGATACGGCGGCGGAAGAGGCGCTCTATCTCTCAAATATTTGTTCGCAGGTACACATGATAGTCAGAAGGGGCGAAATGCGGGCCAGTAAAATAATGCAGGACAGGGTAGCGAATACGCCCAATATTAAGATGTACTGGCACAGTGAAACCGATGAAATATTGGGGGATAAGAAAGTGGAAGCCGTTCGTATTAAAAATAACCAGACAGGCGAAAAACAGGATATTCCGGTAAGTGCGTTTTTCATCGCCATTGGGCACCACCCCAACAGCGATATTTTTAAGGGTTGGTTAAATATGGATGAGGCAGGCTACCTCATTACCATACCAGGCACTTCCAAAACCAATATCGAAGGCGTATTCGCCTCCGGCGATGTGCAGGATAAAATATACAGGCAGGCGGTAACGGCAGCGGGCAGTGGCTGTATGGCGGCACTGGATGCGGAAAGATGGCTGGGGGCTAGGAAAAATGGATAATTTATTAATGGATAATGTTATAATAAATAATTTTTCCTGACAGGAGAAGTTTTAAATTTTTGTGATTGTAGAATTATCCAATTTTTAAATATCAATAATTTAATTTTCCGTTACTTAATTATCAATTATTTAATTTTCAATTATCAATTATTTTTAATGCTCACTATTCATTTACACAAATTGCTTTTTCATTCTTTTCATGGCCTTTATGAAGAAGAAAAAATATTGGGTAATGAGTTTGAAGTTAGTGCGGATGTTGTGGTAGATACCCGGGAACAAATAACTACGCTTCGGCAAACAGTAAATTATATTACTGTTTATGAAATCATAAAAATAAGAATGCAGCAATCCACGCCATTACTTGAAACCGTGGCGCAGGAACTGACCCAGGCCATTCAAAATATTGACGAAAGAATTAAATCCGTTAGTATTACTATTAAAAAATTATCTCCGCCACTTGAAAATTTTCAGGGTTTTGTAGGCGTGAGTTATAAAACAGAATTTTAGTATGAAGTTCCTGTTGTTGAGTTTTATTTCCTTACTTTTTTTACGCCCGTTATTGGCGCAGGACGTTGCGGCTATAATCAAAGAAGCGGATCGTTTGGAAGGTATCCCGAATGAGAAAGCTGCATTCGCAAAATTTAAAGAGGTACTAAAAGTTCAACCTATAAACGTGTATGCACTAAATAAATGTAGTGAGCTATGCAGCAGGATAGGCAAGCGGCAGGCTAATGCCCAAATGAGTGAAGACTATTATTCGGCAGCCAGGACTTATGCTGGTATTGCTTTAAGGGTCAATCCCAATAATTCAGAATCAAATTGTGTAATGGCGATAGCCCTTGGAAGAAGTTCATTGAATAAAGGAGGCAGGGAAAAAATTAATTCCATAAAAGAAATCAAAAAATTTGTGGATGCCGCCATTAAAAATGACCCGAAAAATTTTAAGGCATGGCATGTACTTGGCCGCTGGCATTACGAAATTAGTATCCTGAATGGGTTAGAAAGAACCGCGGTAAAAGTATTCTATGGCGGTTTGCCGGAAGCTTCGCTTAAAGAATCAATTTTGGCTTTTGAAACATCGCAGGCTTTAACAGATGGATTTATACTCAATTATTTTGAAATGGCAAAAGCGTATAATAAGAATAATCAACGGGGCAATGCCATAGCTATTCTCACAAAAATGCTTTCCGTTCCCAATCAAACCGAAGATGATCCCATCATTAAAGAGGATGGAAGAAAATTGTTAAAAGAATGGAGATAATAATTTAAAATAAAGATGATAAAATCAGGAGGTTTTTCAGCTATCTTCAACTTTCAAAAAATGTAAAATGAAAAATTTTTTTACGGGTTTATTTATTTGTTGCATGCCTTTTATCGCCGCAGCGCAGGAGGAAGCTTCTGTTACATCCGCATATGACCCGCATGTTTTATTTTCACCCATTTTTTACCCCGTTGGCGAAACCATTACCAGGGCTGCAACAGGTAAAGCGAACGAAGGGTATTGGCAAAACAGGGCCGATTATAAAATTGATGTGGCACTTAATGATATTACACATGAAATTTCAGGTACTGTTGTCATAACTTATAAAAATAACAGTCCCCACACCATACCATTTTTATGGTTACAATTAGAACAAAACCTTTTTAATAAAAACAGTCGGGGGCAGGCCCGGATGCCGGTGGATAGCCGCAGCCGCTATGGCGATTCAAAGAGTGGTTTTAATGGCGGTTATAAAATCAGCTCTGTAAAAATAGATGATGCTCCTTTCACGGATTTTATTATTACGGATACCAGAATGCAAATCCGGCTGCCCAAATCAATGGCTGCATCCGGCGATGAAGTTGAAATAACAATAAACTACTCCTTTGTATTGCCTGAATATGGAGCCGACCGGTGTGGAATATTAAAGACTAAAAATGGCGATATATTTTCGGTGGCGCAATGGTATCCGCGAATGTGCGTTTTTGATGATCTGGAAGGATGGAATACCCTGCCGTACCTTGGGGCAGGAGAATTTTATCTGGAATATGGCGATTTTGATTTTACCATTAAGACTCCCGCATCTCACATTGTGGTGGCAAGCGGCGAATTATTGAATCCTTCAGAAGTGTTAACTCCCTTACAAATTGCCCGCTTGGAAACAGCAAAGAAAAGTGACAAGACGATAATGATACGCACGGAGAATGAAATTTCAGATCCTTTCAAACCATCTACCCTTACCTGGCATTACAAAATTACCAATGCACGGGATGTCTCCTGGGCGTCTTCCAAAGCATTTATATGGGATGCGGCAAGAATCAATTTACCGGGTGGAAAAACATCATTGGCCATGAGTGTTTACCCGGAAGAAAGCAGGGGTGAAAAAGGGTGGGGAAGAGCAACTGAATATACAAAGGGAAGTATTGAAAATTATAGCAAAAGATGGTTTGTTTACCCTTATCCGGTAGCCACCAATGTAGCCTGCAATGTAGCTGGAATGGAATATCCGGGCATTGTATTTTGCGGATACAAGGCCAGGAAAAACGAACTTTTTGGCGTAACGGACCACGAGTTTGGCCATACCTGGTTTCCTATGATTGTTGGCAGTAATGAACGTAAATATGGCTGGATGGATGAAGGTTTTAATACATTTATTAATTCGCTGTCGGCGGTGGATTTTAACAAAGGCGAATACAAGACAGGACCCTCATCAATGGAATTCATGGCAGGTTACATGTTTGGCAACCACAGTGAAGCGATCATGAATTCTCCCGATGCCTTAAAGGAAGCTAATATTGGTACCGCCCTGTATTTCAAACCTGGCTATGGTTTACAATTGTTGCGTAATGAAATTTTAGGGCCGGAACGGTTTGATTACGCTTTCAAAATCTATATCCAGCGCTGGGCATATAAACATCCCACACCCTGGGATTTTTTCAGGACTATGGAAAATGTTGCGGGCGAAAACTTAGGCTGGTTTTGGAAAGGTTGGTTTTTGGAAAATTTTAAACTGGATCAGTCAATTGTTTCGATAAACTATGAAGGAAATGACGCCGCCAATGGGGCTTTGGTTACCATTGCAAACCTCGACCAGATGGCAATGCCCGTTATACTTGCCTATGAAACCGTAAATGGTGAAAAGGGAATCCTGAAATTGCCTGTTGAAATCTGGAATAATACGGCATCAAAAAAAATAATGTTGCCAACGAAAGATAAACTGAAGAAAGTGGTGATTGATCCCGATAAAATATTTCCGGATATGAACTTTAGCAATAATGAATGGAAAAGTAATTAGTTTATTTTTTCATTACTAATTTTCTTCGCCAATTTGAGGAAAATTATCCTTATCGGCATCCCTGTGCGACAATATGGATTGCAATCCTAAAACCATTCAAATAAAAAGCCTGTTAAACATGCGTAACTCTTATAAATAAGTTGCATATCAGCAGTTCAGCATTTATTCAAATAGCTTTTATAATTCTCAATGAATTAAAGTAAAACAAAGTGCTGCAAGCAGGCATCCAAGCACCGGGCCAATAATGGGTATCCAACTGTATTTCCAGTCGCTACCGCCTTTTCCTTTAATCGGTAAAATTGCATGCATGATGCGTGGCCCAAGATCCCTGGCGGGATTAATCGCATAACCTGTTGTACCGCCCAAACTCAGTCCAATACCCAATACCAGCAATGCTACAGGTAATGCATCCAAAGAACCCAAACTGTTATTAGGGGCTACTAAAAACAATACCCCCAATATTAAAACAAATGTGCCAACGATTTCCGAAATAAGATTATCCAGCGTACTTCGGATAGCTGGACCGGTGCAAAAAACGGCCAATTGGGCGCCGGTATCGGTGGTTTCATTAAAATGCCTTCTATAAACCAACCATACCAAAAAAGAGCCCAACATAGCGCCAAGTATTTGAGCCGAAATATAAAGCGGTACACTTGCCCAGGCAAACTTACCAACCGATGCAAGCCCAATTGTAACGGCGGGATTTAAGTGTGCGCCACTTGAAGCAGCGGTAACATACACACCTACAAAAACACCAATGGCCCAGCCAAATGTAATCACGATCCAGCCTCCGTTATTTCCTTTTGTTTTATTCAATACCGCATTGGCTACTACGCCATCTCCTAAAATTATTAATAATGCGGTTCCTGTAAGTTCTGATACGAATGGCGTCATGTTATGTAAGATTTTTCAATGAATAAAATGGTATATAAAATAAATTACTGAATTAAATATTGTCGGGCAACCATCTCAAATGCTTTCACCTGCTGCTTTTCCCAGACTTCGCTTTTGTTCATTTCCGCTGCCATTATTGATGCCACTAAAGGCGCTGCTTCAATTGCCGCTGCCGCATCCAGGAACAATGCCCTTGTTCTCCTCGCTAAAACATCTTCCACCGTCATAGCCATTTCCTGCCGCACGGCCCATAGGATGGCAGCTTTGTTATAAGGTAATGCGGAATGAATTTTTTCGCGTAAAGCTGGTTGCTCATTCATTAATTGCCGGATGGCCGCCGCATCGCTGCCATAAATATAAAGCGGATCGTCTGTTGGCACTCCGGCTGTGTAACCATGAATGAGTAATGATTCTGTTATGCAGGGATGCATTTTCAATTTTGCCGAGAATGCCGCATTATCAACAGCGTGCTTTCCCATCATCCGGTAAGTGGTCCATTTTCCGCCCGTAATAGTTATCATCCCGCTTCCAGATACAATAGTGGTATAGTCGCGTGGTAAAATGGATGTCGTTTTTTTACCCTTCACTTTTATCAATGGCCGAAGCCCCGCATAAACACTTTTTATATCACTGCGCCCGATTCCTGTTGTGAGGTAACGGTTGGCATGTTTCAGGATAAAATCAATTTCTTCCTTTAGCGGTATTGGTTCCAGAGCGATATTATTGATGGGTGTGTCTGTTGTACCCAATACTACTTTATCGTGCCAGGGTACGGCGAATAATACCCTGCCATCATCGGTTTTAGGAATCATCATTGCTTGCTTTCCCGGAAAAAATTTCGCATCCACCACAATATGGACACCCTGCGATGGTGATACGATTGGCTGATGCGCCGGGTCGTCAAGTTGCATTACTTTATCCGTAAATACGCCCGTAGCATTGATAACCGAATGGCAATTAATGGTGTAGTTTTTATCTGAAAGCATATCCTGCAATGTGACACCTGTAATGCGTTTATCCGTTTTTGAAAACGAGGTGAGTTTGCAGTAATTGATAATAGCCGCTCCATTTTCTTCTGCTGTTTGGGCAAGGTTAATGGCCAGCCTCGAATCGTCAAACTGTCCGTCCTGATAAACGATACCTCCACTTAGGTTTTTTGAAGAAATGGCAGGCAATAATTGTCGCGTGGTTTTTTTTGTAAGTACTTTGGTTTTACCCAAACTTAATTTACCGGATAAAACATCATAAAGGGTAAGCCCGATACCGTAATACCATTTCTGCCACCAATGAAGCGAAGGGATAATGAATGATAAATTATGGCAAACGTGTGGTGCGTTTTTCAAAAGAAGGCCCCTTTCCCTTAAGGCTTCCCTTACCATTTTAATATTGCCCTGCGCCAGGTAACGCACGCCTCCGTGTACCAGCTTGGTACTTCTGCCGGAAGTGCCTTTCGCAAAATCCACCTGTTCCACCAATAATGTCTTATATCCCCTCGAAGCCGCATCCACAGCGGCGCCCAGCCCTGTAGCCCCGCCGCCAATAATAACAATATCCCATTGCGGAACCTCTTCTAACTGAGCTAACATTTTTTGCCTGTCCATCATTGTTCACGGTTTATG
>JAVHOI010000506.1:0-2021 GCA_036169975.1 Ferruginibacter sp. | reverse complement strand
TTAATTCATCACTCATCATCCGCCCATGCCTTTGCCGCCTTTACGGCACGTTGCCATTCCTTTGATAACTTTTTTCTTGTTTCTTCATCCATCGAATTGGTGAAAATTTTATCCGCCTGCCATTGATCCCGTATCGCTTCCATATTTTCCCAATACCCAACGGCAAGCCCGGCCAAATAAGCCGCACCCAAAGCGGTCGTTTCAGTTATTACGGGCCTGACAACTGATGTATTCATAATGTCTGCCTGAAACTGCATCAACAAATTATTTACTGTCGCGCCGCCATCTACCCTTAGTTCTTTAATGGAAATACCCGAATCCGCTTCCATTGCTTTTAATACATCCATTGTTTGGTAGGCTATGCTATCCAATGCGGCACGGGCGATATGCGCCGAAGTAGATCCTCTTGTCAATCCTGTAATAGTACCCCTCGCATGCTGGTTCCAGTGAGGTGCGCCAAGGCCTGCGAATGCAGGCACCACATAAACACCTTCGCTATCGCTAACCCTTGCTGCAATCGCTTCCACTTCAAAAGACGATTTTATAATACCTAAACTATCCCTAAGCCATTGTACTACCGCTCCACCAATAAATACACTTCCTTCCAGGGCGTAATGGGTAACCCCATTTACTTTCCAGGCTACGGTTGTCAGTAAATTATTTGTTGAGGCAACAGGTTTTTCGCCGGTATTCATCAGCATAAAACAACCGGTGCCATAAGTGTTTTTTACCATGCCGGGTTGCGTACACATCTGCCCGAATAAAGCCGATTGCTGATCGCCCGCTATACCCGCAATGGGGATATTATGGGCGGATAAAATGTTTTGCGTATTTCCATACACTTCACTGCTGCCGCGAATTTGAGGCAGCATGCTTGTGGGGATACCAAATATATCCAGTAGCCCTTCATCCCATTGAAGGGTATGTATATTGCACAGCATCGTTCTTGATGCATTGGATACATCCGTGGCATGTACCTGCCCCTTGGTCAGGTTCCACAACAACCAGCTATCAATGGTGCCAAAACATAATTCACCATTATCCGCTTTTTCCCTTGTGCCTGGTACATTGTCTAAAATCCATTTCACTTTTGTAGCGGAAAAATAAGCATCCACTACAAGCCCGGTTTTTTGTTGTATCAACTTATCAATTCCTTTTGCCTTTAACTCATCACAAAAAACCGCTGTTCTCCGGTCCTGCCACACTATGGCATTATAAACAGGTTTACCGCTTGCCCTTTCCCATACCACCGTTGTTTCCCTTTGATTGGTAATACCGATAGCCGCGATATTTTTTACGGATAAGCCGGCTTTTGTAATGGCTTCGGCAGCTACACCTAATTGGGTGCTCCATATTTCGTTGGGGTCATGTTCTACCCAGCCCGGCTGCGGAAAAATTTGGGCAAACTCTTTTTGCGCAAGTGAAACAATGGATCCCTGATGATCAAATACAATGGCTCTTGAACTGGTAGTGCCCTGGTCTAAGGCAAGAATGTATTGCTGCATGGGAATAATTAGATAGATGAATAAGCAATCGTTTTTTTTTTTTGAAATTATTCAGCTAAAGTAACAATATATCTTTTGTAAAATGTGATAGGGTTAAATTAATTGTTGAAAAAGTTTTAAAATATCATTATTAATTCATGTTTAATTTAAGATTAATAATCGGTTGCGTTTTTAACCGGCTTTAATGATTCTTCCTTTGCAGGTTTAAATATGAAGTGATGATTTAAAGATTTTGATTTTGTTTCAAATATTTTCTCCAATAATTTCTGGCAAAAAATCAGGGCCACTTTGAAATAGTGATGTGCCGGTTGAAATGATGCTAAAAGCCAAAATTGAAACTGTATAAATATTAATTTAAAACAGTCAATGTTGGTAATAATATTTGTCAACAGATGCGAAAATTCCAATAATAAATCTTGTGAAGATGTCTTTTAGCTTAACCTTTAAAGAAATATAAGATTTTTTTTACGACATAATTTTTAAATAAAATAATCGTTTGATTAAATATATACCAAT
>JAVHOI010000505.1:0-5660 GCA_036169975.1 Ferruginibacter sp. | reverse complement strand
TTTTGGCGCTATTATTTGCATGCTTTTTATAGCGGGCTTGTTTATTGTTAAAAGAAAATATTTATGCTGGCTGATACCCGGCACCATCATAGGTATTGTGCTGGCATGGGGCAGCAATTTTGCGGCCGTAAATTATTTTTTATTCGATCATTTACCCGCCTTTAATAAATTCAGGGCGCCTTCCATGGCGCTTGTGCTTCCACAATTTACTTTCGCATTAGTCGCCTCGCTTGCGCTACAGGAAATTTTTTATGGAAGTCTGGAACAAACAATTCTTTATAAAAAATTAAAATACGCGGCTATCACCTGTGGGGCAGTGGTGGCAATACTTGCAGCGGTTTACTTTACTTCTTCCTTTACAAATGAAAAAACAAGGGAAGCAAAAAAAGCCATCACTGAACAATTAGCCCAATCCATGGGCCAGGGCAAAACGCCAACTCCTGAAATGACCAGCCAGGCTGCAACCATGTCAGGCAATTTCAATAAGGCGCTTATTGAAGATAGAAAGGGATTATTTGGCAGCGATTTGATAAGATTGTTTATATTACTTGCATTGGGCGGAGGCATTATTTGGCTTGGCAGTAAAAAGAAAATAAACCCGGTAGCTGCCATTAGTTTATTGGCGCTTATATCTTTTATAGACCTCATCACCGTAGCATCAAGATACCTGAAGAAAAGCAACTACGCCACACCGGAAGATTATTTATCGGGCTTTATACCAACGGCAGCGGACAACCAGATAAAAATGGACACCGGTTATTTCAGGGTATTTGACCAGGCGGGTGGCGATCCATTCCAGGATTCCCGTACTTCCTATTTTCACAATTCCATTGGAGGGTATAGCCCTGCAAAGCTTGGGCTTTACAATGATTTAATAGAACACCAGTTGAGCAAAGGTAACATGGAAGTATTTAATATGCTTAACACAAAATACTTTATCACCAATGGCCAAAACAATCAGCCAGTCGCACAATTAAACCCGGGGGCAAACGGCCCGGTATGGTTTGTAAAAGCAATTAAATATGTAAACAATGCCGATGCCGAAATGATGGCGTTAGACAGTTTACATTCAAGGGATACCGCAGTGATAGATAAACGGGAGCAACCTAAAGTAACCGTTGCGCCTCATTATGACAGCATCGCCGCCATTAAATTGATTAAAAATCTGAATGATAATATTACTTATCAAAGCAATGCCGCTACCAGCCAGTTCGCGGTATTTAGCGAAATATATTATCCCAATGGATGGAAGGCCCTTATTGACGACAAAGAAACGCCCATCGTGAAAGTTGATTATGCGCTAAGAGGATTAAATGTTCCAACGGGTACCCACACCATCAAATTCGTCTTTGCACCGGCTTCTTATAATCTGGGAAACATGCTAAATCTGATCGCTGGAATAATTTCAATTGCCGCTTTGATCTTATGTGCATTTCTTTTATGGAGGCAAAAACCCCAAACCCCCTGAATTGAAATAATCCGAAGGGGCTTTTATGAATGAAAATTTTATCGCATGGACCTCTCAATCATACTGGTAAATTACAAATCAACTGCATTGGTGCTGGATTGCGTCGAAAGTATTCACCGGCAAACAGTACAACATAGCTTTGAAATCATACTGGTAGATAATGATTCGAAAGATGATTGTAAAGAAAGGATATTGGCAAAATATCCGGAGGTAAGATTTTTACCATTAGATTACAATGCAGGTTTCGCCAGGGCCAACAATGCGGGCATTGAAATTTCAACCGGTGAATTTATATTGATATTGAACACGGATACTATTATTTTGGATGGCGCCATAGATAAAAGTATAACACTTTTAAAACAACATGATAATGCGGTGGGCTGTGGCGTACAATTATTGAATACTGATGGCACTACGCAAATATCCGGAGCGCATATTATTAAAGGCGGCTTAAATACACTCCTGGTTCTCCCCTATCTGGGCAGGCTGATCAGGTGGCTTGGCTATCGTTTTAAATCCACTATACCCAGTGTACAAAACATTTCCGATACTATTGAAGTTGACTGGATTGTTGGCGCCTACATCCTAATAAAAAAAGCGGTACTGAAAAAAAGCGGCTTGCTGGATGAAGACTTTTTTATGTATGCAGAGGAAATGGAATGGTGCGGAAGGTTGAAGAGATATGGAAAACTTTTATTATTTGCTGAACCAAAGGTTATCCATATCGGCGGGGGTTCCAGCAGTGATTTTTATGGAGCTACCGAAAATGAAAACGGTAAAAACCTCTGGGATAAAAAAGGCAGGCAAATCATTGTATCCAATATGGTGAGGATTAGAAAACAATTTGGCATTGCCTGGTATCTGATAATTGTAGGTACGTACATATTTGAAATACCGGTTTTCTTTTTTTGTTTAATTGCTGACAATATATTTACCTGGGGAAAAGCAAAATTTAAATGGGCAAACCTGGTTGGATATATGTTAAATGTAGTAGTTCTTTTAAGGTATTTTATAAGAATATTTTTAAACCGTCCCTACTTTTATAAAATTGAATAAACAGCTTTTATTAAAATGATAAAGATTAAATTATAATTACCAAAATTCCCAAATTGATAAAGTGCAATATATGTGGGAGTTCAACCACAACCATAGAAGTTAAAGAACAAATGATGGGTTTATTTGAAACATTTGCATATCACAAATGTATTAATTGCGGCCATGCATATTTACCTGCGGTTCCGATTAATATGAGCGAGTATTACAATACCACCGAATATTATAGTTTTAAAAAAAACACTGGTTTCATTAATAAAAGTGTAAATGATATTAAAAAGCTGCTACAAAAAATACTGGTTAAATTAAAAATTAAAAAGAGCTTTTTATTCTCATCATCCCTGCAATCCCTGCTTTCGGTTAAAGGCTTAAATAAGTATTCAGCTATCCTTGATTATGGCTGTGGTGCTGGACAATTTGTAAATGAGTTGATAGCCGCAGGATTTAAAAACACAAAAGGTTTTGACCCCTATTTACCCGAAAATAAAAATCACAATGGTGAATTGTATATAACCAATAACCTGCAATCATTTAAATCCACCCGGTGGAATATCATAACATTAAATCATGTTTTTGAGCATTTGGAAAACCCTGTCGAAGTATTGAAGATTTTAAATAATTTATTGGGTGAAGGAGGGAAATTAATACTCAGGTTTCCTGTGATAGATTCTTTTGCCTTTGAAAAATACAGGGAAGACTGGGTACAGTTTGATGCTCCCCGACATTTAAATTTATTCACGAGAAAAAGCATTCAGTTAGCTGTGGAAAAAGCAGGAAAATATAAGATCGTAGCAATGTATGATGATTCCTATCATTTTCAATTTACAGGAAGTGAATTGTATTTAAAAAAATTGTCTTTAGCACCCCGCAATAATAACCGGATAAAAAGATTGTTATCATTAAAAACCTATCAATTTCATTTTTTGGCTAAAAAATTAAACAAACAACAAAAAGGCGATCAAATGGCAATTATCCTGGAACGGATTTAAGTTGGTTTTTTTTAATATTTCTATTTTAAATTATTATGCAACTCTCCATCATCATCATCAACTACAATACATTTAACCTTACCTGTAGTTGCATAGCATCTATCCATGAAAAATTAAAGGAAGTAGAATATGAAATAGTATTGGTGGACAATGCATCCGTAGAATGCGTCCCCAATCTTTTTACAAAGCAATTCCCGGATATTAAACTCATCATCAGTGAAACCAATACCGGCTTTGCCGGTGGCAATAACCTTGGCATCACACATGCCACGGGCGACTATATTTTATTGCTCAACAGCGATACGAAATTAATCAACAATGCGCCAAAAATTTGCCTGGATCATTTACTGGCAAATAAAGATACCGGTATCGCTACCTGCCAGTTGATTTACCCAAATGGAACAATACAATTCAATTGCCGCCGTTTTAGAACGATCAGTTGGGAATTGCTGGAAATATTTCCTTTTTATAAACTGTTGCCCAAGGCGAGAAGGGAAGCGTTGATGCTGCACCGGTATTTTGATCATCAAAGTTTTGCCAACTGCGACTGGGTATGGGGTACGTTTATGTTATTTCCAAAAAGCATCATTCAGCGGTTGCCTCAACAAAAACTATCGGATGATTTTTTCATGTACTGCGAGGATGTGCTATGGTGCTGGGATTTTAAACATTTGGGTTACCAGGTTCATTTTTTGCCGGAAGCAAAAGTGATGCATGTACATAAAGGCAGTACGGAAAAAGACTATCTAAAAAAAACGCGGATTATATCCATAAAAAACCATGCTAAATTCATGAAAAAATTTTATCCTGACTTCAGATGGTTTATTTTCGCGGCAATTTATTATACCAAACAATACAGCGCATTATTATTAGAAAGTATTTTTAAATAATTTTATCAAAAAAAAACAGCATGAAAACAGCGTTAATAACAGGTATTACGGGACAGGATGGTTCTTATTTGGCTGAACTATTACTTAACAAAGGCTACATCGTTCATGGCATAAAACGCCGCAGTTCATTGATCAATACAGACAGGATAGATCATTTATTCAATGATAAAAAACTGGCAGACCGTTTTCAGTTGCATTACGGCGACCTTACCGATGCGTCGAGTTTATTGCGCATCATACAGCAAACACAACCTGATGAAATTTATAACCTCGCCGCGCAAAGCCATGTACAGGTAAGTTTTGAAACACCTGAATACACAGCCAACTCGGATGGTATCGGCGTGTTGAGGATATTGGAAGCTATACGGATATTGGGTATGGAAAAGAAAACAAAATTTTACCAGGCATCTACTTCAGAATTATATGGATTGGTGCAGGAAGTCCCCCAAAAAGAAACTACTCCCTTTTATCCACGTTCTCCTTATGGCGTAGCTAAATTATACGGCTACTGGATAACGGTGAACTACCGCGAAGCCTACAACATGTATGCGGTTAACGGTATTTTATTCAATCATGAAAGCCCGCTAAGGGGCGAAACATTTGTTACCAGAAAAATTACCATCGCGGTTTCCAGGATTGTAACCGGCCAGGAAGATATTATAAAGCTGGGCAACCTGGATGCGAAAAGGGATTGGGGCCATGCCAAAGATTATGTGGAAGGCATGTGGCTGATGATGCAGCAGGAAGTACCCGAAGATTTTGTATTGGCCACGGGCATCACCACTACGGTAAGGGATTTTGTAGGCATGTCCTTTGCGGAAGCGGGCATCGGGCTTGAGTTTAAAGGAACCGGCATTGATGAAAAAGCTTTTGTAACCAAATGCACCAATCCTGATTATCAATTACCGATAGGCAAACAGGTAGTGGGTATCCATCCCCGTTATTTTCGCCCTACAGAAGTGGATCTGCTGATAGGCGATGCCACCAAGGCCAATACAAAACTGGGCTGGATACCGAAATACGATTTGCCCATGCTAGTGAAGGAGATGATGGAGGAAGAGCTGAAGACGCAGAAGGGATTAAAAAGCTAACAATTACGCAGGCTAATTCATTCGCGAAAAATAGAATTTTATTTTGAAGCCCATGGTTCACACCATGGGCTTTCCGATAGTATCAATATTCATAAAGACATCTGTTATAAAAACAACAATTCGGTAATTTTTAAAATCCGAAACACTTATCCATTTATACAAATAAAAT
>JAVHOI010000504.1:0-5666 GCA_036169975.1 Ferruginibacter sp. | reverse complement strand
GTAATAAAAATGAATTGTATAAGACCTGGCTCGATAAAGTGGCGGCTTTCCTGCTTGATTTAAAAGGTAAAAAGGGTGAACACATTCCTGTAATATTCCGTCCTTTTCACGAACTCAATGGAAGCTGGTTCTGGTGGGGCAAAAATCATTGTACACCTGATCAGGTGATACAACTCTACCGTTTTACCGAAACCTATTTAAGGGATATTAAAAATGTACATAACCTGCTTTACGCTTTTAATACAGATCGTTTCGCTACTGAAAAAAGCTACCTGGAAAGATACCCTGGTGATGATTATGTGGATGTAACCGGTTTTGATATTTACCAGAAAGGTGACATACTTCCGAATGATAAATTTATTACTGAATTGGATAAAAGCCTTAGCCTGCTTGAGAAAATCGCGGTATCAAAAAATAAAATCCCGGCACTAACGGAATTTGGGTTCAATGCAGTTCCTGATGCTGAATGGTGGACAGGTGTTTTTATCAAGGCTTTGGAAAATCATGGTATTGCTTATGCATTGGCCTGGCGAAACGCAGGACAGAAAAAAAATGGAGGGATAGAATTTTATGTGCCTTACAAAGGGCAATTATCTGAAGTGGATTTTAATAAATTCAGTAAGTTGCAAAATGTATTTTTTGAAAATAAAACCAGGCAACAAAAATTATACAACAAACCATAAACGTACGGAGAAGCTCCCCGTTTTAAAATCCAATATTAAAGTGCTTCATTAATTACTTAACGATTAACCTACATTAAACAATGGCATACCTGCTGATCGCTTTATGAAATTACAACTGACCGATTTCCTTATTTTGATATGTTACCTTATCACAATGATCTTCATCGGGTTTTGGATGAGGAAGAAAGCAAGACAGAATAAAGAAAGCTACCTTATGGGTGGCAAAAGCCTGCCCTGGTATATGCTTGGCCTTAGTGATGCTTCGGACATGTTTGACATCAGCGGCACCATGTGGATGGTAGCTTTATGTTTTGTTTACGGCCTCAAAAGCATCTGGATACCCTGGCTGTGGCCAGTATTTAACCAGGTGTTTATGATGATGTTCCTGAGTAAATGGTTACGGCGAAGCAATGCGAATACCGGTGCGGAATGGTTGCGGACGAGGTTCGGATTAACTGGCAAAGGTGTAAAGGGTTCGCATATCATTGTAATCGCATTCGCCCTTATCAGTTGCCTGGGTTTCCTTGCTTATGGATTTGTGGGGCTGGGTAAATTCATGGAGATATTCATTCCCTGGGATATGGTAAAAGATTATGTCCCCTTTCATGTAACCAATAAATATGTACCCCATTTTTATGGTATCGTGTTTACTTTATTCGCCATGTTTTATTCCATATTGGGTGGCATGCACAGCATCGTATTGGGAGATGTGATTAAATATATAATTATGACAGTGGGATGCATCGCCATTGCGGTAATCGCCATGCAAAACCTGAACGGGCACAAGCTGAATGTTCCGTCTGGGTGGAGCGATCCATTTTTTAGCTGGCAGCTTAATCTCGACTGGAGCAGGATAGCCGCGGATGCTAATAAAAAAATAGCGGATGACGGTTTCAGTTTATTCGGATTATTTTTTATGATGATGTTGCTGAAAGGTGTGTTTGCTTCACTGGCGGGGCCTGCACCCAATTATGATATGCAAAAAGTATTGAGTACCCGAAGCCCAAAGGATGCCAGCAAGATGACGGGTTTTGTCAGTATCATTTTGCTACCTGTTCGTTACTCCATGATAACAGGGCTTACGGTACTGGCATTATTGTATTACAATCAACTCTACCTGAAGGGGCCGGATGGTGTCACTGATTTTGAAAGGATCCTTCCTGCTACGGTAAATAATTTTTTACCCGTAGGTGTTTTGGGAATTGTTTTAACAGGTTTGCTCGGAGCCTTCATGGGTACCTTTAGTGGTACGCTCAATGCTGCGCAGGCATACATAACCAATGATATTTACCTGAAATATATTAATCCGCATGCTGGCACCAAAAAGATAATTTCAATGAACTATATCGTAGGTGTGCTGGTAGTGGCGGTGGGGGTATTCTTTGGTTTTCTGGCCAGTGATGTAAATGAAATTTTGCAATGGATAGTAGGCGGGTTGTATGGCGGATATGTAGCAGCCAATTGTTTAAAATGGTATTGGTGGAGGTTCAATGCCAATGGGTTTGTCTGGGGGATGGCAGTGGGCATTATTGCCGCATTGCTGATGCCTTACCTAACCACCGGTTTGCCATTATATTGGTGGCCATTACTTTTTGTTCTTTCGCTGGCAGGATGTTTTATCGGTACTTATGCTGCGCCGCCTACTGACGAAGTAGTATTAAAATCATTTTATAAAACTGTCCGACCCTGGGGTTTTTGGAAACCTATTCATGACCTGGTAGTCATTGACGACCCTTCATTTGTAGCAAATAAAAGATTTAAGCTGGATATGTTCAATGTGGTAATTGGTATTATCGGGCAATTGTGCTTTACGATTTTACCCATGTATTTTATTTTAAAAATGCAAACCCCTTTATGGATTACAATTGGGTTAATCGTAATGATCGTATTAATATTAAAAAGAACCTGGTGGAATAAACTTGAAGATTAAATATAATTTTTTATGAAAGAAGAATTAAAAAAAAGATTAGTGTTTCTGAAAGAGCGGCATCATGAACTGATGATTAAAAAAAATGAAATGGAGCCGGAAACCAATGGCATTTTTAACCGGTATAAAAATCCGGTACTAACAGCCCGGCATATTCCATTATCCTGGAAATATGATTTTGACCCGCAGGCCAATATATTTTTTATGGAAAGGTTTGGGATCAATGCGGTGCTGAATGCAGGCGCCATTAAATGGAATGGAAAATACACATTGGTAGCAAGGGTGGAAGGTGCTGACAGGAAAAGTTTTTTCGCTGTTGCCGATAGTTATAATGGCATAGATAATTTTCAATTTTGGGAATACCCGTTAATAATGCCGGAAACGGATGTGCCCGATACCAATATTTATGATATGCGGTTGGTAGCTCATGAGGACGGATGGATTTATGGCGTTTTTTGTACGGAAAGAAAGGATCCCGAAGCGCCGGCAGGTGACCAATCCATGGCGGTTGCCCAATGTGGTATTGCCAGAACGAAAAACCTGATGGAGTGGGAGCGCCTTCCTGATTTAAAGACGCCCTCTGCACAACAAAGAAATGTAGTGTTGCATCCTGAATTTGTAAATGGGCAATACGCTTTTTACACAAGGCCCCAGGATAGTTTTATAGAAACCGGCAAGGGTGGGGGAATAGGTTTTGGCCTGGCAAAAGATATTACCAACGCGGTTATTGAAAATGAAATTGTAATTGATCACCGGGCATACCATACTGTTTCGGAAATGAAAAATGGTTTGGGGCCGGCTCCTATTAAAACCAATCATGGGTGGCTTCACCTGGCACACGGCGTTAGAAATACGGCTGCCGGGCTTCGGTATGTTTTATATTTGTTTATGACCGGGCTGAATGATATTACCAGGGTTATACATAAACCTGGCGGTTACTTTTTGGCTCCGGATGGGGAAGAAAGAACCGGCGATGTTTCCAACGTTGTTTTTAGTAATGGATGGATTGCGGACGGGGACGGAAAAGTATTTATTTACTATGCTTCATCAGATACAAGAATACACGTGGCCACCAGTACCGTGGATCAATTGATTGATTATGTTTTTAATACTCCCGAAGATGGCTATTGTTCAGCCGCTTCGGTTAAAACCATTAATAAAATCATTGACCATAACAAACAATACCTGCATAGCCACAAAGAAAACGAGCCGGTGGTGATTGAAAAAAGCCGTTAAACAGCGTGATAGCTTTTTTAATTTTACAATAAATAAATTGCCTGTTTTTTTCACTTACTTATTTTATGAAAAATACCAATCTTTCAAAGTTTACAATAAATGCGGCTATACTAACCTTATATTACGATGATTTAAAAGCGGAACTTGATGCGATTCTTTCTTATTGGATCAGCAATACACATGATCCTGTAAATGGTGGTTTTATCGGGCGCATTGATGAAAATAATAAACCTTATCCCGATGCGCCAAAAGGTGCGGTATTAAACGCAAGGATCCTATGGGCTTTTTCGGCAGCCTGCAAAATGACCAACAATGCGGAATATCTTTATCTTGCAAGGGTTGCATTCAATTATTTAACCGCCAATTTTATTGATAAAGAATTTGGTGGCGTTTACTGGACGGTAAATGCGAAGGGTAAACCCCTGGACACAAAAAAGCAAATTTATGCTTTGGCATTTGCAATTTATGGTTGCAGCGCTTATTTTGAAATAAGCAACAATGAAACCGCGAAAAAAACGGCAATTGAATTATTCCATCAAATAGAAGCACATAGTTTTGATGAAGAAAATACTGGTTACCTCGAAGCGTTTACCCGTGACTGGAAGCCTGTTGACGACCTTCGCCTGAGTGCAAAAGATGCCAATGAAAAAAAGACGATGAATACCCATCTTCATGTGCTGGAAGCCTATTCAGCCCTGTACCGGATATGGCCGGAGGCGAAATTAAAAGGGCAAATTGAAAAGCTGATCCAAACTTTTAAGGCGCATATTATGGACGGGCATACAGGTCATTTGGCGCTATTTTTTGATGAACAATGGAACAGGAAATCAACTACCATTTCTTATGGGCATGATATAGAGGCCGCCTGGCTACTATTGGAAGCGGCGGAAACAATAAATGATTATTCGTTAACAGAGGAATTCAAAAATTTATCAATTAAAATATCCCTCGCTGCCGCGGAAGGGGTTGATATTGATGGGGGGCTTTGGTACGAATATGAAACTGATACCGGACATCTCATTAAAGAAAAACACTCCTGGGTGCAAGCCGAGGCAATGGTAGGATTTTTTAATCACTGGCAATTAACCAATGACAAAAGATACCTGGAAAAATCAATGCAATCCTGGCATTATACCAAAACCTTTATCAAGGATAAAAATTATGGTGAATGGTTATGGGGTAGAAATGGCGATGGCACCATAATGCAGGGCCAGGATAAAGTGGGGATATGGAAATGCCCTTACCACAACAGCAGGGCCTGTATTGAAATAATGAAGCGGCTGAACCTTTTTTACATTCCTGACAAACAATAACCGGGAATAGAAATTATTGGTGGAGTGAAGGAGTTGACTATACCTTTAAACCGCCATAGGAAGTACAGGGGCTTAATTCAGTCATGGGTAAGGATAAAAGCACCCTGAAAAGGATTAACACATTTATAAAATTGATTAAATAATATTCATTCATAACTTCAATAAACTTCACAAATGAAACAATTGCTATTACTTCTGTTTATTGCCACTGCGGGCTTAAATATAGATGCGCAAACAAAAAAAGCAGTTAATCCAACCAACAAAAAAGTAAATGAATTATTGGCTAAAATGACCCTCGAAGAAAAGGTAGGTCAGATGACGCAGGTTACGCTCGGTGTTGTTGGTACAAAAACAGACGGAGAATTAAATCCCAGCGCATTAAAAAAAGCAGTGGAAGATTATAAAGTGGGGTCTATATTAAATGTGACGGGCCATGCATTAACCGTGGATCAGTGGCATAAACTGCTAACACAGATTGCGGATGAAGCAAAAAATACCCGGCTTAAA
>JAVHOI010000503.1:0-5737 GCA_036169975.1 Ferruginibacter sp. | reverse complement strand
CGGCGGATGTGTTTTTGGGGGTGCCTTTCAACATTGCTTCTTACGCATTGCTTACCATGATGATTGCCCGGGTTTGCGATATGGAGGCTGGCGAATTTGTCCATTCATTTGGTGATGCGCATTTGTACAACAATCATTTTGAGCAGGCCAATTTACAATTAAGCAGGACACCCTTTCCATTGCCGCAAATGAAAATCAATCCTAACGTTAAAGATATTTTTGATTTTAAATATGAAGATTTTGAGCTGTTAAATTATCAATCTCATCCGGGGATTAAAGCGCCGGTGGCAGTGTAAGAAGCCAGCCCCCTCAATTCCGCTGGCAAGCGGAAGACTTTTGGAGAATGATAACCGACAGGTATTTATTTTGGCGAAGAATTGATAGGATTATTTTTTACGGAATTATAGAAGCCACTATACTATTATGAATGAAACTACAAAATTAGAAGCTACAGGAACCCCCTTTCGGGGGGCAGGGGGGCATGGTGGCGTTGCGATTGTACTTGTGGCCGCTGCTTCCACCAACAATGCCATAGGCAAAAACAATCAGTTGCTTTGGCACCTGCCGAACGACCTTAAATTTTTTAAAAACATTACCTGGGGGTTCCCGGTTATCATGGGGCGGAAATCTTTTGAGGCCGTGAGCAAACCCCTGCCGGGCAGAACAAATATTGTAATCACCAGAAACCGGGATTGGAAAGCTGATGGCGTTATAACCGCTTTGGATATGAAAGATGCCATTGAAAAAGCCGTTGAAACAAATGCAAGGCAAATATTCATTATTGGGGGCGGTAAAATTTACGAACAGGCCATGCCCATTGCGGATACTATTTATTTAACAAGGGTACATACAATCATTGACGGGGATACTTTTTTTCCGGTGATTGACGAAGGCGAATGGGAATTGGTTTCCAATGATGATTTTTCGGCGGATGAGAAACATGTTTATGCCTATTCATTTCAGGTTTGGAAGAAAAAATAATCCCTTTTTTTTTAAAAATTCATAATTTTTAATTTTTAATTCATAATTCCCTTCATTGTATAATCATTTTCAATTAGCGAAAAAATACCTGCGTTATTACTTTACCGCATCTAATGGGAAAGGGCATGGTGTACATTCTCCTTATGTATTTGATTTCATTAAAAATGTATTGAGAGATAAAAAAATATATGATTGTTATACTGAAATTGAAAACCAGCGGAAAAAATTAAAGGCGGACAATGACCTTATTGAAGTGGAAGATTTTGGAGCAGGCTCTTCTGTAATCAGGGAAAATAAACGGTTTGTAAAAGACATTGCCAATTCATCCTTAAAGCCCCCGAAATACGCCTGGCTATTATTCAGGATAGTGCAGTATTACCAGCCGGCAAACCTCATTGAATTAGGAACATCATTTGGAATTACATCTTCTTATCTTTCTTTTGGAAATAAAAATGCGAAATTGTTTACCTGCGAGGGAGCCGGTAATATAGCCGCGATCGCACAACAAACTTTCGATTCATTGCATATAAAAAATATTGAATTGATAAAAGGCGATTTTGCCAATACGCTGCCTTTACTGTTTTCAAAAATTGACAGGTTTGATTTTGCTTTTATAGATGGCAACCATCGAAAAGAGCCTACTTTAAATTATTTTCATCAATTATTAAATCATTCGGCGCCTTTAACCATTTTGGTATTTGACGATATCCACTGGAGCGCTGAAATGGAGCAGGCATGGGCAATCATACAGCGACATACCGCTGTTACCCTTACCATTGATTTGTTTTTTATCGGCCTCGCTTTTGTTAATCCCGCTTTTAAAGTTAAACAACATTTTATCATACGATTCTGATTTTAGTTACCTTTGCGTCATTAATTTTTCTTATGACTATTGGAATTTTAAAAGAACCGTCTCCTGAAACCAGGGTATCCATCTTACCTGAACATGTATTAATCCTGAAAAAATGGAACGTAAATGTGATTATTGAAAACAGTGCCGGCGTTACCGCATTTGCCAATAATGAAAAGTATGAAGAAGCGGGCGCCGTAATAGCTGACCGCAACGCTGTGCTGAAAGATGCGGATATAATTCTCTCTATTAATGAACCACGGCAATCGGAGACCGGCCTTTTGCAGTCGAAAATAATACTCGGCCTATATCAGCCATTGTTCAATCATTTATTAATGAAGGATTGCGCCGCAAAAAGTGTAACAGTATTTAGCATTGATATGATTCCCCGCACCACCAGAGCCCAAAGCATGGATGTACTAAGCAGCCAGGCCAATATCGCCGGCTACAAAGCGGTGCTTACGGCAGCAAATTTATTCCCCAGGTATTTTCCGATGTTTATGACTGCAGCCGGTAGTATCCCGCCTGCTAAAATGTTGATACTCGGTGCAGGTGTAGCCGGATTGCAGGCAATTGCTACCGGTAAAAGACTGGGTGCTGTGGTAGAAGTTTTTGATACCAGGCCGGCGGTAAAGGAAGAAGTGATGAGCCTTGGTGGAAAATTCGTAGAAGTGGAAGGCGCCGCTGATGCCAGCAAGGCGGGTGGCTACGCGGTGGAACAAAGCGAAGATTTCATGCAGCGCCAGAAAGCCAAAATAGCTGAAAGCGTTGCCAAAGCGGATATCATCATTACTACCGCACAGATACCCGGCAAAAAAGCGCCCATATTAATTACGACGAACATGATGGAAGCCATGAAGAACGGTTCCATTATTATTGACCTTGCTGCCGCGACAGGTGGTAACACGGAGCTTACTAAAAATGAAGAAACGGTCATTCATAATGGCGTGAGTATTGTTGGCAACTCGAGGCTGCCGGCGGGTATGCCCAGTGATGCAAGTAAATTGTATGGAAAAAATATTTTGAATTTTTTAAGGTTGTTGATTGGTAAAGAAGGTGAACTGAATTTGAATTTTGAAGATGACCTGGTAAAGGGAACCTGTATTGTTCACGATGGCAGGATCACAAACGAGCGTGTACTTGCGGCCGTTAATGGATAAAAACCTGGTAACAACAAATAATAAAATGAAAGTGAAATCCGCTTATGCCATTATTAATATTCTGTAACAAAATTTTAAGCCAGCCATCGGCTATTGCCCATGGCCAAATGAACATCTTATGCAATCCATCTTAGATTTTTTCAGCAATCACATTGAAATAATTTACATCGTTATCCTTTCTGTTTTTTTAGGAATAGAAGTGATAGGCCGTGTACCAAGTGTGTTACATACACCATTAATGAGTGGCGCTAATGCGATCCATGGTGTAGTGGTAATTGGGGCTATCATCGTTATGGGACAGGCGCAATCGGATAATTATGCCGCACTTGTATTAGGTTTTTTAGCCGTTGTTCTCGGTACTTTAAATGTGGTAGGCGGCTTTGTGGTAACAGACAGGATGCTTGAAATGTTTAAGAAAAAGAAGACGACCCGGGCTCCCAAAGGAGGGTAGGGTAAATAACTAATTACCTGAAAGGAATAAGGCAATATTTCATTGAGGGCATAGCTATTTTAAAACGAATAAAGATTTAATTTTAATGATCCAAAAACCCCGGCAGTCAGCAGGGTTGAGACAAATTTTTTTATATGGGAATTCACCTACTTACAATCTGTTATCTTATCGCATCTGTTACTTTTATCCTTGGGCTTAAAATGCTATCTCATCCTGAATCCGCACGAAAGGGAAACCTGGTAGCGGCCACCGGAATGACGATTGGTATTTTGGGAACGATATTTTTATTTGAGCATAAGGTTGGTGGCCACAATATCCATTTAAATAACCTGGTATTTATTTTTGTGGCTTTAACCATTGGCGCAATACTTGGTTTCATATCCGCGAAAAAAATAAAAATGACGGCGATGCCGGAGATGGTGAGCCTTTTCAATGGCATGGGTGGAGCCTGCGCCATGTTAATTTCGGTTATTGAATTCAATCATTACCTGCATACGGCTTTGCCAAAGGTGGGTGATACAATATACTTAACCGAAGAACTAACCACTGTTTCAATTATTGCCATTGTTGCCGGCCTGGTGATTGGCAGCATTTCTTTTGCGGGAAGTATCATTGCATGGGGAAAATTAAGGGGTGTTATAAAAGATACTACATTCAGGGGGCAGCGAAACCTTAATATGGTTTTCTTATTAATTTTAATAAGTGCGGTCGCGTATTTTATTTTCAAAACGCCTCTCACCAGCTATGAAGCGGGCGGATTTTCATTACCCTTTAATGATGGATCAACATCTTCGTGGGCAGTAACTTCCTTTCAGATTTATTTATTTTTTGGCATATTGTCATTGGCCTTATTATACGGTGTATTATTCGTACTGCCCATTGGCGGCGCCGATATGCCGGTAGTAATTTCGCTGCTCAATTCCTTTACCGGGGTAGCTGCCGCCAGTGCCGGGTTCATGTATAATAACCAGGCAATGCTTACCGGTGGCATACTGGTAGGCGCTGCAGGTACCCTGCTTACTACATTGATGTGTAAAGCGATGAACCGTAGTTTGCTTAATGTGATCATAGGTTCCTGGGGCGGTGGAGGTGCGGCTGCCGAAGGCGCTACCACATCGGAACATGGCGCTATCAAAGAGATAAGTTTAAGTGATGCGGCAATGGTAATGAACTTTGCCAATAAGGTGATGATAGTTCCCGGTTACGGATTGGCTGTGGCACAGGCCCAGCATACCTGTCATGAACTGGAAAAAATATTGGAAGAAAAAGGCGTGGAAGTAAAATATGCCATTCACCCGGTAGCTGGCCGTATGCCCGGCCACATGAATGTATTGCTTGCCGAAGCGGATGTGAGCTATGATAAATTATTGGAAATGGAACAGGCCAATGATGAATTTAAAACCTGCGATGTAGTGTTGATATTGGGAGCCAATGATGTAGTGAACCCAGCAGCGAAAAAAGACCCTGCATCACCCATCTTTGGTATGCCGATATTGGAAGTGGAGCAGGCTAAGACTGTTATTGTAAATAAGCGAAGTATGAAACCCGGTTATGCGGGAATTGAAAATGATCTTTTCTATCAGCCCAAAACAAGTATGTTGTTTGGCGATGCCAAAAAAGTATTGCAGGATTTATGTGCGGAGATAAAAACGGTTTAAGGTATCCGGTATTGTGTTTATCGTTTTCAGTTTTATTTTAAAGTTACCTTCTTATTGAAATGGTGCAAGCTTTAAAAGAATTGAAACAGCAACAATAAAATCATCCACTGAAAATTCCATCAGCGCTCATACAGTCTATTCAAAATTTAAAAGGCTTCGATAAAGGGGCCTTCGAAAAAGTACATCAGTCCGGGAAGCAAATCACTTCCATAAGATTAAACATTCGCAAACTTTCAGGATATGCGAATAACTCAATTGTCTTGGGTGGTTTGGGTGGCACCGGTATTTATCCGGTTCCCTGGTGTACCAGCGGTTATTATCTTTCAACCCGGCCTTCATTTACTTCCGATCCGCTCTTTCATGCAGGAGCTTACTACGTACAGGAGGCGAGCAGCATGTTTTTGGAAGAAATATTAAAGCAATCCATTGACTTATCCCAACCATTAAAAATTTTGGATTTGTGCGCAGCACCCGGAGGAAAGTCAACTTTAATTCAATCGGTTATTGCTGAAAAAAGTTTATTGGTTAGTAATGAAGTTATCAAAACCAGGGTAACGGTTTTGTCGGAAAACATAACCAAGTGGGGTGCTTCCAATGAAGTCGTTACCAATAATGATCCAAAAGATTTTCAAAGGCT
>JAVHOI010000502.1:0-1273 GCA_036169975.1 Ferruginibacter sp. | reverse complement strand
TTCTGCTGTTCTCATGGTGTCAAATTTAATGAAAATAACTGAATTTTTTACTTCTGTGTCGAACTGCTAGTTGTCACGAAGCATGACGCACAACAAAAAGAAAAGTATCCGCAAATCCCCCAAAAAAAGCCTCGTAAGGAAGGGGTTCGCGGAGGGGATACTTTGCACCCTATAGTGTATGACCATGCCTGGCACACATAAAAAAAACCCTTCAATAAATGAAGGGCTTAAGATCAACGTCGGGATGGCAGGATTCGAACCTGCGACCTCCTGGTCCCAAACCAGGCGCGATACCGGGCTACGCTACATCCCGAAATATACAGGTATTTACCATTTGGTTTTTACTTTTTTAAAAAGCAAAACTATTGGGAATGGTTAATAAATTAATAAGATCTTTTTTTGCGGAGAGAGTGGGATTCGAACCCACGGTACAGTTTAACCCGTACGACGATTTAGCAAACCGTTCCTTTCGGCCACTCAGGCATCTCTCCTACCTGCCCTAACTTTATTAAGGGGTTGCAAAAATACAATTCAACAACTGAATACCCAAAACAAAATGATCAATATGTCAAAATAATTCTTAAATGCTTACGGGGCTTGTATTTCAAAAGATTTATAAAAATTAAAACAGGAGCAGATACCTGATAATAAAGCTTTATTCCATTGCGATATAAAAAATTGTTTCCCTCTCTGACAATTTATTAATAAAAAAAACCAAACCCTTTTAAGAATCTGGTTAAATAATTTCGCCCATAAAATCTTTACATCGCAGCTAACTGAACTTTCTGCTGCAATTCCAATACGCTTTCCTTAAAAATGGAATCGGTATCCATCAGGTCTTTTACCGTCTGGCAACTGTGAATTACTGTAGTATGGTCTCTCCCGCCAAAATGTTCACCAATAGTTTTGAGGGAATTTTTAGTAAACGCTTTGGATAAAAACATGGTTATCTGGCGGGCCTGCACAATTTCACGCTTCCGCGTTTTTTGAAGCAATTTATCATAAGGCACATCATAGTACTCACATACCATTTTTTGAATGGCATCAATGGTTATCTCCTTGCTGGAAGATTTTATAAAATTTCGTAGTACTTTTTTTGCCAACTCAAGATCAATTTCCCTCTTGTTTAGCGAAGATTGTGCCAACAATGATATTAAAGCGCCTTCAAGTTCCCTTACATTACTATTGATATTATAAGCAATATATTTCACAACCTCCTTTGGCATTTCCAGCCCGTCATTCTTCATTTTCTTCTCTAAAATTTCAATCTTCG
>JAVHOI010000501.1:2385-5767 GCA_036169975.1 Ferruginibacter sp. | reverse complement strand
ATCCTTAATAAAATAGGTTTATCAAACTATAAAGTAATTATCTTTAAAGGCAACTTTTATTTAATATGAAAATCAGGACACTGCTATGGCTCTCAATTTGTTTGTTGCTCTATTTTAGTGGCAGGGCGCAGTTTACGGAAAATTTTTCGGATGGTGATTTTTCGGCGGATCCTTCATGGGCTGGTAGCCCGGCAGACTGGATAGTGAATCCCACATTCCAATTGCAAAGCAACAATATCATTGCAAACAGTATTTTTTATCTTAGTACAGCCAGCACATTAGCAACTTCGGCTCAATGGGAATTTTACATCAGTCTTGATTTTAATACGTCCTCCGCCAATTATGTGGATATTTTTTTAACCGCTTCCTCAGGCAACCTTTCCGCTATCACTACCAGCGGGTATTTTGTACGCATCGGCAATACCGATGATGAAATAAGTTTGTACCGCAAAGCTACTACCGGCGCTATTACTGAAATTATAGATGGCGCAAACGGGATAACCAATACCGGCAGTAATCAATTGAAAATAAAAGTGACGAGGGATGTAGCCAATAAATGGATACTATACCGGGATACTACCGGAACAGGCACTGCTTATTTTGCGGAGAGCCCGGTAGTGGATTCAACATTCAACAGTTCCGCTTTTTTCGGAATATTGGTAAGGCAAAGTACCGCATCTTTTTTTCAACGGCATTTCTTGGACGACATTGAAGTAAAGCCTTTTACGCCTGATACAATGCCGCCGTTTATACTAACAGCAACCGTATCATCCGCCAACACCGTGGATGTTTTATTCAATGAACCGTTAGATAATTTCAGCGGCGGGATGGCAGTAAATTATGTTGCTGGTAATTCATTGGGCGCTGCCACTACCGCTGTCTTGGACGCAGCCAATCCGGCATTGGTACATTTAACCTTTTACGGTAGTTTCTTAAGCGGGGTTAATTATCAACTTGCAATAAATGGTGTAAAAGATATTGCTGGTAATGCTATTGTAAATGGCACGGCGGGCTTCATTTATTTTGCGCCATATACTGCCCGGCAATATGATGTGGTGATTGATGAAATAATGGCGGATCCCTCGCCTGTGGTTAGCTTGCCCAACACTGAATGGATCGAATTAAAAAACACTTCCAGCTCCGCAATTAATTTAAAAGGCTGGCGGATAGGGGATGCCACAGGGCAAAGTGGGCCAATGCCTGATTTTACTTTATTGCCGGATAGTTTTGTGATCGTTTGTTCCGGTAGCGCTGTTGCGGCATTATCGGCGTTTGGTAAAGCTATTTCAGTTGCAAATTTTCCTTCGCTGGATAACACCGCCGATCAGCTCTTTTTAAAATCATCACAAAACAATAGCATTCATTCGGTGAGTTATAAAAACGACTGGTATCAAAATGAATTAAAGAAAGAGGGTGGCTGGACATTGGAAATGGCAGACACCAAAAACCCATGTGGCGGATCTGGTAATTGGAAGGCAAGTGTTGATTCAAAAGGTGGTTCGCCCGGGAAGAAGAATTCAGCGGATGCGATAAATGCGGATAAAAATGCGCCGGTTTTATTAAGGGCTTATGCATTGGATAGTGCAACTGTCACCCTTGTTTTTGACGAACCGCTGGATAGTGTGAAAGCTGCTGCGCCGGCTAATTTCAGCATTAGTGATGGTATTGGAATGGCTGCCGCCGCAGTAACGGTTTCGCCATCATTTGACAGGGTAATCTTAAAATTAAATAACGCCTTGCTACGAAATAAAGTTTATAAGGTAACAGCATCGGGTATTACGGATTGTGTTGGTAATCTGATTGGGAATAAAAATGTGGTAAGAGTTGGCCTCAGCGATGTGGCATCAACTTCGGATATTGTTATCAATGAAATTTTATTTAATCCGCCACCAAATGGAACCGATTATGTAGAAATATATAACCGGAGCAATAAGATAATTGATCTGAAACAAACCTATATTGCCAACAGGAATAATAGCGGCTCTATCAGCGGCATTGCCCAACTTGGTGGGGAAAGTCATCTCTTGTTCCCGCAGGATTTTATGGTGGTAACGGAAAATACCGCGAAGGTTAAAGCGGCTTATATCACGCAAAACAGCGATGCTTTTATAGAAATAACTAACATGCCTTCCTTCAACAATGATAAGGGAACGGCCGTCATTTTAAATGCACAGGGCGAAGTAATGGATGAATTAACGTACAATGAAAAATGGCATTTTAATTTAATAGATAACCCGGAGGGAGTGGCTTTGGAAAGAATAGATTACAATGCCCCTACCCAATCACAGGACAACTGGCATTCCGCCGCTACATCCGCAGGCTATGGAACGCCAACCTATAAAAATTCGCAGTACAGGATAAATGATGGCGTGCAGGGCGGGGTAAAATTATCGCCTGAAATCGTATCACCCGATAATGATGGCCAGGATGATTTTGCAACCATTGATTATAATTTTCCGGAGCCGGGCTATGTGGCCAATATTACCATTTTTAATTCGGCGGGCAGGCCTGTACGTTACCTGCAGAGGAATGCCTTGTTGGGAACAAAAGGAAATTTCCGCTGGGATGGCCTGGGCGATAAAAGCCGGCAGCTTGCGATTGGTGTGTATATTGTATTCACGGAAATATTTAATTTAAAAGGGAACAAGAAACAATTTAAAAATACGATTGTGTTGGCAAGGAGAAGCGAATAGCCCTGTAAGGGCTGAATATAACAGCGATGGGTGCAGCCCATGGTAAATTCCCAATAATTAAAAAACAAAAATAAACGACATAAATTATGAAATTAAAAAACCGCCCCGCCACGGTTCTTTTATCTTTGCTGATTCTATCATGCAATAATAAAACTGAAGTGAATAAAAACGCCTTTGACTGGCCCGAAAATATAACCGCACCCGTAGCCGGCATTAATCCTAAAGAACTCAAAGCTCATGGAGATACAAGGGTCGATAACTACTACTGGATGAATGATTATTTTAAAAAGGGACCTGATAGCAGCAAGGCAGTAGCCTACCTGACCGCTGAAAATAAATATTACGACTCAATGATGTCGGGCACAAAAGCGTTGCAGGAAAAATTGTATGCAGAGATGAAGGCACGCATCAAAGAGAAGGACGAATCAGTACCGGTATTTAAAAATGGTTATTACTATTATAGCAGGCTGGAGGAAGGTAAGGATTATTTTGTCTATTGCCGGAAAAAAGGGAACCTTGATGCGGCGGAGGAAATATTATTGGATGTAAACGCTATGGCGGAAGGGCATGATTATTATTCAGCCATTGGATTTTCGGTAAGCCCGGATAATAAATTAATGGCTTACGGAATTGATATGTTGTCGCGGCGGGAATACAAGATATATATTAAAAACCTGGAAACGGGCGAA
>JAVHOI010000501.1:0-2285 GCA_036169975.1 Ferruginibacter sp. | reverse complement strand
CCGGATGATGCCTTTGAAGTATTTCAACCACGGATGAAAGAAGTATTGTACGAAGTGGATCATGCCAATGACAGGTTCTATATCCGTACCAACCTTCATGCGAAAAACTTTAAGATAGCTACCTGCAGCGAAGATAAAAAGGATATTGCCAATTGGAAAGACCTTATTGCGCACAATGACAGCGTACTGATTTCCGGCTTCGACCTGTTTAAAAATTTCCTTGCCATCAATGAAAGAAAAGGCGGGCTTACAAGGATACATATTTTAAATACACAAAATAATGACAGCCACTATTTAGCTTTTGAAGAAGCGGCCTATTTAGCGAATATTACCGCCAATCCGGATTACAACACCAACACGATGCGGTTCAATTATACTTCATTAACAACGCCCAATTCCGTATTTGATTATAATATGGTAAGCCGTGAAAAGAAACTAATGAAACAGCAGGAAGTAGTAGGGGGGTATGATACGAAGGAATATGAAACGGAGCGCCTGTTTGCGACGACAAAGGATGGTACTAAAGTTCCCATATCCATTGTTTATAAAAAGGGTTTTAAAAAAGATGGCAATGGCGCATTATTGTTGTATGGCTATGGCTCGTATGGTATCAGTTCGGATGCTAGTTTCAGCAGCATAAGGCTTAGCCTGCTCAACCGGGGTTTCGCATTCGCGATAGCGCATATCCGCGGGGGACAGGAGCTTGGAAGGTATTGGTATGAGGATGGAAAGTTGATGAAAAAGAAAAACACTTTTACCGATTTTATTGATTGCGCTGAATTTTTAATCGCCGAAAAATATACTTCTTCCAAACACCTGTATGCCAATGGTGGAAGCGCCGGTGGCCTACTGATGGGCGCCATTGTAAACATGCGCCCGGATCTTTGGCATGGTGTAATAGCCGCTGTTCCTTTTGTAGATGTGGTAACTACCATGAGCGATGCTTCCATTCCGCTTACTACCAACGAATATGATGAATGGGGCAATCCTGCCAATAAGGAAAGCTATGATTACATGAAATCCTATTCGCCTTATGATAACGTGGAAAAAAAAGCATACCCCAATATGCTGGTAACAACAGGGCTGCACGATAGCCAGGTACAATATTTTGAACCAGCCAAATGGGTGGCCAAACTGAGGGCGATGAAAACGGATAACAATAAACTTTTTTTATACACCAACATGGAAGCCGGCCATGGCGGCGCTTCCGGCAGGTTCAAGCCATTAAAGGATAAGGCGAGGGAATACGCTTTTCTGTTGGCGCTGGAAGGCAATATCGAATAACATTACAATCAGCTAATAAATAAAAACCGGGGTATGCATGCTTCGGTTTTTTATTTATCAGCACTATATTTTGGGGTAAAAATTTTTGTCCGGGCTAAGAAGCTATGTGCAACTTCGGTTGATAATATAATTTTGTTGTTCATACTATTTATTAAAAATGATTTAAAACAACGCCTTAACCGAAGTACATTATGGAGATTTTCTTAAATGATTTGAATTTACTTAATTCCGCTATTGTTAATGAATTCCTCATCATTCGTAATTAGAGACTTGCATTTTTACTGTGTCAACCTAAAGACTGTTACCCAAGCCGAGCAGAAGGCAAGCTCTTTGGCAGGTTGGCTTCTGTGCTGTTGGTTTTGTGTGCCTGCCAATGTGCTTACCTTGTGGCGTTGGCTATTAGAGACTTCGTCCATTATACTTTTGTCATGGAGCAATTGTCGGCTTTATGTGTCTTGCAAATGTGCCAGACTTGGTGTGTTGGCATTTTACAATGACCTAAATCTACCGATGTCATTTATCAATAACTTAAACATCTGTCCTGCTAAAAATGCTTTGAACTCTGGATTGTCGTTGTATTCCTTAAACACTTCAAAGTTGCTGTCAATATGGTTTATCATTTTCTCCTTCAAAATATCAGTGAAAGTGATTTGAGCATTTTGAATGTCGTTTTTGTTTAGAGATGCATTGATGTTGTCCATTGCTGCTTGGTCTGTCTTAACGTCCTGCATTAGTTCTGCTGTCATTTTACGAACCTTATCTTCATTGGTGAATGTTGTCCCGAAGCGGTCGTTGAATGCTTTTACAATGTTTGAAAGTAATTCCAATTCAGGTTCTGCAACTCCGCTTCCCATTTCTGATGAAGGCATCAACTCGTCACCTTGTTGCAAAGTAATTTTAAATTCGCCTTGCTTTTGTAAACGATAGCTGTCAAGGTCAATGGTGTCCAAAACGCCTTGTGCAAGGTCTTCGCCTTGTTCTCTTTGAATTTTGTTTTGCAA
>JAVHOI010000500.1:0-5774 GCA_036169975.1 Ferruginibacter sp. | reverse complement strand
AACCTGTTACCATACTGGCGATTAAAAAACCTACCATCCATTTCAAGAACCCAACCATGTAAATGGGCAACAACATGAAGATAATCATGTACCCCACTTTAGCGCCCCAAAATCCAAAATGTTCTTTCATACTCAACTTCTTTAGAGGTACCGACCCGATCCTTTTCTTGAAATACTTTTGATAATCGGTAAGGAATATCCAGATCAAATGCAACAAAGTATAAAGAAACCATACATAATAATGTTGAAAGCGATGTATCCAATAACGTTTTTGCGTGGCACACATTCTTAAGTATGGTTTGATTTCAATATCATCATCAATGCCATCAATGTTGGTATAGGTATGGTGAATAATATTGTGTTTCATATTC
This sequence comes from Ferruginibacter sp., assembly GCA_036169975.1. Taxonomy (GTDB): domain Bacteria; phylum Bacteroidota; class Bacteroidia; order Chitinophagales; family Chitinophagaceae; genus Ferruginibacter. Next base: position 5,403 of record JAVHOI010000500.1, on the reverse strand, counting down.
CACATAATGCCGCTCGCCCCCAGGAAATTAACCGAGGCGGCGGCGATTTTATTCATTACTTTACTTTTGCTGAAACTGCCATGCCCGCCATCATGCATTACATTAAAACCAATAGCCGCGGTAAACAAACCAAAAAATACACACTCTATAACCGCAAGCCATGTAGCAGGGGTAAAATAAACCAAATGAATGTATAAGGCGAAATATGCCGCGAAGAAAAAAATTGCTTTAAAAAACAATCTGAAATTTCCGGTGGAAGATTTTTTTCTTTCAGCGAAATACTGATTTACTCTTTTCTTCAATTCCTGGTGAAAATCCGTGCTTGTTTGTATGAACTTTGGAGTTGCCATTTTCTTGAATTTAATACCTTGCAAGGTACATCATTAATGGCTTTTAAGTGATTTTGTTTTTACCAAAATCACGTATTTTTCAAAATAAATGAATCAAAACCGTTAAACCCTATCATTTTTTTACTGGTAAACCCTTCAGCATATTTTACGCCAATCATTTTACCAAACATTTTTGACCGGTAAATAACACTCTCCAAAAAATCAGGAGAGGAAATATAGGTTTGGGGTTCGGACAAATCAGGGCTGTTAAATTGGGTTCTATATGCTTTGATGGCTTCCAGTTTTTGCTCCATTACATCAGAAATATCAATGACGAAACCGGGTTGCAGGTATTTGTCCTGGATATAATTAAAAACATATTTTGGCCGCCAGGCTTCCTGTACTATTCCATTATCAGTCGTTTCTATCTTTCGCAACCCCGAAAGAAATGCAGCATCTTCTACAAGTTCAGCGCTGCGTCCATGATCGGGATGCCGGTCTTGCGTGGCATTACAAAAAATTATTTCGGGCTTGTATTTTCTAATCGCGGCAATTACTTTGCGTTGATGCGCTTCATCATTTTTAAAAAAGCCGTCTGCCATTTGCAGGTTTTCCCTTACGTCCAATTGCAAAATTTTAGCGGAGGTGGCAGCTTCTTCCTTCCTGGTATCCGCCGTGCCACGGGTTCCCAATTCGCCTTGAGTGAGGTCTATTACGCCGGTCTTTTTACCTTTCTTTTTTTCGGCAAGCAGTATCCCTCCACAAGAGAGTTCGGCATCATCAGGATGTACGGCAAACACTATTAAATCCAACTTCATTTATTGCAATTAAGAATTAAGAATTAAGAATTAAAAATTAAAAATCAGGAATGCGGAATATAATTATCCATTAAAAAATTATCTATTACCCATTACCCCCGGTATCCATACATCCTTTCTACTTCCTGCACAATTTTTTCCATTTCTGCATCATCTCCTATTTTGTCATAAGGCTGTTTTAAATTGCTGCTGAAAAAAAAAGCTACCGTTTGGTAGAAGCGGGCTGTAAATCCACCCTTGTATTCCTTTATGATCTCATAACAATTATTTCCGGTTTGCCGGTTTATTAATTTCATCAGTACTTTTCCCTGATAAATAGATAAATTGGTGAGCGGGTCTGTAAATTCTTTTTTTAATTCCTTTTCCCTTGTCTGGATATATTTTTTTCGGGCCTCTTTACTTTTAATATTAATAAGTTGGGCATTTATATCATTCATTACGGTGCCTGCACGCCTTGCATAGGGGAAGGTGACATAAACCGCGTTTCGCAACCTTGTCCATTTTGCCCTGTCACTCATTTGTTTTTCGTTATACCTTGAGTAAAAGGGAATTGTCGCTAATGTTTTAGCCTCGATGGTATCTCCGTTATATATCACCGCAAAAGACAGGATGGTATCGTTTACATTTTGTTGTGCGTACAACTGTTGCTTGTTTGCCGCAAAAAAAGCGACAAAAAGAAGTAAACATAAAAATTTGTATTTAAACGAACAGTTCATTTGTACGTGAATTTACAATTTCTTAAAACACGGTCCAGTTAAATTTATTAAAATGACATAACGTATAAAAACAAGGAATTAATCTACCTGCACCCGGATCCTTTAATTTATTTTGTAAAATTAAACTGCATTTAAAAAGAATACTGTAAAATCAAAAATTAATTTGCCAGAAGGAACATATAAAATAATGATGCCGCGGCAAATACCAGCACTATAGCTCCGGTTGATTTGGATAGCCCGGCCCTTTTGATCATACTCATCACAAGCCCAATGGCCATTATGATTAATCCAATCCATACAAGGTTGATGTAAGGAAATATATACGCCTTCAATGTTACAAAATCAATCATTTTATCTGATTCCTTTACACCAATCCTTAATTTTTTTTGATCAGCGGTAATGCCAGCAAACTTTACAAAAAGGTTTTGTGCGTAAATCGTATCATCTATTTGATTGAGGCCAAAACTATCAACCACAATCATTGGCGAGGCATTGTATTTTGAACTGTCACGGGCAGTAACTGTAAGGTCAGCCAACACGGACAAACCTGTTACGGGTACCCCAAATTTATTGGAAGGCGGATTTTTGACAACCTTATCTAATACAATAAATCCATTTGAATAAAAAATAGTATCACCTTCGGCTACTTCACTTATTTTAAAACTGGCGGTATCAACATTCGCATCCGGGTTAAGCGCATAGGAGATATAAGTAAATACATCATGCGTTAAATAGTTTTTGGTATCCGGGTTACTGCTCATATTGTTATCCTTCATCAGGTACACATCCGGATTCAGGATGAACGACTCCTTAACCTCTTTTGTTTCATCATCCTTCCTTTCAAAAGCTAAATGATAAAACCGCCTTCCTGTTTCCTTGCCGGTGCTATCGTTCAAATAGGTAACATTATATGGCCCCATTTTTTTTGGAACATGGCGTACCAGGTTTATATTTTCAGCAGGATTGTCTTGTTGCCTTGTAAGCGGATCAACACCCATTTGAATCTGGAAATCCTTAAACTTCTCAACGCTGATTACCTTTTTATTTCCTGATGAAATCAGCATCCCTGCTATCATCAATCCAAAACCAAGATGTGAAACAGATGCGCCCGCTGATTTTAATTTCCCGTTTAAACCGCTTCGGATATAAGCCGCATTGGAAACTACCGCATAAATTGTAGCAAATAAGGCGAAATAAATAGCGCCTAAAAATCCTGGCCCCTCCTTGTTATAGGTAATTGGATAAAATATTACCAATGATGCTGTTATTATGGCGGCGATCAAGGTTGGGATAGCTATCTTTTTAACTACAAAAGATGTTGGCGTGCTTTTGTATTTGAAGTACTGCGTAACAGCGCTTAAAATCCCAATTATAATGGCGACCAATACCATCACTTTATTGTAGGAGAATTCAATGTTTTCAGCCGGTGCCAGTTTGGTACCAAATATAGCATTGATAACCGGCGTAGATGTTTTCGCGATGATAAACATCGCTGATAAAAAAAATACGAGCGAACCAATAAACATCCAGAATTCGCGGGAGCTTGTGGGCTCTTCCTTGTGTACGGCCGGGATTTTTTTATAATGGATAAAAAATAACAGTAGTGCAGGCAGCGTAAAAGCAAATAAAAAAATGCGGATTAAATTAAACATTGGCCTGCCGGATTCAGCAAAAGCATGAACAGATGTATCGCCTAAAATACCGGTTCTTGTTAAAAAAGTAGAGTAAAGGATGAATACAAAAGTGAGAATTGCAAACAAATAACTTGCCCTTAAAGAGTGGCCGGTAGCTTTGTAAATTACCATCGTATGCAATCCGGCTATCATTATCATCCACGGTACCAATGATGCGTTCTCTACCGGATCCCAGGCCCAATATCCACCAAAGGACAAAGATTCATAAGCCCATTTTCCACCCATCATTATACCAACTCCCAATACGCAGGCGGTAAACAATGCCCAGGGGATCGCTGGTTTTACCCAATCACCATAACGCTTTGTTTGAATACCCGCATTAGCATAGGCAAACGGGACAATAGTGGAAGCGAAACCTAAAAACAATACCGGCGGATGAATTACCATCCAGTAATTACGAAGCAAAACATTTAATCCTACTCCATCCTTTATCATGCTCAGGTAATTGGGCATGCCGAAAATAGGGCCGTTAATTTCATCTCTTGTCAGTACAAAAGGGCTGTTACCTATCTTGGTGCCAAAAATATAAACCCCCATAATCATCAAGGCTAAAAACAATTGAGCCAAACTTATTACGGACATTACCGGCGCTTCCCATCCGCTGGCTGACGGATCCTTACTTTTGCGCATAAGGATAGTCCCTAATACGCAGTGCCAGATAGACCATAATAAAAAACTTCCACTCTGGTCTTCCCAGATAGATGCGAAAAGGTATTTAAATTCCAGTTCCTTTGAGGTATGTTTATAAGCATACAGGTATTCGATATAATGATTGGAACAAATATAAAATATGGAGGAGAATACCAGCAATACCGCGGCAAACTGCAACAGGAAACTGGTTCTTGCAAAGCGGATCCAGGATGATTTCTCTGCAGGGTCATTTTTTTTTGCTGCTATAAAATAGGCGATGGTACTTAGAAGAGAAGCAGTAAATGCTACCAATACAAATATATGACCTGCTTTACCAATCCACAGGTGTTCTCCATCAAATTGCATAATTTCTTTTCTTTATAGGGTTGAAAGTTGATCGTTGAAAGTTGGTGGTAGATGGTTCATTGTAATAAGATTTAATACCATTGCCAAAAAAAATAGTCAATCTGCCTCGTTAAATTGCAGGCAATAAAAAACCTTCAACCATCAACCATTACCTGGCTTCAACCACAGTTTTTTCCAATTGTTTTTTATCGTCTTTATATTTACTCGGGCATTTTAATAAAATATCGCTGCACTCAAAAACATCCCCCTGCATTTTACCTTTCAATACTATTCTTTCACTATGTTCCAATTCAGCCGGTTTTGTATTGAGATAAACTACTTTAGCTCTTCCGCCCAAACTGTCAATGGCAGTAAAGGAGAGGTAATTTGGATTTTTGGCGGGATCATATTCCAAAGGGACAGATTTATCCAACCTTGCTATTAAGTGTACGAATTTCCCTTGTTTTTGCTTTGCTGATCCGATAGTATCATAAGTAGAAAAATCTGCTGACATCATTATTAATGCGCCAATAGCAACCGCAATAGCTACTAAAATTATTATATGCGTTTTCTTCATAGTATTATTTGATTTATAAAGCAAAGGTAACGCAAAAGGAGATTGAAATTTTTGATTTGGCTTTTTACGCAAAAGTGTTTGGAATTTGTTTTTGTTTTAACATTTTACCTCTAATAAAAACCTGTTACCAATGGAAGTTTTTTTTGGGAATTAATATTTCCGCCTACACTTTTTTTTATCCCCGTGTTTTCGATTAGTATATCACCCATCGACTGAAATAAAATTGTGTAATACTTAATTATTTGAAGCAACTTTTGCGCACTTATTTAGAGTGGTGCGGAAGAGTTTGCCCTG
>JAVHOI010000499.1:0-5789 GCA_036169975.1 Ferruginibacter sp. | reverse complement strand
AATTGCTACCTTTTTTATTGCCGTTAAGGCGTTATGACGTTTTAAAAATTGCTACCAAAGTAAGCCGAAGAAAAAGACGTCGCAACGCCTTAACGGCAATTTTTTTCTTAACTTAATGGCATTGGGCTAAAGCCGGAGGCAATTGATGCGTTTTCAAACAGGGGGATTTTCGAAATATTTTAGTCAAACCCAGGTGTTGCACAGACCTGAAAATAAATAAGTAAAACTGTAATTACCCGCACACCAGTTGACAAGATTGGCAACCCCTTTACCACTTCTGAGAAAACATCTGATCGTACTGAGTTTTTAATTTATCCATATCTATGCGCTTTAATGCAAAGCAGCGGGCACCTTTATTCCAGCCTTCAAATTCTTCCGGTGGCATGGCCGCAAAAAAGTCAATCGCTTTCGCCATCTCGTTTTTATTTTCCACAGTTACGTTCATGCCCGCATGTTGGTTATACAAATCATTAAAGGGTGTATGATGGCTTGTAATAACGGGCTTGCCTGCCGAAAGCGCCTCGTAAATAGCATGGCCGAAGTTTTCACTTTTGCTTGGTAAGATAAATAATTCATACCCCTTTAGCGTTTCTTCTATTTTTGTTGGAACCACATCCCCTTTGTAGCTGACACTAATATTTTCCGGGAGCATTTTTATTATTGCCTGGCATTGCCGCCAATACGTTTCATCTTTTACCGGGCCATAAATATCATACTTAATTTGGCGCTGACATTTTTGTAAAGCTTCCAGCACAAGAACGATATTTTTCATTGAACTTATCACTGCTATGGAAACCATTTTTAATTCGCCTGCCCGCTTTTGGGGAAGAGGTTGTAATGCAAAAACACGTGGAAAGTTACCGGCGATAAAAACCACCGCCTTTTTACCAAACACCTGTCGTATGAATCCTTTTTCCTGTTCATCCGTTGCATGAAAGAAACAACGGTGCTGCAGGCCGCTCATTTTCCACAGCGCCAGGAATATTTTTTTCTTAAAAGATTTTTGTGACAGCGCTCCGGCATGCAACATTCCCCTGGCGGAAATAATCTTTACCGGAGACTTACCAAACAAAAAGGGAACGATGTTGAAATACCAGGAATAAACGCCAATGATGAAAAGGACATCCGCATTCGAATGCTTAATTTCCCTTTTCATCAATGCCACGGAGCGACTCTGCTTTGAAGCATACCATACCTGCGTGTATGGGTTGTAGTTGCACCATTCATCAAAAGGAACGCCCTTGTTAACCGTGCCATCAAGGTCAGTATCAGAGCAGAAAATTTTAAAATTTACCTGCCCAAGCCCGTATTGCTCCACAAGGTTGGCGATGGACTGAACCGGCCCACCGGCTTTATAGGCGGGATGAAACCAATCAATGCAGATGAATATTGTTGTCATTGGGTTGGTTCGGTTACTACCCGAAAAGTACTTTTAAACAAAAGTATCATCACATACAATAAAAAACAGGATTTAAATAAATGGCCCAGGATGGTCTGTAGCTCACAATCGGGGCGGATAGGATAATAAAATACAAGTGCGGTAAACAATATCAGTACCGGGTACTTTTTGCCTTGTTTATAAAATACATTTAGGATAGAACTATACAATAAACCAAGTAAAAACAAAAAAATACATCCACCGGTTATTCCAAAATTCAGGTAGGCATCGCCTAATGAACCTAATGCCATGGAAGTACCTTCACGTATCCGCAGTCCGGAGTATTTCATGAAAATGAACCTGTCGCCCGCATTTAATTTATTGGGCGCCAATATCCGGGGCAGTATGCCGGCTTCAAAAACCTGGTACATCTCCTCACCGTTGGAAAAGGGAACCATTGCCGGTACATTTTTCATCACATTGGTAATAATAAAGCCCTGATTAATCCTTACGGTTGCGGGCGCAAGGCGCTCAAAACTAAACATGCTTTTGTCCTTGTTTTCTTCGGCATATAACTTTGAAAAGGTTTCAACTCCGGTTTCTTCCCGGCCACTGTCGGTTGCTTCCCGGTAGGCTGATTTTAATAACTGAAGCGTAATCGCAAAAATTACAAAAGCCGCACTCCCTATTAATTTTATATTAAATCCAAATTTGTACCTGATAGCGAAAACGGCGCCTATAAATATAATCCAGGTCAACAGGTCATGAAACATTCCATCACCCAACGATGAAGCTACAATTGAACTAATCACCAGTACCAAAGGCAATATTTTCAGTTCTTTGCTTCCTATAATCAGCAGGAACAGGCCAATAAATTTGAAGCCCCCCAGCAGATAAAATACAAAAGCGAGTTCAGCGCCAAAGAAGCCGGCTACAATGCTTGACACAAACCCGATACCGATAAACCAATAAGCTAATAGCGGATACCGTAGTACAAACAATTCAACCTGTTTTTCATCAATAATTTCGCCGTTTAATTTACCGGCAAAAAGATGAAGCCCCGCTATAAAAGACATTACCGCAGGTATGGCGTAATTAAAATAGTCACTCTCAGTTACCATCATTTTGTAATGAATATACTGGTACTCATCCAAACCGTTATATGCCAATACAGGCCCTATAAAAAACTGCACACACATAAAAGCGCCCAGTAAATAACGAACAGGCAATACATATCCAATGGCATTAAACAGCAGGATGAACTGGTGCAGGGATAAAAGAATGGCAAAATAAGACACCCAGTTCATCCCTACAAATAAGACCCTGACCACGATAGCGATACCCATAAAAACGGGCCAGTTGAAATTCGTATTAAAGAGAGATTTCAAATATTTTATTTAAAATTTTAAATACCCTGACCTCAAAATAGCGGACGGGTATTAAAATTGGATATACTAAAATCGGATATTGCCGGAATAATTATTGGGCCTAAGGCAAAACAGTAAATAATTTCATTAAAGCACCGCACAGAAGCAGCGGGCAATGAACCCACAAGGCTTAACCCAATGACATTATTCTACCAGATAAATATGCCTCTATAAAATAGCAGAAGCGAAGCCAACAATCATTACAATAAATTTGATCGGGAATCAATTAAATATTTACCTCTTTGTTGAAATCCAAACGGCATGCCTGAAAGGATTTATGTTATATTATGCAAGGCATTGTTCAATGGCAATACAAATCTTTTCGAACCGCCATGATTGAATGAGCTGTAAAGAACGATTACCCATGGTGGCTACTCCCAGGGAATTTGATAACAGTATCTCCATTTTTGTCAACAGGTCTTTGCTATCCCAACTTTTAAAAACATAACCGTTTTTTCCCTTTTCAACCAGGTCGGTTGCGCAGCCACATTTATCACTTACCAATACCGCTTTACCACAAGCCATAGCCTCATTTACAGACAGGCCCCATGTTTCGCCGGGGCCCCGGGAGGGCAACACAAATACATCGGCCATTTTGTAAATGGCCGGCATTTTCAGTTGATTTTGAAAAGGCAGAAAATGAATCCGACTGCTAAGCGCCGCCGATTGCCGGCCTGCAGTTGTTTTTAATTGCCCTTCCAGTTCACCACTACCCACCATCAAAAGATGGGCATTTGAATTATTAAGCGTTATGAAGGAATCCAATAATAACACCGGATTTTTTTTTGCTTCATATTTACCCGCAAAAAGGAAGATAACCGCATCGGCAGGAATCCCCAAAGCTATTCTGTCATTGGTTGTACCATCCTGCTTAAAGCGGCTGTTGTCTATGGCATGGGGAGCAAAAACCAATTGATTATTTTTTAAACCATGCTTAATATAATATTCCTTATTGGCGCTGCCTGCATACAAGGCAAAATCTACATGTGTATAGACCCATTTTAAAAATAACCTTCTTACTATTTTTTTTACAGAAAACCCTTTTGCTTCATCCAATAAATTTGAATCCCCACGAAATAATATGGTTCGCTTTTCTTTAAAATACCTCAATACTTTTAAATGGCTTTTGAAACTCCAGCCAAATACCAATACCGCATCCGGGTTCCACTGCTCTATTTCCTTTATTAAGGTTGGGTTATCAATTCCTTTAAAATGATGAGAGCCGGGGCTTGTTGAAATATTCTTTACAAAACAATAAGGGTATCCATCCATTAATGGAATATCCCAGGCAACCGTGGCGCCAAATCCGGGATCAAATTTTTGATTGTTTTCCAATTGGCCCCAGGTGTAGAAAACCTTGATATCAATTACCTGCCGTTGTACCAGCAATTGAAACCAGGGCGCATTGTATTGGATGGGATGGGTGGTTATAATGGCAAGTCTTTTCAATTATTATTATTCAACTGTAAATAAGAAATCAGCAAAACGGCAGAAGATAATCTGAACGATTTATTTATAAATTATCTCTTACAAATACAGCATCACACCAGGCAAGTTTTCCCTTACCATAAATAGGGTTATAAATATCCTGCAATTGGTATCCACGATTCAACAGATACATTGCAATTTCAGGAAACAGGGGTTGATCTACATATTGCTGAACGAAATAGGCCTCGGTATAGACGAGGTCAATTTTTTTTTCAATCAATAATTTTTCAGCTCCCTTTAAAGCATTTAATTCGCTACCCTGGATATCCAATTTGAGGATATGGATATGATTAAGGTTATTTTCAATAAAACTATTTTCAATAGTTTTAACCGGCACTATTATCTGTTCCATATTTTTAACCTGGGGATCAGAATTTAAACCAGTAAGTTTTGAAGGAAGAAAGGAACTTGTATCCACACTTTTATTTACATAAAACAGTAGTTCGCCATTTGTATTGGAGATGCCACTGTTATCAATAAATACGTTTTTATTGTCATTATATTTGTCTTTTATCTCCTGCATTAGTTGAGGATAAGGTTCAAATGCAACTATTTGGGAAGAAGGGAATTCTTTTAAAAACTTATCAATTGTAATTCCCCTGTTTGCCCCAACGTCGAATATCACCAATGGTTTATTACCGAACATTTCTTTAAAATAGGCAAACTCATCTTTTTTAAAATCTCCTTTGGCCAAAGCTTGTAAATACCCCAAGCCGTGCAGCTCTACTTTAAATCTTCGAAGATATTTATTCAATATATTTTTGATGCCCATTATTGAAGTATTTCAATTTTCTCTATTAGTTGCTGCGTCGAATAAGCATCATCAAATTGCCATCCAACTTCTGTATAATTACCATCTGAGCTGTTTTGTTTGATTAACTTCTGCCAATCATTTGCAGGCCTTATTACCAAAGCATCTGATAAAAATGCCGCCCAATAACCAAAAGTACTGCTGCCGGAAAGAATCATTACTCTACTTTTACTTAACAAAATAATATCCAGAATGTCGGGCTTATGCTCCGCCATGCTGGTGTTGGGCAGTGCCAGTATCTCTGCTAATTCCTGCTTATCCGCATCCGAAAAAATTGTAACCGGCGCATTTTCTCCAATAACCTTTCTTATAACATTTATGCCTTTTATAAAAAACGCCAATGGCGTAGTCTGGTTCCCTAACTTAAAATCCCCCCTCCTGATATGAATTCCAATTATTGGTGAAGAATATTTCCTTAATTCCTCTTTTATTTTTGGAGCAATTATTTTATTCAATTCATCCTGAATAATTTCCTTATGATTCCTTATAGCGCCAAATAAATCGTTATCAATAATTATTTTGTTAAAAACAAAAAGATTGTTTCCCTTAATAACTTCTGATGCCACTTTTACCGCAGGTTCAATATTTACCTTACTGAAATTATAACTGAAGTAAAGTTGTATTTTTTTTAGAAATGGGGTTTCCGTAAAGTATCCAAAGTACAACCGTTTTTTTTTCTCTCTCC
>JAVHOI010000498.1:0-1292 GCA_036169975.1 Ferruginibacter sp. | reverse complement strand
ATGAAATCAGTAAAAATTAGTGTCATTTTAATTGTATTATCTACTTTAGTTTATGCACAAGACAAACCTGCAAAAAAGTTTAATCTTTATCCGCAAGACGAAAAAGAATACGGTTATGGTAGATTCAACCCGCTAATGCAACTTTTAGGTCTAAGTTAGAATAAAAAAGTTGTTTAGGATTATCGTATTTCAGTTTTTTTCTTGGCCTTCGGTTTATTTTATACTGTATCTGTTTGATTTCCTGTTGGGTATAATTTTTAAAGGATTGCTTTTTAGGGATATATTGCCGGATTAATTTGTTGGTATTTTCATTTAAGCCCCTCTCCCAGGAGGAATAAGGATGGGCAAAAAAGAAAGCAGCGCTTAGTTTTTTAGTGATCAGTTTATGCCCGGCAAATTCAGTTCCATTGTCTGCTGTTATAGAATGTACATGCTGTTTGTAAGGCCTTAAAAGCTCAATAACTGCTTTGGAAAGGCCTTTAGCTGATTTGCCCAGGGGAAGTTTTTCCATAATCAGAAATCCGGTTTGCCGTTCCACAAGAGTTACAATAGCTCCTTTGTTTTGCTGGCCAACAATGGTGTCTATCTCCCAATCCCCAAATCGTTCTTTTAGATTAATCACGGCAGGGCGGCTATCAATAGATACTTTATCTTTAATGATGGCCTTGCTTTCCCCAACGGGCCTTTTACGGTGTTTTAGCCGGTGCCTGGTATGTTTATACAGCATCCCTCCCTGAGCTTTATCTGCCCGGATGAACTGATAAATACGCTCATGGCTCACCATCGCAATGCCTTCCTTATCGGCTTTGCCTTTAATTTGTTCGGGCGACCATTGTTCGTTAATCAGTTCATCTGTAATCTTCTTTTCCATGGCCGGACTGAGCTTACGGGAGCGTTTTAAGCGCTCTTTGCGGATAGAAGCAAGGTTCTGGGCATACCCCGCGGTATAAATGCCTTTGGGATTCTTATTGCGCCTGATTTCCCTGCCAACCACCGATTTGTCTTTCCCGATAATCTCTGCTATCGCCGATTTGCCTTTACCTGCTTCCAGATAGGCCTGAATTTGATACCTTTGTGCTAAGGTTAAATGTGATTTTTTCATTGCAAAGCAAAAGTCTTGATTTTTTCCTTAAATAAGGTTTTGGGGCTAGCCCCAAAACCTTATTTAAAATTACTTTTGTTGCATTTCTTAATTGAACTTACTATGTGATCCTATTTATTTTCACTCTTAAATATATGCGGAAAGTTAGTTTTTTTTTGATATTAATAGTTCTTTCTAAGGTTTGTTTTGG
>JAVHOI010000497.1:0-5849 GCA_036169975.1 Ferruginibacter sp. | reverse complement strand
CGATAGTATCCGCCGCTGGCCCTAACGCTGGGATATAGCTTTTATCGAAGGCAATAAAGACCTTACCGTATCTGCTTATGATAATGTTTCTGCGCCCTGGGGTTCTACCCACGAAGAAACCTGGAAACAAATAAAAAAACATGATTTTCTTTCGGGGCAATATATATGGACCGGCTTCGATTATATTGGCGAGCCTACGCCATATCCATGGCCTGCCCGCAGTTCCTACTTCGGGATTATTGACCTGGCAGGTTTTCCAAAGGATGTCTATTATATGTATCAAAGTGAATGGACGAATAAAAACGTATTGCATATTTTTCCTCACTGGAACTGGAAGCAGGGGGATACAGTGGATGTATGGGCTTATTACAACAATGCGGATGAAGTGGAGCTTTTCTTAAATGGAAAATCGCTGGGTACAAAAAGAAAAACCGGCGATGACCTGCATGTTTTCTGGAGGATAAAATACGCCTCCGGAACTTTGAAGGCTATATCAAAAAGGAAGGGAAGTATTGTATTAACCAAAGAAATTAAAACAGCAGGCATTCCTGCAAAAATAATTTTAACCGCAGACAGAAGGTTTATAAAAGCAGATGGCAACGACCTGTCTTTTATAACGGCAAAAATTGTTGATGCTAATGGAGTGATGGTGCCGGATGCGGATAATTTGATACAGTTTTCAGTAACCGGATATGCAACCATTGCGGGAACAGATAACGGGAACCAAACCAGCATGGAAAGTTTTAAAGCAACCAAACACAAAGCCTTCAATGGCCTTTGCCTTGCAGTGATACAGGCCGGCGAAAAAGCAGGGAAGGTAACCATAACTGCAACTGCCAAAGATTTACAAACAGCTTCAGTAAATATTGTTGAAAAGTAGTTGGCAAATCCGGTCTTACGGCCTCCGTATGACCGGACATAAAGCAATTTATTTTAGTAAAAATAATATCGTTGGCCATGGCTGTTTTTCCAATCATTGTAAATGGAAAGGAAAGTAACTGCAATAGTAAAGTTTATACTATCCTATCCGGTTATAATCACTTTTTTACAATTGGGCATTTCAACACATGAAAAAAATTATATTGCATTATATCAACGGTTGATATGATTTATGAAAATGAAAAAAAAATTATTTGCAAACCTTATTTTATTGCTAAGTTGTTATGCTTCTTTTTCCCAGGGCAATCAGTCCGGCATACAATTAAACCAGGTAGGTTTTTATATCTATGCTCCAAAGATTGCGGTGCTTACAAAAAAAGTTTCTGCCAGCGATTTTTATGTGCTTACTTCCAATTTAAAAGATACGGTATTCAGGGGGGTATTAGGTGAACCTGTGCAGTCAGCAAACTCCTCCACCATCACCCGTATCGCGGATTTTAGCGGAGTTAAAAAACCAGGTAATTTTATTATTGCAATACCCGGCGCTGGTTATTCTTATCCATTTAAGATAGCGGAAAATATCCATCGGGATGCCGGTATCGCTGTTTTGAAGGGCTATTATTTTCAGCGGGCATCCATGGCGCTCGATATAGCCTTTGCGGGTAAATGGCAACGACTTGCCGGTCACCCGGATACCAGTGTATTAATTCATCCGTCAGCGTCATCCGCACACCGGCCAGCCGGTACCGTTATAGCTACGGCGGGTGGCTGGTACGATGCAGGTGATTATAATAAATATGTTGTAAACTCAGGGATTACCATGGGTACAATGTTGTCGGCTTATGAAGATTTTCCAAAATATTTTGATAAATTGAAAACGAATATTCCCGAATCCGGCAATGATGTTCCGGATATATTGGATGAACTAATTTACAACCTGCGTTGGATGATTACCATGCAGGATCCTGATGATGGCGGCGTTTATAATAAATGTACCAATGCCGTATTTGATGGAATGGTTATGCCGGGTGTTACCAAAGCGCCGCGATATGTAGTACAAAAAGGAACTGCGGCTACTTTGGATTTTGCGGCAGTGATGGCACAGGGCAGCAGGATATTTAAAAAGTATGAATCGCAATTACCCGGCCTTTCCGATAGCTGTTTGTCAGCCGCCACTAAAGCCTGGCAATGGGCCCAAAAAAATCCTTCCCTGAGTTATGATCAAAATACCATTAATAAAACCTTTTTACCAAAAATAACAACAGGTGGTTATGGCGATACAAATTTTGATGATGAATTTTTTTGGGCTTCCTGCGAATTATTTGCCACCACAAAAGATCACCAATATTTTGGTGTGATACAAAAAGAAATGGCAACTACTTTTAAAATCCCATCCTGGAGTAATGTGCATGCGCTGGGTTTATATACTTTATTCCGGTTAAAAAATAAATTGCCTGATAATGTTTATCCGGTAATTGAGGAAGTTAAAAACCGTTTTATACATTTCGCGGATACACTTTCAAAAGGCATTGATCAGAGTGCTTTTAAAACGGTGATGGGCCGTTCAAAAAATGATTTCAACTGGGGCAGCAATTCCAATGCGGCTAACCAGGCAATTGTATTGATAAATGCCTTCCTGATTACAAAAGATAAAAAATATGTAGATGGCGCTTTAACCAACCTTGATTACATCCTTGGCCGGAATGCTACAGGCAATTGCTTTGTAACCGGCTTCGGTTCTAAATCGCCCATGCACCCGCATCACCGGCAATCCGTATCGGATGGCGTTGTGGAGCCTGTTCCGGGCCTGTTGGTTGGTGGCCCCAATCCCGGGAAACAGGATAAATGTAAATATGGATACAGTGAGCCGGAAACAACATATTCGGATGAAGATTGTTCTTATGCATCCAATGAAATAGCCATCAATTGGAATGCGCCATTGGTTTACCTGGCAAACGCGATTGAAGGCTTACAATATGAAGTTGGGTATTCGAAATAATTCTTATGAATCAATTAAGAATTAAGAATTGGGAATTAGGAATTAGGAATGAGTTATCCTTTGAAGAACCATAATTTGAAGGACCAAAAAAGATTAATAAAGAAAATCAAAAAATAATTTAAAATTTAAAATGTTTGAAATGCAATTTGTAAAAAAGCAATTCTTCCGGGCATCAATATTTTTTCTTGCATTTGTACTTTTTTCCTGCAAAAAAAATGTGCCACCACCTGCGATACCGCCTGTAGTTGTACCCGTAACGCCGCCACCAATTGAGCCGGCGATAGACCCACCCATTGCCAATACCATTGGCTTTTTTTTAGATGACTGGCAACCAAAAACTTTTGCAAAACCTGTGTATAGTGAGGCTGCCGCAGCCGCGTCCGTTACCACCACGGTTACTGCTGATGCTTCGGATATTATTACAAAAATACCTTTGTCCGAATTTGGCCACAATGGGGTTTGGTGGATGGGGCCTACGATAACGGAACCAGCAGCCTTAACCCATATCACCAACCTGCATCCGCACATCATCCGCTTTCCCGGGGGCAGTTCAAGCGATGCTTATTTTTGGAATGCTCCTGAAGGTGTTAATGCTCCTGATGTTCCCGCCCTTATTTGGAATAGTGCAGGTGTCAATAGTGACCCCGGTTACAGGCAGGGCAAAACTACCTTAAACTGGCAATGCTCTGTTGATAATTATTACACCCTGTTGCAGCAAACAAATAACCAGGGTATCATCACGGTCAATTTTGGTTACTCAAGATATGGCACAAGCGCCGACCCTGTTGCCACCGCCGCACACCTTGCCGCGGATTGGGTCAGGTATGATAATGGCCGTACAAAATACTGGGAAGTGGGCAATGAAAATTATGGCGATTGGGAATGGGGTTACCGCATTAACACTGCATTAAATAAAGATGGCCAACCCGAATATTTAACCGGCGCTTTGTATGCAAATCATTTTAAAGTTTTTGTGGACTCTATGAAGAAAGCAGCGACAGAAATCGGAAAGACCATTTATATTGGCGCCGTTACCGTAGAATCTCCGGCTAATGAACCATGGCAAACCAATACCGTAAAAACATGGAATGCCGGTATGATGCCAGGCACCAATACCAAAGCTGATTTTTATGTTGCACATAATTATTTTACACCATACAATCAAAACTCCAATGCAGCTATTGTGCTTTCATCTGCATTAACCGTTCCCGGGCAAATGATGAATTTTATAACACAAACATTGCAGGCCAATGGCGCCTCGGTGAAGCCGGTTGTAATGGACGAATGGAATATGTGGGCAAAAGATTCAAAGCAGCAGGTATCCAATACAAGCGGATTATTCGCGGTATTGGTGATGGGCGAGGCATTGAAAAATAAATATGGCATGTGCGCCCGATGGGATTTGATGAATGGCTGGTCCAATGGAAACGATCATGGGCTTTTCAGTTCGGGCGATGAGCCGGGCATTGCAAAATGGAGCCCGCGGCCTTCCTTTTATTACATGTATTATTTTCAAAAATTATTGGGCGACAGGTTGGTTTCTTCCACTGTTACCGGCAGTGCGGATATAAAAGCTTATGCATCTACTTTCACTTCTGGCGAAACAAATGTTTCAGTAATAAATGCCGGGGCTAATGCCCAAACCGTGGAAGTAAAAATTAATAATTTTAATATGGGTAGCCGGTTTTACTGGTATAGCCTGGAAGGAAGTAATGACAATGGCGAATTTTCAAGAAAGGTATTGGTAAATGGTGCAGGCTCCGTAGCCGAAGCTGGCGGCCCTTCCAATTATGCCACGCTGAATGCAAGATCCGCACTTACTACCAATGGTATAAAGATAACGGTGCCTGCAAGAGGAATAGTGATGTTGGTGGTGGAAAAAAAATAGGCGGGGATCAAATGATTTGCCAAGAACCTGGTGACCCGATGTAATAAATCTGGAAGGTATAAACCGAATGGATAATGCAAAGTGGGCATCCAATGACGAGATGCCCTGATAGGATGAAATCATTTTCTTTGTCTGCATGATGGCGGTGATCTATCCTTTAAAATAACTGAATCAAAAATGGAAATTGCTTTAAAATAAATCAATAGGATTAGGTAGATAATTCGCAAAGTCAATTAGATTAAGGTTCTATTTTCTAATGTTATTTTTACTATAGCCTTGATTTTTTTTGCTACTTTATTTTATCAAGAAAAAAAAGTACTTGAGGTCTAACTCAATGCAGATAGATATTTGAGAACTACCTGCCTAATCTTATCAATCAATTCATTATTAATGAAATCACTACTTCTTGCAGTTATGTTTATGGGTATCATCCCTACACTAACTGCCCAACAAACCATTACCAAATATTTATCCGGCACTGATAAGGACAATACCGTGCAATGGGATTTTTTTTGTACCAAAGGAATGAATAGCGGTAAGTGGACAAAGATTGCCGTGCCTTCAAACTGGGAGCAGCAAAGCTTTGGCGGATACAGTTATGGCAACGATAAAGCAAAAACGGATGAGCAGGGCTTGTACAAACATATTTTTAAAGCGGATGATCAATGGAAAAATAAAAAAATTTTCATTGTGTTTGAAGGCAGCATGACGGATACCGAAGTAAAGATAAATGGGCGGTTGGCGGGTGCCATTCACCAGGGAGGGTTTTACCGTTTTAAATATGATATCACCAACTTGATAAAATATGGAAGCAATAATTTATTGGAAGTAAAAGTAAGCAAGCAATCTGCCAATCCATCTGTAAACCGGGCAGAGCGCAATGGTGATTTTTGGGTATTGGGTGGTATTTACAGGCCCGTTTACCTGGAGATAGTTCCATCAGTTTTTATTGACCGGGTAGCCATTGATGCAAAGGCGGATGGCGCATTTAGCATGGATGTATTTGCAATGAATGTGAAAGCAGGCTACACTGTTGAAGCACAGGTTCAAAAATTAAATGGCGAAAAATTTGGGGATCTTTTT
>JAVHOI010000496.1:1862-5857 GCA_036169975.1 Ferruginibacter sp. | reverse complement strand
GAACCGGCTACAAGGCCACTTTTGATGAAGCCACCCAGGAAGTAATGGTGGATGGAAAAGTTTTTAAATATTGATAAAACTGAAGCCGCAGGATGGAAGGATATTAAACAAAATGCAAGGATAGTAACGCAGGGTAAAACTCCCTGCGTTACTCAATATCCAGCTAAATATTTCTTTTATACATCAGTATTAAGGTTAGGAAATATCATTTTATTTCACTTCATTCCCTTCTGTATCTATATACTTAATATTGCCTAAATTAAGTTCCTCAACCCCTTTTTCAATTTTTGATTTGTCACCCACAATTACCCATGTCAGGTTAGTTGGCATTATTACTTTTGTGGCAGCTTTTTTTATATCCTCCAATGTAAGGTTTTGTAACATAGCCGCATAATTGTTCAAATAAGATTCACCCCTTTCATATTTAATGGCATCCTGTAAGGTGTAGAGCACTGAACCATTGGATTCCCAGATTCCGGGCAATTGCATTACGGCATTTCTCTGCACTTTTTTAAACTCCTTTTCCGTGGCGGGTTTTTCTCCCACGTATTGGGTTAATTCTTTTTGCAATTCTACAATGGATTCTTTTGTTTTATCCGTTTGCACCGGGGCATAACCCGTAAAGAAGCTTGGGCCGGTAGCATCTATATTTACGGAAAAAGCCCCATAAGACCAATGCTTATTTTCCCGCAGGTTCATATTAATGCGTGAGGTAAATTCGCCGCCCAATATCCTGTTTGCCATTTTTATGGATTCGTAATCCGGGTCTTTAGCTGATGGGCTTATCTCCGCGGCAAAAATGATGGACTGAAGTGCGCCTGGTTTGTCAATAATATATACGGAAGGCTTTGTTGCAATTGATACTTCGCCAATGTTTTTTTGAGGCACATCTTTCTTTCTCCAGGTGGCCAAACTGTTTTCGAGTTTTGTTTTAAGTTCATTTTCAGTAATGTCGCCCACTACAATAAGAGTTGCGTTATTTGGTGTGAACCATGTTTGATGAAACTTAATTAATTCATCCCGTTTAATTTTTTTTACTGATTCCTCCGTACCGGAACCTGTAAATGGATTGCTGTATGCATGGCTACTTCCATACAATAAGCGGGGCAAAATGCGAAGCCCCATGGTTACGGGCTGTGCCTGCTCCTGTTTAATACTCAATAGCTTTTCTTTTTGTACACGTTCAAAATCTTTTTGTGGAAAAGACGGGTTCAATAATACATCGGCGAATAACCGCAATGTAGCGTCATAGTTGGTTTTAAGGGCATTCAATCTTAGATAAGAATTATCCAGATCCGAAAAACTATTGAGGTCGGCGCCCAGGACAGCAAGTTCATCGCTTATCTGCAGCGAGGTTTTTGTTTTGGTTCCTTCTGTAAGCATTTGTCCTGTAAGTGAAGCCAGGCCTGGTTCCCCAAATTGATCCGCGGCATATCCCGCATTTGCCATGAGCGACATATTTACAACAGGTACCGCGGTGCGGTGTACAAATGCCACTTTTAAACCATTGCTTAAGGTGAAATTTTTTACTTCAGGAAATTTTACAACCGGTGCGGTGCCTAAAGCAGGTTGTATTTTTCTGTCAATGGATGACGCCGTAGTGGAATATTTTCCGTAAGGCAAAATCTCCAGCACATACTCGCCATCAGCAAGCCAGTTATTGGCTACCTTTTTAATATTGGCAGGTGTAGCATTTTTTGTCCATGCCTGAATTTTTTTATAATAGTCGGGGCTTCCGCCAAATGTTGCGGACTGGGCAAGAATATCTGATTTTCCGCCAAAGCCGCCAATGCGTTCCATGCCTTTTATAAACCCTGAAAAATACCTTGTTTTGGCACGTTCCAATTCACCGGGCGTTACACCCTGCATAAATATTTTTTGCATTTCATCATTAATGATCTTATCAATTTGCGATAAAGCTACTTCCGGCTTCGCATCTGCTATAATATAAAACTGGGCACCAATCTCCTTTTCATCGGTATAAAAAAATACATTAGTCGCCAACTGTTCATCATATACAAGGCGCTTATATAAGCGAGACGTTTTGCCGGAAGTAAGCATGTCGCCAAGTAAATTCAAATAGGTCAAATCCTGTGTGCCCCATCCGGGAATATTCCAGGTTTTTTGAAGGCGTGCCTGTGGCACCCTGTCCTGTGCTACCTGGTAATGCCGTCCTTCCATCCTGGCAACCCATGCACTATGCTTTGCTATTGGAGGGGTGGCTGGTATTTCACCAAAGTATTTCTTCACTTTTTCATAAGCCTCATTTGCCTTTATATCTCCTGCAATTACTATTATGGCATTGTTTGGCCCGTAGTAAGTTTTAAACCAATCCTGCACATCGGTAAGCGCTGCCGCATCAAGGTCCTGAAGTGAACCTATAACCGTCCATGAATAAGGATGGTTGGGGGGATAAGTGCTTTTGGTGGTTAATTCATCTGATATGGAATAAGGTTGGTTCTCGCCCTGCCGTTTTTCATTTTGCACTACACCACGTTGCTCATTTAACCTTGCCGTGTCAATCGCCTTTAGAAGAAAACCCATTCTGTCACTTTCTACCCACAACACTTTATCCAGCGCATTCACCGGAATATTTTCAAAATAATTTGTCCGGTCATTATTCGTGGTGCCATTCAGGTCAGTGGCGCCAATGGAATCCATCAATTGAAAATAATCATCGTTGTAATGTTCGCTCCCATTAAACATCAGGTGCTCAAACAAATGGGCAAACCCTGTCTTGCCGGGCGTTTCATTCTTGGATCCTACATGATACCAGATATTGAAAGCGACAATGGGCGCTTTATGATCTTCATGCACAATCAGTGTAAGGCCATTGTCCAATACATATTTTTTAAAAGGGATGTCAATGTTTGGGTATTGCTTTTTCTGAGCGGATAATATTGCGGGAATGCAAATAAGCAGGAGAATAATAATCTTTTTCATGGTAGTTTTATTTTGATGAATGATTTTGATATTGTAAGAAATGTTGCCAGATTATTATATCAGCAATAAGACATGGCAAAACGGAAAATTCATTTATTGGCAAAACTTATAGTGATATTCACCTTTCTTTAAAAATGAATTAAAAATAAAATATTTTTTCAGCGGAATAAAACCTGGAGTTTTAAATAATGAAATTGGATAGGATTTTAGTTGTTTGGATTCACTAATATAGCGGCATTAATTCACACGGCATAATTTTTATTTGTTTATATTTTTCTTTTGCTGGCAACAGCGATAAAAGAAACAAATAGCCGGATAAAAACGCCGTATAATACCAAATACCTAAAGTTGGGTTTCTGTAAACCAATATAAAAATGACACAACCCCGAACGGCTAAACGCCGTTTAGATATGGATGCCGGGCAAAGTTATAATGCAGGTTAAAAAATACACCTTCGCATTGCAGAAATATATCGCAGCTTGAGAACAGTACAAAAGGAATTTTCAAAATTTTTCGCTTTTACACTCATTACTCATTATTCATCACGCATCATTCATTATTCATCATTCCTCCTCAATAATACCTCCCGATAAGCGGATGCTCCACGATCATTTTTTTTATAACAATGGGCTGGATGCCACCTTGTTTGGTAAAAATAATTTTACCGCCGGGTTCCACTATTAATGTGTAGGGCAGGCCGCCCTGCCATTTGGGATCTACCAGTTCAATCAGTTTATAAATATCATCCGAATTAAAAATGTAATTGGTGGTAGCCATCTGAAGGCGGGTAAGTGTAGCTAATGCTTTTGTTTTTTTTGCCGGCTTATCCGCACAGATAGTAACCAGCTCAAAATCGCGGCCACGGTACATCCGGTTGATGCTGACAAAATCGGGCAACTCTATTATGCAGGGCGCACACCAGGTAGCCCATACATTGATCAGGCGCAGTTTTCCGGATTCATTTTTCAGCAACTTTTTAATTCCTTCTTCATCTATATTGTCAAGTGTTACGGGTTCTTTTGCCCACTGGTCGTTTCCTTTTTTAACAAGCT
>JAVHOI010000496.1:0-1762 GCA_036169975.1 Ferruginibacter sp. | reverse complement strand
TTGTCAAGTGTTACGGGTTCTTTTGCCCACTGGTCGTTTCCTTTTTTAACAAGCTCAAGTTTGTCATCCCATTTAATGGAGCAGCCAAAGGTTTTGGTAACGGCTACGGGCACGGGCTTCCCCGCCAGCAATGCCTCAATCGCATTCCGTGCATCCCTATTTTTTGGGGTGCCCGCCGGGTTTTCCACATCATCTATCCTGCCCGTGTATTGCAGTAATCTTTTATTATCAAAAATAAATACATGCGGTGTGGCTACCGGTCCGTATTTTTTTGAAACGCTTTCATTTTCGCCATCATACAAATAGGGATAGTTGAAGTTTTTGTCCCTGGCACGGAGCCTCATTTCTTCAAAACTATCCCCATATTCCGTATAGCCCAATTCATCCAGGCGGACGCTTTGCGGATTGTTGGGCGAAATGGCGATTACCTGCACCCCTTTAGATTTGTAATCGGTTACCAGTTGTTTTATCCTTTCTTCATAAGCCTGTGCGGTGGGGCAGTGGTTGCAGGTGAAAATGATCACCAGTATTTTGGCGCCGGCGAACGATCCGGGGCTGTACATTTTTTCATCCGTTCCCTTTAAATTAAAACCTGGCAAATGTGAGCCGATGGGCAGGGTTGGGTAGTCATTGGCATTTGCCTGCATACTCAAAATGCTTATGGAAAATAAAAGTATAAACAGATGTTTCATCTTTATTTTTTTTAATGGATGATAAAAATTTATTGAGAAGTATTACCCTTTTACGGGCGAAAAATTACTGAAAATCTATAGCATTTAAAAGCCATGGTTGCCAACCTTAAAAAGGTTGGCAACCATGAATGCAAAAAGTTGACGAGCCTCAATGCATCATCCAGCCATTCACTTCCATCCAGTTCCTGCACCGCTCCATCCACAATTCATTTTTATTTTTTTGTTTCATGCCAAATCCATGCCCGCCCGATTGGTAAATATGCATTTCGGCAGGTATCTTATGTTGTATCAACGCCTCATAAAACCGGATGCTGTTTTGCGGGTTCACGACATCGTCATCACCTGCAAGCGCCAAAAAAGTTGGAGGTGTCTGATTGGTCACCTGCAATTCGTTGGAGTATTCTTTAATCTTTTCGGGTGTGGGCGTTTTACCAATTAATTGTTCGGACGAACCTTTATGGGTGATGCTGTCATTAAAGCTGATAACCGGGTAAATCAGTATCATGAAATCGGGCCGTACGTTTGTGTTTTCGGCATTGGCAATTACTACCTTATTGAAGTGGGTACCGGCGGTAGATGCCAGGTGCCCGCCTGCCGAAAAGCCCATGATGCCTATCCTGCCTGGGTTTACATGCCATTCCTTTGCATGCTCCCTGACTACCTTCAATGCCTGCTGCGCATCCTGCAATGAGCCAATTTCACGGTTAACCATAGTGGCATCATCCGGTATGCGGTATTTCAATACAAAAGCCGCTACACCCATTGCGGCGAATTCCTTTGCTACATCAGTCCCTTCATGGACAGAGGCATTTACCCAATAACCACCGCCCGGGCAAATGACCACAGCCGTGCCTTTGGATTTGTTTTTTTCTGGAAGAAAAATAGTCAGCGTGGGCCTTGATATTTTACTAATAATGGTGATACCATTTGTAAATTCCGTCTTCTCTTCATCTTTGGTGGGCTTGCTGTTGGGGATGCCGTCTTTGTAAAGTGGCATCACGGTTTGAGAAATAAGCGGGTTATTCATGATACAAAGTAAGGAAATGATTAAGCAGGTATTTTTCATATTA
>JAVHOI010000495.1:0-5859 GCA_036169975.1 Ferruginibacter sp. | reverse complement strand
CTAAAGCCCAATGTCATTTAGTTAAGATAGAAGCCTTGCCGTTAAGGCGTTGCGACGTCTTTTTCTTCGGCTTACTTTGGTAGCAATTTTTAAAACGTCTTAACGCCTTAACGGCATTGGGCTTTAGCCAGTGGATAAGAAAAATTAAAAACCAAGTTTGGCTTCAGCCAAAAATGGATTTTAGCAAACTTCCGATTCAATAATTGATACAGATGCAAACAGCAATTTAAATAGTCCGGCTAAAGCCGGAGGCAATTGATGGGTTTTCAAACAGGAAAATTTTCGAAATATTTTAGTCAAACTCAGGTGTTGCACTCACTTGATAATAAATAAATAAAAATTGTAAATACATTTTACATGTATTTACAGATAAGGGTTTAAAATTTTAAAAATTACCGAAGTGTTGATGTGTAATGTTAAATTAATAACATCACTTGCTTTTACCAGCCGCCTGAATGTTTGTGGCGCATTTCATCTGTGCATCCACTACCGCTATTAGTACCATATTGAAAATAGAACGGATGGAACTGCCCAATTGCAACACATGAACCGGTTTTTTTAATCCCAATAATATCGGGCCAATGGAATCGGCGCCTCCTACTTCCTGCAATAAATTATAGGCGATATTGCCGGCAGCGAGATTAGGGAAGATCAATGTATTCACCTGCCCGTCCAATAATTCCGTAAACGGGTAATTGTCTTTTAATATTTCCTTATTGAAAGCCAGAATGCCCTGCACTTCCCCATCACAGATAAGGGTAGGGTCTTTAGCCTTCACCAATTCCCTGGCCTTACGGACAAGGTTTGCTTCCGGCGAATCGCTGCTGCCAAAGTTGGAATAGGAGAGCATTGCTATGCGGGGTACGATATTAAATTGTTTCACTTCTTTGGCGGTGAGTAAAGTAATCTCCGCCAGTTCTTCGGCTGTGGGATTGAAATTGATCGTAGTATCCGCCAGGAACAAAGGGCCACGCTTGGTTAGCATAATGTACATGCCCGCTATTTTTTCCACCTCTTCTTCAATGCCGATAGTTTGTAATGCGGGCCTGATGGTATCGGGATAATTTTTAGTTAAACCGCTGATCATACAATCAGCTTCACCACTTTCCACCATCATACAGCCAAAATAGTTGCGGTCTTTCATTATTTTATTTGCCTCATGCCGGTTAACACCTTTGCGTTGGCGCTTTGCATAAAACAAATCCGCGAATTGTTTTCTCAATTTTTCAGTATCATCCGCTTTTGGATCAATGATGGGCATGCCTTCAATGTCAATGCTATTTTCCGCTGCCAGCTTCAATATTCTTTTTGCATTGCCCAATAAAATAGGATGGCCTACGCCTTCTTCTACTACCAATTGCGCCACTTTTAATATCTTGATATTTTCAGCATCAGCGAATAATACCTTCTTTGGATCTTTTTTGGCTTTACTACCGATTATGCGGCTAAGTTGGTTATCCAATCCAAGGCGTTTATTCAGTTCCAGCTCATAAGCATCCCAATCGGTAATGGGATATTTCGCCAAGCCACTTTCCATGGCAGCTTTTGCAACCGCGGGTGCGACAGTGGAGAGTAAGCGGGGATCCAATGCCTTTGGAATAATATAAGTAGGGCCGAATGTAATTGTTTTTTCGTTGTAGGCCAGGTTCACCATATCCGGTACCGGTTCCCTTGTCAGGGCTGCCAAAGCCTTTACTGCTGCCAGTTTCATGGCTTCATTGATGCCGGTAGCCCTCACGTCCAATGCGCCGCGGAATATATACGGGAAGCCCAGTACATTATTTACCTGGTTGGGATAATCACTTCTGCCGGTAGCCATTATCAGGTCCTTGCGGGTGCCAATGGCGTCTTCATAAGTGATCTCAGGATCGGGGTTTGCCAGGGCGAATACGATCGGGTTTTTCGCCATGCTTTTCACCATTTCAGGGCTTACCACATTACCAGTGCTCAGGCCTACAAACACATCCGCATCTACCAATGCCTTTGCCAGGTCGTAGTCCTTATATTTTTCATCGGCGCAAAAATCTTTTTTCAGGTCATCTACACCAGCTCTGCCTTTGTAAATAATCCCTTTTCTGTCAAACACCATGAAGTTGCTTTGCTTAGCGCCCAACGACTGATACAATTTCATACAGGCCATGGCCGCGGCTCCGGCGCCACTTACTACTATACGTACTTTATCAATTTTCTTTTTCTGCAATTCCAGTGCGTTAAGCAAAGCGGCGGCTGATATAATCGCCGTGCCATGCTGGTCATCGTGCATTACCGGGATATTCAACTGCTCCTTTAGTTTTTGTTCTATATAAAAACATTCCGGCGATTTTATATCTTCCAGGTTGATGCCGCCAAATGTAGGCTCCAACGCTTTTACGATCTGAACGAATTTTTCTGGATCCCTTTCGTTGATCTCAATATCAAATACATCAATGTCCGCGAAAATTTTGAATAGTACGGCTTTCCCTTCCATCACTGGCTTACCTGCTTCGGGGCCTATATTACCCAGTCCCAATACGGCCGTGCAATTGCTGATGACACCTACCAGGTTGCCTTTAGCAGTATATTTATAAACATCTTCCGGGTTAGCGGCAATTTCAAGGCAGGGCACAGCCACGCCGGGTGAATAAGCTAAGGAGAGGTCTCTTTGTGTTTTTGATTCTTTGGTGGGGATTACTTCAATTTTTCCTGGCTTGCCTTTGGAATGATATTCCAGTGCCTGTTGCTTACTTAATTCTTTTGACATGATATTTTTTTTTGCTTCCTATCCCTTACCGGGCATCATGGAGATAATTGTTTTTTTTTATTTTTTTTTAAAATGATCTTTCTTTTTTTTAGCCGCCTTCCTTATGGACACTTTTTTTCAGGACAAAATCATTTTACTTCAACGGCCTGCTTCTATTTATGTTTTTATCCGTGTGAAAAATAGTGGCATTCATGTTAAGCTAATGACATTTTAAAATCAAGTTATCCTCCGGGGATAGTAGATTGATTCGCGAAATCATCCGTTTAAAAGTTTGTGCAAGGTACTAAATCATTTACAATGAGAATTAAACAATAAAGGCTTCGGGAAAAGAATATTTTCCGGAAACCTTTTTTTATAAAACGATTTATTATTCCGCATTGGTAGCGCCAAATAAAGCCATCATTCCCATACCGGTTTCAATGGCGGCTTCATCCACATTAAAGGTAGGCGTATGGCCGCCAATGGTAATGCCTTTCGCGGCATTACGGGTACCAAGCCTGAAAAAACAAGCGGGTATTTTGTGGGAATAAAAAGCGAAATCCTCGGCGCCCATCCTCAATTCTGTTTCTTCTATGTTTTCCTTTCCAAGATAAGACCCGGCCATTGATTTTGCCGATGTACTTAGTCGCTCATTGTTCAGCACGAAGGGATAACCTACATCAATCCTGATGTCAATTTCGGCGCCCATGCTATGTACTAATTCCGTTGATAATTTTTTTATCAGTTCATGGGCTTTAAACCGCCATGCTTCGTCCATTGCCCTGAAAGTGCCCATCAGCTTCACTTCCGAAGGTATCACGTTGGTTGTATTGCCACCCTGGAATGAGGTGATGGTGAGTACTGAAGGATTGAAAGGGTTATTATTCCTGCTGATGATTTGCTGCAGGCTTACAATTAAATTAGAAGCGATCAGGATAACATCGGCGGCAAATTGTGGCGCCGCGGCATGGCCGCCTTTGCCTTTGATGGTAATATAAATTTCATCGGCGCTTGCCATTACCATGCCTCCCCTGAAACTGAGTTTGCCTGTATCCAGAACGGTATGTACATGCAATCCGAAAATACTTTGCGGGGCGGGGTTTTCAAGCACGCCTTCCTTAATCAGCAGGCTTGCCCCACCGGGGTTTTTTTCTTCGCCGGGCTGAAAGATCAGTTTACGGTGCCTTCCCATTCTTCTTTTAATTCGCTTAAAATTTTGGCGGCGCCCAATAAGCAACTGGTATGTACATCGTGCCCGCAGGCATGCATTACGCCCGCAACGGTTGATTTATAAGGCACATCGTTTTCTTCCGTTATTGGAAGCGCATCCATATCCGCCCTTAAAGCAACTACACGTTTGCCCGGATTGTTTCCATGCAACAAACCAATTACTCCCGTACCAGCTTTTATTTCAAAAGGGATATTTAGTTCGCTTAATTTTTGCTGGACAAACTTTGATGTTTCAAACTCCTGGTAACTCAGTTCGGGGTGTGCATGCAGGTGGCGGCGGATAGCGATGTATTCTCCGGTATATTTTTTTGCAAGCGTTCTTATTTGCTGTTGTAATGATTCACTCACGGGTTTCAAAATAAATTATAAATTTTCTTTTTCCTTATTCCTGTCTGGTTTTATTTCTATGATTTCCGGCACCAGGTATATATTGGTAGAAACCAGCCTTTCATTGATTATATCTTTTTTGTATTGGTCCGCTTCCGTTTTTTCCAAAAAATTCCCAAACTTCAATTTGATATATGGCGGTTGAAAACTCATGTAAACTTTCTGTTCGGGGAAGCGTTGCAATAATCTCGCCCTCAGGTTCATTGCCTGCGCACGGTCGTTGGTGCTCAACACCATCAGGCGGTAGCCTTTAGCGGCCTTTGATCCAAGCGCAAGCGCTTCATTAAATTCGCTTTCTTTCTTAGCTAAAATATCTAACCGGCTATCTTTAAATACAACCACTTTTCCTGAATATGCGGTTGAGTCTTTTTGTTCAATATTTTGCGCCTTTATGTCGGCTGTTGATAAAAAGAAAACCGGGATAAAAATTAATTTTTTCATGGTTATTGGTTGACAAAAACTGTTCCATTTAATTTTGCTGGTCTGCTTCATTTACAATGGCGATACTGCTGCTGCAACCTATCCTGTCAGCGCCGGCATTTATTAATTGTTTGGCAAATGTATAGGTTTTTATGCCGCCGCTTGCTTTGATACGGATATTATCCGAAAGGTGTTTTCGTATCAGTTGCACGGCTTCCAGGGTAGCGCCTTTGGCGGCGTATCCCGTGGATGTTTTTATGAAATCAACACCTGCCGCACCATACAGGTCGCAACATTTGATGATCTCTTCATCGGTAAGGATACCGGATTCAATAATTATTTTAATCGTCTTTTTTTTGTTTTTTACGATGGGCAAAATGGCGTTGATTTCATTGGCCAAAAATTGCCAGTCATTATTTTTAATGGCGCTTATATTTATTACCACATCCAGTTCATCAGCGCCATCTACTATCGCCAATACCACTTCCGCTACTTTGGCTTCAATAGCGGAGTAGCCAAACGGGAAGCCAATAACGGTGGCCACTTTTACAGTAGAACCTGTCACTAATTCTTTGGCTTTTTTTACATACAGCGGTGGCACGCATACTGCCGCGAATTGATAGTGTATTGCTTCGGCGCAAAGTTTTTCTATATCCGCTAAAGTCGTTGTGGGTTTTAAAACAGTATGGTCAATATAAGAAGCGATATTCATGATCGTTTTTTTAGATGCCGCAAAATTACAGTTTAGCTGGCGTAAAATGTTAGCCAATTGTTTTATTCAATAAATAATTTGTCTTCAATTAAAATTGATGCAGTCCTGAAATTTTAACCCGGAAAAAATAAAATTAAATTGGGATGATGGCTGTACCCCAGGGTTGCCAACCTTCAAAAGGTTGGCAACCCTTTGCATAGTGACTGCAATTAAAAATCAGGTAGTACTGAAAGTTTATGCTGAGAAAAATATTTTATTAAATGTGGTGAAGGCTTGCTCTAATAGGGTTGCCAACCTTTTGAAGGTTGGCAACCCTTAGCGTAGTGACAACAATTTAAAATCAGGTAGTACTGAAAGTTTATGCTGAGAAAAATATTTTATTAAATGAGGT
>JAVHOI010000494.1:0-5865 GCA_036169975.1 Ferruginibacter sp. | reverse complement strand
GGCAAGTACGGGATTGGTAAATGCTTCTAATTGCTGCACTAAGTTTTCTTCGTTTACCTCACTGCTTCGCCATATTTTAAAATTAGAAGGGGCAAGTTTAAATACTTTAAAACCTAAATCCTGTTTGCCATTATCAAACATATCAGGTTTCGCTGCTTTCTCTTTTTCAATTTTCTTGATTGCCCTACGGATTCTCTCTTTTGATATATCGGCAATTGTTTTATAACCTGCTTTGAATGCTGGGCTACCTTCTTCGACAGGCTCTGGAAGCTGCACCATGATGAAGTGTCTGTTTTTATGGTCAGTATTTAATTCTAAAACACTATGGGCTACTGAAGCAGAGCCACTAAAAAAATCAAGTATAATTTCGTTGTCTTCTTCAATTCCAACATTTAAGAGTTGTTTGATTAAGCCTGTAGGCTTGGGGAATGAAAATATTTGAGCATCTCCAAATAATTCAATAATCTCATTAGTCCCATGTTGAGTAAAAACATTATCAATTATAGAAAACGCTTTTATTTCACGTTCGTTACCTTTCTCATCCTTTAAATATTGTTTTGTATGAACAGACCAATTCCCATCTTTATCTTTCAAAAATTCTAATTCATCTTTTTTAAGTGCTTCTAATGTTCGTACTTTACCCCAAAGCCACTGTCTTTTAGGCAAGACTTCAGAGCCATCTGGTGTTGGAATTGGGTAAACAAGATTTTTCCTTTCTCCCATGCTTTTAGTTGCTTCTAAAGGGTGGGTTCTATAACCTCCACGGTTTTCAAAATGTTTGTCTTTTTTTGTATAATATCTATCTATGGATTCTTGATTATTTGGAATAAATATTGGATTTAGATTGTCAATTTTCTTTGCATACATCAAAGCATATTCGTGGAGAGATACAAGATGTTTTTCTTTAGCACCACCACCATATCTTTTTTTCCAAATAATACAATCGACAAAATTTTCTTCCCCAAAAATTTCATTCATAATAAGCCTCAAATTGTGTACTTCATTGTCATCAATATGTACGAATATCACTCCATCGTCCTTCAATAAATTTTTAGCCAAAAACAAACGGGGATACATCATGCTTAACCAGTTGCTGTGGTAGTGGCCACCATCCTTACTGTTTTTGCGAAACATGCCTTCCTTCATCAGGTAACCTTCTTCATCTTTGTCGCCTATGCGCCTTTCATAGTCCGCTTTATTTTCTTTAAACTTATCAGGATAAATAAAACTATCGCTGCCGGTATTATAAGGCGGGTCTATGATGATGCACTTTACTTTATTGTAATAGCTTTTCTGCAATACTTTCAGCACTTCCAGATTCTCACCTTCAATAAAAATATTTTCTGTTGTATCGAAGTTGATGGATTCTTCCGGCAATGGTTTTAAAGTAGCCGTTGTAGGCACCTGCAATATTTTGAACGCATCGCCTTTACCAGCCCAATTCAATACATATCTTTCGTTGGCAAAATTAATATCATCACTGAAAGTAGCTTTTAGTTTTTCCCAATCCAGTCTGCCTTCCGTAAACAGGTTAGGAAACTGCTGCATCAATTTAGCAAGGTTGTCCTGTTCTATATTTAATGACTCTCCATTCATTGGTTCTTTTTAATTTTTTTTGATACCGATTTTAATGCTTCGCCCGCCTGCTCCTCTCCATTTATCACATCAAATAACTGGTCGGCCAGCCAAAGAGTTAGCAGTTCGTTTTTATCAGCTTTCAGTATTAGCGCCAGTTGTGTCACAATTTCTTTTTTAGCGGTACGTTCACCCCGTTCTATTTTACTTAACAAAGGCGTATCTAAATCTAATTGGGCGGCTACCTGTCTTTGCAACAGGTTTTGCTGCTCCCTCAGTTCTTTTATCCTATTTCCAAATTGGTTTGCCACAGTATTGTTTTTAGACTTGTCAAATTTTGGTAAATATAGTGTTATCGGCATAAAAAATAAGTCTTTGAGGTAATTTTTTGGAATAAAAAAAGTGTGGTAGCCGCCCCTTATCAGCAAAAGAATAATACCCCTCACTGGTAACAATAATGTGGCCCGTCAATTTTATATCCGGATACATTCCGACGGTTGCCATCCTCCTGGTCAGTTCTTTATTTGCCACACCTGGCCCAAGGCCGCCCGATGGGAAGTTTTGGTTTAAAAAATCCGTCGCATAAACTGATTTTATTTTCGCCGGTAAATACAATGCCGGGCCGGCCAGGTTCCCGTAATTTCCCGGGCTGATGTATCGTAAACATCAGTTACCCTATTGCCCCTGTTATCAGCTAAAACCTAAACATTGCAAATTTGCGGGATGGAAAGACAGGAAACTATTTTGTAAATATCTTAATAAAATATACACTGCCATCAACAGGCAGGTTGCCTTGGGCGGGCTACTGGTATTTAAGCATACATGGCAGTTTAAATATAAATACACTATTGATTCCCGGAAAGAAATTTGGGATACCCTCACTAATTATATTGATTACCCTTTGGAGCCTGGGAAAAAAATTCATACCACCAATACCCCTGAAAACCTAACCCGGGAAATTAGAAAATATATAAAAACAACATCTCCATTTAACAACGAAACCGCGGTGACAAAACCTGTTTTTTTGTCAATCCAAATTATTGAAAAAAGCCAGGCAGGTAGTATTCAAAACCGGGTAATTACCCTTCATCAATATTTAACAATCTTTCAAAGCAGATGCAGGCTTTAAAGTGGTGTTTACACAATCCGCTTTATTGTACCTGTTAAAAATTTCTTGCCGGTGAAGAAGCAAATACCTGCCTGCTATTCTTTATGATTGCATACATTTGTAGTCATGAAATTTATAGTCAGGTCATTCCATTTTATGGTTTTATTTTTTGCATACATTCCTTTTCCCTCTTTCGCACAGGTAAAGCTCCCCTCTATTTTTACTGACAATATGATGTTGCAACAAAAGGCATCCGTAAAATTTTGGGGATGGGCGACGCCTGGCATTACTGTTAGTATTGCCGCTTCCCGGAATAATAAAAAACTTACCACAATAACCAATGCTGCCGGTAAATGGAAACTAAACATTTCGACTCCGGCCGCAGGTGGCCCTTACAATATTTTGTAACAGGTGAGTTTTTTGGAACAGATGGTTTGCCGACATCATCCTTCAGAACAGATGACTGGTGGTATGCAGAAAAAAAAATTATGAAACCAGCAGAAAAATATATGGCAGCAGCGTTGCGTCGCACACTTGTACATCATACCAATTTGGTTCCCTCTTCGGTAGCGTATTCAAATTTAGTACCTATATGCAGTTTGGTAAACCGGTGGTTTAAAAATTACATCCATATTTTTATTTGTTTAATGCTGATCTGTTTTTCTTCAGCCATTCATGCGCAAGTCAATGAATTAGATAATTGCAATATAGTTTGGAATCAGCCGGGTAAAAATTCAAGTGAATCAATGCCCTGCGGTGGCGGTGATATCGGGTTAAATGTATGGGTCGAAAAAGGCGAAGTGTTTTTTTACATGGCACAAAGCGGCAGCTTTGATGAAAATAATGCGCTGTTAAAACAAGGCAGGGTAAGAATTCAATTATCTCCCAATCCCTTTGCCGGCGGCAGTTTTAAGCAGGAGTTACTGCTAAAGGAAGGTGCCGTAAAATTAACCGGCAGCAACGGAAACCTCAATGCAAGCCTGCTCATTTGGGTGGATGTTTTTAAACCAGTCGTTCATGTAGATATCAAATCCAGTAAACCGGTAAAGTCAACCGCTATCTATGAAAGCTGGCGCTACCGTGACCGGCCATCCATAGGAAAAGCAAACAATGCCAACTCCTATAAATGGGCGCCACCTGCTGAAGAATTCACTTATAAAGATGAAATCAACTTCAGCGAAAACAGCGTTTTATTTTACCACCGCAATAAACCAGCGCCGTCCATTTTCGACATCACCGTAGCGGAGCAGGGACTGGAAAAAGTAAAAGACCAGCTCTACAATCCGCTGAACAATTTAACCTTTGGCGGAATGATGCAGGGCAACAATATGCAACCGGCAGGTACCAGCTCAGGCACATATTTAGATACCGATTTTAAAGGATGGAAATTGCAAAACAGCAAAGCGGTAAAAAACCAGTCCATCCATATTTACCTGCACAACCAGCAAAGTGAATCCTTCGCCGTATGGCAAAAAGTGCTACAGCAAACCATTCAGCAAACAAAAGGAAAGGAAAGGCAATCATTGGCGGCTACCCGTAACTGGTGGCAACAATTCTGGAAGAGAAGTTTTATTTTCATCAACCCGGCAACAATAAACGAAAATTCAGCGCCATGGCAGGCTGGAAGAAATTACCAGTTATTCCGGTACATGCTTGGCTGCAATGCCTTTGGAAAATATCCCACGAAATTTAATGGCGGCTTGTTTACTTATGATCCATCGCTTACCGATAGCAGTTTAAAATACACGCCTGATTTCAGGAATTGGGGCGGTGGCACACATACTGCACAGAACCAGCGCCTGGTTTATTTTCCCATGATCAGGTCCGGTGACTTTGAAATGATGAAACCACAATTTGATTTCTATTTACAAAATTTAAAAACTGCGGAGCTGAGGAGTAAAGTTTATTGGAATCACAAAGGAGCCTGTTTCGCCGAACAGTTGGAAAATTTTGGCTTACCCAATTATGCGGAATACGGAATAAAACGCCATGTGGAATTTGATAAAGGAGTTGAATACAATGCCTGGCTTGAATATGAATGGGATACGGTGCTCGAATTTTGCCTGATGATGCTGGAACAGGAACGATATGAAAATAAGAACATTAACGAATACATCCCGTTTATAGAAAGTTGCCTGACCTTTTTTAATGAACA
The DNA here is from genome assembly GCA_036169975.1 of Ferruginibacter sp. Lineage (GTDB taxonomy): Bacteria > Bacteroidota > Bacteroidia > Chitinophagales > Chitinophagaceae > Ferruginibacter. The sequence goes on along the minus strand of JAVHOI010000494.1, from coordinate 1,027 downwards.
TTACCAATATTTAGCAAAGCAGCGGGGCATAAAGGCACTGGATGGTAACGGGCAGTTGATCTTATATCCCGGCTCTGCTGCCGAAACTTATAAGATGGCGTATAATTCCACCAGCACTATTGCGGGTTTAACAACCATTATAACACGGTTACTTGAATTGCCCAAACAATACCTGGACGAGGAAAAAAGAAAACATTGGGATACTATGCTTAACCGCATTCCTGCTATCAGTTTTGACAGTTTTTACGGGCATCCAACCATTGCACCTGCCCGGCTTTGGGAAAGAATCAACAACACGGAAACACCACAACTCTACCCTGTTTATCCCTGGGGCATTTATGGCATTGGCAGGCCCGGATTAGACACAGCGATCAACACTTACCGTTACGATAGCAATGCGGTAAAATTCAGAAGTTCAGTTGGCTGGAAACAAGATAATATTTTTGCAGCCCGGCTCGGATTAACCGAAGATGCCGCTGCACTAACGATTCAAAAATTAAAAAATTCAGGCAGGCGCTTCCCTGCATTCTGGGGCCCGGGATTCGACTGGACACCCGACCATAACTGGGGAGGCAGCGGCATGATTGGCCTACAGGAAATGTTGTTACAAACAGACGACAAAAAGATTTACCTCCTCCCTGCCTGGCCAAAAGACCGGGACGTACATTTTAAACTTCATGCGCCTTATCAAACTACTGTAGAAGCAATTATCAGCAATGGAAAACTTACGATGTTGAAAGTGTTACCGGAATGGAGGATGAAGGATTTGGTGAATATGTTTTGAAAAAAGCAATTCGATTTTTTCAAAAATCTTTACTCAGCAAAAACAAACCTTGTACTCTCAGTATTAAGTTGGGCACATAAGCCGAATAACAGGTTTGATTTCCCGTATTCAACTATATATTTTTTCATTTATAATCAGTTTTCTGATTACTTCACCAACATAAACCGCACTTAACTACAGCGATTCAATGAGTATCTAATCACCTTATCTGTCAAGGATTTCATTAATGGAGATAAAAATATT
>JAVHOI010000493.1:0-5885 GCA_036169975.1 Ferruginibacter sp. | reverse complement strand
GATTTTTGATCCGGGCTTGTTCAAAATTTTTGTCAGGTCAGCCCTGTCATATACGCTGTGTTCAAATGTTTGCGCCATTTTGATCGCATCGGATGGGCAGGCCAAAATACACAGGTTGCACATCGTACACAATTCAAGATGGTACACGAATTTATCAATCGCTTTTTTCTTTTTTCCTTCAGGCGTAGTTTCAAATTTGGTAATGATCTTGATGGTGGCATTCGGACAGGCAAGTTCGCAAGCGGTACAACCCGTACAGGCGTGTTCATTATTTTCATCATGCGGCATCACCACCTCGCCCTTGAACCTTTCAGGAAAATTCAATGTTTCCCTGTTATCAGGATATTGCTGCGTAATGATTTCCTTATGATGCGTAAAATAATAAAGCGTACGCCAAAGCCCCACTGCCAGCGACTTCAGACCACTAAAAACTTCTTTTATATATTTTACTATAAACATTATTTAATGTGTTATCAATTTTTATTTTAAGCTGCGCAACAAAATCATAATTTCTCAAATATATTGCTACTGCTTTTCGTTCCGCGATTTCGACAATGTCGTTAAGCTGTTTCCTCTTTCATGAGCATTGAGTATTGAACATTGAGTATTGAACATTTCAAAAGTTGAGCTAAATCATTCAATTCAATGCTCAATATTCAATAATCAAGTGATCTCCTGACATATATTCTTCCCGTTCAAAAATGCCACCCCAATATCGCCATTAATGTTACCAATAATATATTGACCATACTGATGGGTAATAAATATTTCCATTCCAGGTTGAGCAACTGATCTATCCGTAACCTGGGAAATGTCCACCTGAACCACATGATCAGAAATATCAGGAAAAATGTTTTTCCAAAAAACCAGATAGCTGACGGAATATAATCCATCACATGATTAAACGTTTCCCAGTGGCCGATATGAAAGGGCATCCATCCACCAAGGAATAAGGTAGCGCCGATGGCACACACGATAAATACATTGATATATTCCGCTAAAAAAAACAGGGCGAACTTCATTCCCGAATACTCCGTGTGAAAGCCCGCCGTCAGTTCCGATTCGGCTTCCGCCAGATCAAATGGCGCCCGGTTGGTTTCCGCCGTTACCGCTATTATGAAAATGATGAAGGAAATAATTACCGGGATATGGCCTTTAAATATCCACCAGCCATCCGCCTGCGATTGAATAATATCGTTGAGGTTTAAACTGCCCGCCAACACCACCACCGAAAGAATAGATAAGCCCGCGGATAATTCATAACTCACTATTTGCGCCCCGCTGCGCATGGCTCCCATCAGGGAATATTTATTATTGCTTGCCCAACCGGCCATTAAAATACCGATGACCATGATGGAAGAAATAGCCGAAAAATACAACACGCCTATATTCAGGTTCCACATTTGAAAATCCCTGGCGAAAGCGATTGGCGCCATCAATAGCATGGCTACCATCATCGCGATGAAGGGCGCAAGGTTAAATAAAAATTTATCCGCGCCATCCGGTGTCATGCCTTCTTTTACCAATAGCTTCACCGTATCCGCCAGTGATTGCAACATCCCTTTGGGGCCTACCCTGTTGGGCCCAAGGCGTATCTGCATCCATGCAGCCACTTTTCTTTCCATGAGCACCAATACCAATCCGAGTATGGCGAACAAACCAATTACACACACCCCCGCGATGACCATTTCAATGACCATCGTCCAGGCTGGATTAAAGATGCCCCTTAACCAGGTATCAATAAATTTAGATATGGAAGAAAGGCTTAACATAAAGCCCCCCCACCCCCGCTGGTTAGCGGGAGGATTAAGAAAGACCCTGAATCATGTAAATAGTTATTCATTTTAATGTGTTGTCTGTTTAATTTTCTATGTAAAATCGATTTTTTGTCTTTTTGATTTCCATGCTAAATACGATTCCACTCGAAAGCTGAGAATGCTGCATCTTGCACAACTGTACAAGAGTGCGACGCCTGTGAAGCTTAATCAGGGTTCTGCTGCCTGGCCAAAAAAAAATTAAAAACAGGCATCCAACAATATTCAAAAACCCAATCATATCTCCGCATTAATCATTACAACAATCTCCTTCTTTTTCCTCCCATTCGGCGGGGAAAGGTGCGGCTGCTTACCTGTCAATATCCGGTATCACCAAATCCAGCGTTCCCATCATGGCTACCAGGTCGCCCAGCTTGCTGCCCCTTGCCATTTGATCCAATGCGGACAGATTGGAAAAACCCGGTGAACGAAATTTAATCCGGTAGGGCGTAGTGCCGCCTTCGCTTACAATGTACACGCCCAATTCGCCCCTTGCCGTTTCCACCCTTTGGTAAAATTCCCCTTTCGGTAATTTCAATACGGCTTTCGTCTTTGCCTGAAAATCGCCTTCGGGAATATTATCAATCAATTGTTCTATTATCCTGATGGACTGATTCATCTCCCTTATCCGCACCATGTACCTTGCAAATGAATCGCCCGCTGTTTCCAACATTTCATCAAACTGCAGCTTATCATAAATTTCGTAGGGATACAATTTGCGGATATCGCTGCTTACGCCACTACCCCTGGCCGTTGGCCCGGTACAGCCATAGGAAACCGCATCTTCCGCGGATAAATAACCTACTCCCTTCATCCTGTTTTGAAAAATAATATTGCCGGTAACCAGCTCATCATATTCATTGATCTTCAATTTGTATAAAGTGATAAATGCCTTTACCTTTCTTTGAAAATCGGGATGAAGGTCATACATCACGCCGCCGGGTACCATATAGTTCATGGTAAGCCTTGCGCCGCAGGTTTCCTCCATGATGTCGTTGATGGTTTCCCTTTCCCTGAAGGCGTGAAAGAAAGGCGTGAATGCGCCGAGATCCATTGCCATTGCACCCCACCACAATTCGTGCGAAGCGATCCTTGTCAACTCATCCATCAATACACGGATCACCTGTGCCCGGGAAGGTATTTCCAATTGCAAACCTTTTTCAACACAAAGTGCGCAAGCATGGTTATTGATGTGGGCCGACAGATAGTCCATACGGCTGGTGACGTAAATAAACTGGCGATAGGTAAGGCTTTCGCACATTTTTTCGATGGAGCGGTGAATATAACCGAGGTGTGGTTCTACCTTCTTAATGGTTTCGCCACTTATCGTAATTACCAGGTGCAACACGCCATGCGTGGCAGGATGCTGTGGCCCTACGTTTATGATTATATCACCTTCCGGTGTTGTGCCTATTTCTTCAACCATTACCCATCGCCGCCGATGCGGCGAACTTTTAAATTTTGTTAAAAAATATTGTTGTTGCCCTAAAAAAATATTGAAACCCTTGCCAGCTCCTAATTACCTCACCCCCAACCCCTCTCCCGGGGAGAGGGGCCTAAACTATTAACTACAAAGGTTTTCAGCAATTCCGATTATTTTTAAACGGGAACCAATGTTAAAAAATATCGTAAGGTTTTTCATTTTTCCATTTAAAGATTTATTCGCCCCATTTACAATTTTATCATATTCACCGGGTCTTCAAAACTCTTTAGCATTGGTTTCTTTCCTTCCCATCCATCCGGTAAAATAAGTAACCTCAGGTCGGGATGATTGATGAAATCAACGCCAAACATTTCATATACTTCCCGTTCGTGAAAATTAGCCGTCTTCCAGATATCGCTTACCGTTTCTATTGCGGGGTTGGCCGCATCCAGTTTTGATTTAATTACAATGTTGTGCCGGAATTTTGTGGAATCGAGGTGATACACCATGGTAAGGTGCGTCTTCCAATCAATACAGGTGAGACAAAAAAGATAATCAAAAAATAAAGAAGCCTCCTGCCGGAGCCGCCCTGCCAGCGAGCGCCAGTCCGCGGGGGCCACGTTAATGGTAAGCCATTGCCCGCCTTCCTCAAAAGTGGCCGTGGGTAACAGTTCCGTAATTTTCGCCTTTAATTCTTCGTTGGTCATCTTATCCTTATCAATTAAACCTGGTGCAATTTATCCCCGCCAGATACTGGTTTTGGAACTTTTATCTGTTCCCTCGTCAGTCCGCTTTTTATTTTTTCCTGTAAAGTCATCAATGCGTGTAAAAGCGCTTCGGGCCTTGGCGGGCAGCCGGCTACATACACATCTACCGGTATCACATGATCGGCGCCTTTTACTACCGAATAGGTATTATAAAAAAACGGGCCGCCACTGATGGCGCAGGCACCCATGGCGATTACATATTTGGGGTCGCCCATCTGATCGTATAACCTTTTTAACACAGGCGCCATTTTATTAACAATGGTGCCGGCTATAATTATTACATCCGCCTGGCGTGGCGAGGCCCTTGCCACTTCGAACCCAAACCTGGAAAAATCATATTTAGCCGAAGCCACGGCCATCATTTCTATACCGCAGCAACTGGTAGCAAAAGTGAGCGGCCATAAAGAATTGGAACGTGCCCAGTTGATAACATCGTCCAGCTTGCTCAATACAATTCCACCGGGGATAGCCTCCCCCAACCCCTCCGAAGGAGGGGCTTTAAAAGACTCTGAATTATTTGAAGTGTTACTCATTATTTAAAGAGTTGTCTAATATTTTTTTAAAACCTTTACTATTATATTTATCAACTTCGCTTTTATCTTTTCAGCAATCTATCACATTTCCCTCCCCTTTGGGGAGGATAGGTGGGGCTGCCCTACATCCACTTCAACGCCCCCTTTTTATGTGCGTATAAAAAGCCCATAAACAAGATGAAAAAGAAAATCACGATTTCAACCAATGCCATCCATCCCGTCTTTTTTGCCACCACCGCCCAGGGAAACAAAAAAACAAGTTCCACATCAAAAATTAAAAATATCAGTGCGAATAAATAATAGCCCACATTGAGTTGGGTCCAGGTTTTTCCATGGGTTGGGATACCACATTCATAAGGCTGCCCCTTTTGGGGATTGGTGGTATATTTTGTAACCGCCCTGGCAATTAAAACCGCGATAGTGGAGAATGTCAATGCCGCAAGAATCAAAACAATCATGGAGGATGCACCCATAAAAAAAATCAATTTACCTGATGACTTATCAGGCACGCAAGTTAGCAAAAAATAATAATACCCCTTCCACTCAAAAACATCGTACCAATCATAGGCGCAAATGATATTGGTCATATTCTTTTACCCGCATTTTCCCTTAAAAAAAATATTACAGGCAAACCTTTACCCATAAATTTCAACATGTACCGACTTTTTTTCATAGCCCATTTCCACTATCCTTGCCCTTGCTTCATCAATCATGCCCTTCCATCCGCACAGGTAAAATATGGCCGGTTGCTTATCAATACATAACAGATCATACACGCCATGCACATACCCGTTGTGGCCATCCCAATGTTCCCTTGATAAGGTAGGGATATAATAAAACCCGGCCATTTCATGTTGAAGTTTTGTAAACTCCTCATAATATAACAGGCTGCCTTTTGTGCGGCAACCAAAAATGAGATAAATATTTTTATGTGGCAGGTTATTGTTTTTGATATGATGTATCATGCTCCTGAACGGGGCGATGCCCGTGCCGGTACAAATTAAAAAGAGGGCTTCATCCAATGGTTCCTTCAGGGTAAATACGCCCTGCGGCCCACGCAGGGAAATTTCGGCGCCAACTTTTACTTCATTAAAAAGATAAGGTGTGCCGGCGCCCCTTTTATCCAATACGATTACCAGCTCGATGATATTGGTGCCATCGGGGCAGGAAGCGATGGAATAACTGCGCCATCGTTTGTTGGGCTTTTCATGAATGGGAAGATCGAGTGTTACAAACTGCCCCGGAATAAAATCAAATGAAGTTAACTCCGGCACCCGGATCCAGAAACGCCTGGTATCCTCCGTTTCGTTTTCAATCCTGATTACTTTACCTGTACGCCATGGTTGCA
>JAVHOI010000492.1:0-1299 GCA_036169975.1 Ferruginibacter sp. | reverse complement strand
ATTTTTAAAATTACAGGCGTGTGGGGAATAAATATAAATACCCAATTTATAATGATTTCTTCTTCCACAATGTTTTAATCTTATTAGCTACGGAACCCATTTCTCCAATCCGGATAACAAGGAAAAGGAGGCTGATAAAAAAACCCGGCTTACTTATCAGCAATGCGGTTTCAGTAATCTTTTTATCCCGTTCCTTTATCGCGGCCTCCTGCGTCCGGGTATCCATTAAAGCCAGTCCGGTAGCGAACTTCCAGGCACCGTCCCTTGCCTGCTGCATGCTGAAATCAATAAGATAGCTATCCATCTTTCCAACACGTTTTAATAAAAACGTGAGCGTTGGCCATATTTCAGCGAGGCTCTTTTCAACATCAGCTACCAGGCCTGCCAGTACAATATTTATTTTATCAAAATCATCTTTTAATGCATGGATGCCTTCACCGGGACAGGTTTGCGCTGCCGCTATGCCAAGGTCAAGGTTAATGTGCGCATTGATGCCCAATAGCAGGTTTTGAAATACCGTGGGCCAGGTTTTTTTGGTGGTTTCAAAAGCATATCGCCAGCTTTCGGTACATGGTTCATTTTGTTGAAACTGCGTGTAGGCTTCCAGGTAACAATTGGCAAATAATACATCCAGCGCTTCCATCCTTTTGCAATCCGTGTAATAGCCCGTGGCAATGCCTTCTTTCACCCTAACGGTTACCTGGTGATATAATGCGGCAAAATAACCCATCGGGTTTTCATCGGTAAGCGTTTGTTGTATAATCGCTTCGAGCTGACTGATTACCTCATCAATATTTTTTGCCTGCATGGATAAAAGGTTTGTATGAATATAGGGTAAAGAAATGTTTTTGTCTAAACAATTTTTTATGTCATGATCTTTAATCAGCTAGTCAAAAGGTTTAAGGGATTTTCTATCTGGCCAGTTTTTACATTGGCCGCGGCCAGGATCAAATTGAGCAGGAAGATAGCTTTTATTTGCCTGCCTGCATTCTTACACCACCATAAGTACTTACGTGTACGCTGGTTTCTCTTCATGATGTGTGACGTGTTCTTCGTTTGCTAAAAGGCTTTATGTCCTCCGTTTTTGGATACTGTGCCTACTTTCATTTCACTCAAAAAATTACCGGCTGCCTGTTGGTACTTTTAGACTATATCCGTTTACAATTTCCGGAACCAACTTCACGCTGAGATTCAGTCCTGCCCTCCGGCATGTTTCCATTCCTTCTTTGGCACAATACTGGCTTCTCAGGCTACAGGTTCCACCTCACGATGGGCACCCTTGACTTCGACTAACAATTC
>JAVHOI010000491.1:0-5891 GCA_036169975.1 Ferruginibacter sp. | reverse complement strand
CAATGGCAACAATCGTGGTTCGACACAAAGTAAGTGATATTGACGCATGGCTCAAAGGCCACCAGGAACGGGTAGAAATATTTGCTCCGGCAGTATCAGGTTTTAAATCGTATCAGGATACGGATGATCCAAAATCGGTAGTACTGGTTGTAGAAGTTATCGATTTGGCGCTGCTTGGATCTATCATAAATGATCCGAAAAATGCACAGTTAAAAGCCAAACATACCGTATTGGAGCCCATCATTATGTCGATGCCGGTGGAATTATAAACAAACCTGTACTTCCTGAAAAGCCTTCTGAGAAGGATGCCGCTTATTTGGAAGGCTCATTTAGGAAGCGCCATTTATCGGAAGGCTATGTTGAAAATAAATTGAATACAAATAAATGAGAGATCAGTGACCCTTTAAAAAACAAACCTGCCCCGCTCAGGTATTTTAGCGGGGGCGAAACCGAAAAGCCAGACGAGTAGGAAAATCAAAAATAAAAAAAATGAAAAAAATTATTTTAACAACAAGCTTATTCCTGATTGGGATAGCAGCATTTTGCCAGCAGGAAGAGAACGGCACCATCTACATCAAACATCCAAACATTGATGCGGTAAATAATACTGTAAAAGCGTATCTGGTAAAGGATGTAACAGCACTCAAAATGATCTATTCCGACACGGCAAGGTTCTGGGTATCCGGTATGGAAAAATTTATCCCGATTGCGGATGCGATGAAAATGTGGATGACTGATTTTGATTTTTACGATGACGTTGCCCAAAAAGAATTTGGCTATCCGGATTATCTGCAATACAAAAAAGATGATGGGATGACGGTGCAATCATGGTGGACATGGTCTGGCAAGTCGAAGAAAACCGGGGAAGTAGTAAAAATTCCAATGGTGGCGTTTGACGATTTTAATAAGGATGGCAAAATAGTAAGGGAGTATATCTACGGAGACTTTTCAAAATTAGTTAAGGAATAAAAAAATAATAGTGCAAAGTCAGCCTATCCTGTGCAATGGTTCATTGAGACATGAGCCATTGCAAAAGGATGGCAATTTTTTTTTGTAAAAAGCGAAAATAAAATCCTTCTAAATGGCATTGCTATGGCACGGTTACGAACTATTACCCATTTGCCGGTCATTTCGGTAGTCTGAAAAAAGGTCTGTTTTATTTTTAATGAAAATAAAAATTAAAGAATAAATAAAAGTGAAAAAGGAAATGAACAATAAAACAAGCAATCAATTAAATTTAAACCAACATGAGAATTAAAATTTTATTTACCACCCTTGCAATAATACTTATTGCACCTGTTTATTCACAAAGCGAAACTAAGTATGGCAACAATCCAAAAGCAGGTAAGTACGCCAATATCCGAGGTATCAATATGTACTATGAAATATATGGGGCAGGCAAGCCCCTGCTCATCATTCATGGCAATGGTGGCAGCATCAAGGATTTTAGCAACCAGGTACCTTATTTTTCCAAAGAGTACAAAGTGGTACTTGCCGACAGCAGGGCACAGGGAAAATCTGTTGATACAGGTGATTCGTTAAACTACGAAATGATGGCCTATGATTTAAATGCTTTGCTGGATCATCTGCATTTGGATTCCTGCTTGGTGATTGGCTGGAGCGATGGCGGTATCAACGGTTTGTTGCTTGCTATTCGCCATCCGGAGAAAGTGAAAAAACTGGCTGTTACCGGTGCCAACCTGTGGCCCGATACTACAGCAGTTGAACCATCTGTTTTTCATTGGCTGGCAGCCCTTGTTGATTCTTTAAAAGCTGTACCAAAAACTCCCGAAATAAAAAATCAATACAAATTATTGGAAATGATGACAAGGGAGCCAAATATTACCCTGAAGCAATTACAAACCATCAAGTGCCCCACACTTGTTATTGGCGGCGATCATGATGCCCTGCTGCCAGAGCATACCCTTCTAATTGCAGCATCAATTCCGCAATCTTATTTATGGATATTGCCTAATTCGGGACATGCCACGCCCATTAATTACAGCAAACAATTTAATGAAACGATAAATGATTTTTTTAAAAAGCCTTATAGGATAATAGAGGGAATAGATCGGTTGAATTAGTAATTAAAATATTTACCGAAAATATTCTACATGGCAATGAATATAGCTGATCTGTTAAATCATCATAAAAGAATTTTTTCATCTTTAAAATAAATATTATGCAACGGAGAAACTTTATTAAAAATACCGCCCTTTGCGCAGTGGCGGTAAGCGCCACTGGTTTTGTACGCTTCAATGGTAACAACTTTGAAGGCGATTGCGAAACCACCACGGATATTCTTGGTCCGTTTTACAGGCCGGATGCGCCGGTTCGTACCAACCTGCGGATAAAAAATGCTGTTGGGCAACCCATCGTTTTGAGCGGGCAGGTTAAACACAAAGATTGTACAACACCGTTGAAGAATGCCTGCGTTGAACTGTGGCATTGTGACGGCACCGGCGTATATGATAATGATTCCCCCGATTTTAAATACCGTGCAAAAGCCTACTGCGATGATAATGGCAACTATAGCTTTAAAACCATTCTCCCTGTACCTTACGAAATAGGTGGCGGAATTGTACGGCCGGCACATTTTCATCTGCTATTTTCCGCGGAAGGTTACCAGGGCTTAATTACACAGTTGTATTTCACCGGCGACAAGTACCTGTCAACAGACGCATCTTCCGCTTCACCTTCCTCAAAAAAACGGATACTCGATATCAAAGAAAAAAATGGTGAAAAAGCGGTGTTGTTCAATGTTACCATGATGGAAAAAATACCGGCATCTGCCACCGTCATTGAACAGTTGTCGGGAACTTTTGTAAACAATAATGATAAAATAAAAGAAGTAACCTTTTATAGAAAAGGGAATTTATTATGGATTAAAAATGAATCAAGTATTAACGGGGGGTATCCACTGCAGTATAATGGCCACAATACTTTTGAGGACTATGGGCCTGATGCCGGCACCTATTTATTTAAGCCACAGGAAGGCGGTTCCATAAAACTGTATCATACGGCAATGATGGAAGATAAATCAACAATAAGTTGGGAGGGAGTTAAATTAAAATGAATGGAATGAAACGTATTGACTGGAATAACTACTAATTTCTAAATCTAAAATAAAATAATTCTAAAGCGAAAAATATAATCACGCCTTACAGCTTTAATAAAATAAAGAATTGCCACTGTGAATTGCTATGGTGTGTTGCTGAAGTGAATTGCCACAGGCTTTAGCCTGTGGACTAAAAAAAAATATTTATTAATTTGGCTTTAGCCAAATAAACACAAATGGAAGGAATAGGAAAAATAATCCCCGGTATGCTTCACTTCATCAACCTGGTAAACATTCAATAAAATGAAAATAAAATAACAGCAGCATTAATCAAAAAAGAAATTTAAAAAAAATCGGGAGGCAACCTGATTGGTGTTTTCGCAACAGATGAAACCAAAATTAACTATCCAACCTATTTTATCATTACCATATCGAACAAATTAATCCACTTATAACCCAACAATTAATTTGTTTGATCATTTAAAAATTCTTAAAATTTATGATCCACCTGTCAACAACATTGGAAACAAAAAAACGAGTCGAATCAATTGATATCCTCCGCGGCATTGCCATGGCCATCATGGCGCTGGACCATACAAGGGATTATTTTCATATCGGCGCCAACCTGGATGACCCGTTGAATTTAGCAACCACCACACCCCTGTTATATTTTACCAGGTGGATAACACATTTCTGTGCGCCCATCTTTGTTTTTCTTTCGGGTACATCTGTTTACCTGCAAGGCTTACGCAAAACAAAAAAACAACTTGGCGCATTCTTAATTAAACGGGGCCTGTGGTTAATCTTTGCAGAGTGGGTTATTGTTGCCATGGCATGGACGTTTAATCCAGTGTATGATATTTTTCCCTTCCAGGTAATATGGGCTATTGGTATAAGCATGGTGGTATTGGGTTTGCTGATACTTATCCGGCTTCCCTATCCTTTTATTTTAGCATTAGGGTTAGTACTTGTTTTTGGGCACAACCTTTTAGATATTCCGGAATCGGCTCCCGGTTTTAAACCTAACTTTTGGTGGGATATTTTTCACCATGGGGTGTTTGCAATTTACCCAATTATTGATAATCACAATGCCATGCTGGTATATCCATTCCCGGCATGGACGGGTGTAATGATGCTGGGATATTGCACAGGCGTTTTCTTTACCCAAAAATATACAGCGGTAAAGCGCAGAAAAATATTGGTACAAATTGGTTTATGGCTGATAGTATTTTTTGTTGCCTTACGCTTTACCAATGTTTATGGCGACCCGGTTGCATGGAGCGAACAGAAAAACAGTTTATATACTTTCCTCTCCTTTATAAAAGTAAATAAATATCCGCCTTCATTATTATATCTCTGCATTACCATCGGCCCGGCTTTGTTGCTGTTGGCATTTATGGAAAACATCAAAAATAGATTTACCAGCATCATGACCGTGTTTGGAAGAACGGCTTTCTTCTATTATATCATTCATATCTACCTCATTCACCTGCTGGCGTCTATCTGTTTTTTTGCAAGGGGCCATTCGTTTGAGGATGCAGCTAATGTAGGCCGGCATTTTCCATTTTTATTTATTGCGCCCGGCGAGGGTTATGGATTGGCAATAGTTTATTTGATATGGGCTGCTGTAATTATCGCACTTTATCCTTTATGTAAATGGTACGATAAATATAAAACAAGTCACAAAGAAAAATGGTGGTTGAGTTATTTATAGTTCAGTATTAAAATTGTTCTTTATTATTCATCTTAAAATAAAACAAAATGAAAAAAACAATTCTTCTTCCGGTTTACGCAGCATGCGTATTAATGTTTGCTTCCTGCCAGGAAGCAGCTAAGCAGGAAACCCCTGCATCAGCAACTGCAACTGAAACGCCAAAACCTGACCTGGCGCAGATCCGTTCCGAAATAGTTGCTGTAGAAACCGCATGGGCCAAGGCGCAAAATGCCAAAGACATCAGTGCGCTTATGGCAATGTATGCCGATGATGCCGTGAGCATGCCGGATGGCGAACCAACACTTTCAGGCAAAGCCGCCATTCAAAAAAAGCAGGAAGCCGACTTTGCAAAGCCTGCTAAATATGCCAGCATCGCTTTTGAAACTAGCGATGTATTTGCGCAGGGAAATGTGGCCACCGAAGTAGGAAAAACAATTTATAAAGATGCTGCCGGTAAAGTGATTGGGAGTGGGAAATATATTGCCGTATTTGAAAAACAGAATGGCAAATTTGTATGCATCCGGGAGATTTATAACAACGATTCAAAGTAAGGTTACAGGATTCCTTGCAAAAAATGATCATCGCCTTGTTTTGTAAAGCTTCAAAACAAGGCGATGATTGATTTAGTTTAAAAAGTATATATATAAATTGGGGTAGAATAAGTAAAAAATAAAAATGAAATCAAATTTTCTTGTCTTTTTGTTGCTTGTTATCGGCTGTTCAGCAGGGTCTCAAAATACAGTGATAAAAGCCGGGCATTTGTTCGATTCTAAAACGGGAAAAATGCTTGCAAATCAACTCATCATTATTAAGGAGGGTAGCTTATCGGAAGTGGGTTCCAATCTTTCGTACAACAGTACCGAACAACTCATTGATCTGTCTAATTCGTGGGTATTACAGGGCTTGATGGATTGCCATGTACATATCCCCGCCAATGAAAAATACCGGCATCTGGCAATGAATGAAACGTATGCAACTTAAAGCACTCCCCACGTGCACTCAGAGATTCCGTTGTTGCCAAACAATTTTTAGACAATGGCTTCACCTCCATAAAAGAAATAGGCAACGATGCTAATTATGCTACTGCCGATATCATCAGAGCCATTGGCAAAGGCCGGA
>JAVHOI010000490.1:0-5894 GCA_036169975.1 Ferruginibacter sp. | reverse complement strand
TAAATTACCCCGTTGCTTAGTTAAACAGATGGAGGTTAAATTCTCCATTTATTTAAAGCAATATAAACGCAGAAGTAAAACGCAAAATGAATACAAAACGCACAACAAGTCAGGCTAAACAATCAAGGATAAAAAACAAAAAAATTAAAATAATCATCGAACGAAGCGATGACTCCTATACTTCCTATGCTGAAAATGTTCCAGGGGTGTACGGACATGGCGACACAGTTGAAGAAGCTAAACAATCCGCTTTAACTGGAATGAACTTATTAAAAAAGTATAACGAAGATGTAAATCTTCCTTCTATTTTAAAAGAAGATTATGAAATAGTTTTCAAATTTGATGCTGAAAGTTTTTTGAACTTCTACAAAAAAATTTTTACAAATGCAGCTTTAGAACGTATGACAGGTATAAATCAAAAACAATTTCAACACTACGCTTCTGGATTAAAAAAACCTCGCTTAGCACAAATAAAAAAAATTGAAGGTGCAATGCACAGTTTAGGAAAGGAATTAATGTCGGTGGAGTTATAAAGCAATTATGCCTCACGTATTAATGCAGATCGTCCACAATTTTAAATATCTCTCTCCGCTCACTCTATAACTCCAGCTCATATTAAAACTGCCACCAACATTAAGCCAGGTAGAAGAAATGCCCCAGGAAAATGCCCCGCATTAAAAAACTATTAACGGTGTCTTTCGGTTATTGATTGTTGATTAGTGCCTTGTTGTAAAAAAATATTTACCCAACCAAAACCGATAAGCGTTAGTAAAAAAAAATCATTACAATTAAAGGCCAGCCACTTTCGAAGTTGGCTGACCCCTGTACTTTTATTTTCTAATTTGCTTTCTCAAACTTTAGAGGCGATTTTTATTAGTGCCAAAATATTATAAAAGAAATGCTGATAAATATTTTATGAAGTGATTTTCATTTTTTCGGCATCCGCCAAAAATTGTTTTAATCCCAAATCCGTTAATGGATGTTTTAATAAAGCCAGGATGGAAGAAAGCGGGCATGTACATACATCGGCGCCGGCCTCAGCGCAGGCAACGATATGGTTTCCGTTGCGGATAGACGCCGCTAATATTTCCGTTTCGAAACCCTGTATGTTGTAGATATTGCTGATTTGCGCTATCAGTTGTACGCCATCCCATCCGCTATCATCTATTCGGCCAATGAACGGTGAAACATAAGCAGCGCCCGCCTTTGCGGCGAGTATGGCCTGCCCGGCGCTAAACACCAATGTGCAGTTGGTTCTGATCCCATTGTCGGTAAACCACTTAATGGCTTTGATACCTTCTTTTATTACCGGCACTTTTACTACAATGTTGGGATGAATAGCCGCCAGCTTTTTCCCCTCTTCCACAATCCCGGCGAAATCGGTTGAAAATACTTCGGCGCTGATATCACCGTCCACTATTTCGCAAATGGCTTTGTAGTGGCTTGCAATAGCGGCTTCACCTTTTATATTTTCTTTTGCCATCAATGAAGGATTAGTCGTAACCCCATCCAGTATTCCCAGTTCATTGGCTTCCCGTATATCGGCCAGGTTTGCCGTGTCAATAAAAAATTTCATGTTTTTTTGTTTATTGTTTGTTGTTTTCTGTTTTCTGTTTTCTGTTTTCTGTTGGGAATTTTCAGTTAGGTTTTTAAGTTGCTCATTTTCACATTTGCACCTTTTCAAATTTTCAAATTTTCAAATTTTCAAATTTTCAAATTTGCTCCTCATTTGCTTACGGAAAGTTTATACACTGTAACGGTGTGATACTTTTGTCCCGGCAATAAAATGGTGGTTGGAAATGTTGGCTGATTGGGTGAGTCAGGAAAATGCTGTGTTTCAAGACAAAGGGCGGTGTGCTGATTGATCGCTTTTCCATCACTTGTCTTAATGGTGCCATCCAGGAAATTGCCGGTATAAAACTGCAGTCCCGGCTCCATGGTAAATACTTCCAGCATCCTGCCACTTTTATCATCCGTTAATGTAGCTGCTTTTTGCAGGGTAGTATCCTTTTTATTTAATACAAAATTGTGATCGTACCCCCCTTTAACCGAATCAATGCTCAAACCAATTTTTATTGCTTTGGTAAAATCAAAAGGCGTTCCTTTCACGGAAGCTATTACGCCGGTAGGGATCAGGGTACTGTCAACAGGCGTATAGTTATCAGCATCTATTTCAAGTTGATGATCAAGAATAGTGTTGGTAAAATCGCCGGTTAAATTAAAGTAACTATGATTGGTGAGGTTGATGACTGTAGGCTTATCCGTATTCGCATTGTATTCAATTTTTAATTCGTCTTCATCCGACAAAGTATAGTGTACATCCACATTCAAATTCCCCGGATATCCTTCCTCTCCATCCTTGCTGAAATAACCAAGCATTAAAGATGGTAATGAATCGTTTTCAATGGCAGCGTCCCATACCACCTTATCAAAACCTTTATTGCCACCATGCAAATGATTGGGTGCATTATTGGCAGCCAGTATATAAACAGTGGTATCAATTTTAAATTCACCTTTTGCGATGCGGTTGCCATAACGGCCAATGATGGCGCCAAAATAAGGCGGCCTGGCAAGGTATCCGCTAAGGCTGTCGAAACCCAGTACGATGCCTGATCTTACATTATTCTTATCCGCCGAAACCCACGATGTAACAACGCCTCCATAAGTTGATATTTTTACCTGTGTACCTTTTGCGTTGGTTAATGTATATAGAAAAATTTCTTTTCCATCCGCATTTCCAAATGCAGCTTTAGTAATTCCTTTTTTGATTTCCATTTTATTGTTACTTTTTTGATTGTTGCAGGATGTTATGGAGGTTGCAAAAATAGCTGCAAATCCAAGGGTAAACAATGATGTTGCTTTCATGACGATTTATTTAATTGATAATTGGTTAAATGATAATGTAATCCGATATAGATATTCATGCCTGTTATTTTCATTAACTACCTTGTTTATTTCATTATAGCTATTTGAAAAATCCAAAGGGTATTATTTTGAATGATATGTTTATTGATTGATTAAAACAGCGCATTACCTAATGCTATATTTTTTCGCACCTCAGGGCTAAACATCCGCCATATTTCAAAAAATTATTTTTACTTAATTACTCTTTTTAAACAAGCTAATTTATATTATTCATACTTCGCAAGGGATAAATTCGTGGCTTTTTAATCCGATAAATTCTTTGTAAATTTCAAAAAACTTAAATCACCTCCTTCTTTTCTAAAGCTATTATAAATGAGTTAACAACCAGTTTTAAAAGCATAGTAGAATATTAGCCCAATCAAATCTCAACCCTGGCTGCCCGATGTAGTCAGGCAGGTTTATTACCTTATCCAGGTTTGTAGTACCTATTTTAAATTAATAATAAATAAGGTAATAAGGTCAAAGCGCTAATGCAATTTCATTCTACTAAGGTATGAGCAGGTTCACTGTTTTATCCCTTGCATAAAATAATTCATTGCTCATTCCTCATCACTAATTCCTGATTCTTCATTCCTGATTCTTCATTCCTAATTCTTCACTCCTAATTCTTCATTCTTAATTCCTTACTCCTGCCCATACATTTGCCATTCCAAAAGTGTCGGGGCGGAATCATTATTCTCAACGATCAACCGGAAATACTGCGCTTGTACCGGCTTAAAATTTTTTACATATCCAACACCATTGGTATTGGCCTTAAAAATTGTTTTCCATTCTTCTCCCGCTTTATACTGCAATGTCAGGTCCTGTTTTTTATTATCCCATGGATGCCAGGGTTCATCAACGACAAAGCTGGCGATAGCAATTGGCTTTTTTAAATCCACTTCCAGGAAAGCCTTTCTTTCTCCTTCGGCAGCTTCCCACCGGGTAAGGCGATTGCCATCCAACAAATTTTTACTTCCTTCGGCTTCAGACTTTTGGGAAGATACTACTGCAAATTTACCGCTCATAGGTGATGGGCTTATGATTGGTTCGCCGTCAAATTCTACCACCACTACCGTATTTATTTTATCGGGTGCATGTAGTGGTAACCGAATCACTGAGCGATTGCCCTCAGCCTTTACCATTAACCGCCTTGAAGGCGAAGCAAGCAAATATGCTTTTTTAATTTTGTTGGCCATGGGTACAGGCAGTTCTCCGTTGGTTGGATAATCAAAAATATGCAGGTACAATTTCTGGGCTTTCCTGGTACAACGCCCATAGGATAAATAGGCAAATGGGCTGGCAGTAGTGCCATAAATAGATTCCTTATTTATTTTAATCCAGCGGCCTACCTGTGCCAACCTGTCAATGCTTGGTTTTGGTATTTCTCCCAGGGCGGTAGGGCCGACATTCAATAAAAAGTTTCCTCCTTTGCTTACAATTTCCGCAAGGTTTTTAATAATGGTTGCCGCGCTTTTCCAATTGGAATCATCGGCTTTATATCCCCATGTATCATTCATGGTCATACAAGCTTCCCAGTTTCTGCCGGGAAAACCAGTTGATGGAACAAACTGCTCCGGCGTTTCCGTATCGCCCTTAAAGCCGCCACCAAGGCGGTTATTGGTAATTAAGTTGGGATGCAGTTTTAGCAGCGGCTGAAATTTTTCCGCACGGCCGGGTGTCATATCCTGCGGGGTATCCCACCACAGAATATCAAGCTCGCCGTAATTGGATAAAATTTCATTCACCTGGGGCACAGCGATCCTATCCAGATAAACATCCATGTCCCCATCCTGGGCTTTGTCCCAATGCCCACCAATTGCGGAACCGCCGGGATGGTTCCAATCCTGTGCCTGGGAATAATAAAATCCAATTCTCATCCCTTGTTTACGGCAGGCTTCTACCAATGGTTTCAACAGGTCTTTGCCATAAGGTGTGGCATCCACCACATTCCAATCAGTAACGGTAGTGTTGAACAAAGCAAAGCCATCATGGTGTTTGGAAGTGATGACGATATATTTCATGCCCGCGTCTTTGGCCATTTTAACCCAGGCTTCCGGATTATATTTAACGGGATTAAATTGGCTGGCGTAAGGCTTGTATTTGCTGATTGGTATTTTTCCCCTGTTCATGATCCATTCGCCAATACCGGGTATTTTCCTGCCTTCGTAGCTGCCCGCAAGAACGGAATACACGCCCCAATGAATAAACATCCCAAACTTGGCATCTTTCCACCAGGCCATTCTGCTGCTATCAGCGGAAGATATAGTGGATTGTGATTTGACAGTACCCATGACAAACACTAAAAGAACAAGGTGAAATAATATTTTTTTCATTTTAAATATTTTTAGATGAAGCAATCAATTGCGAATTTAGGTCAACTGAAATAAAAAATCGCTTCTTCCTTTACCCGTACTTTTATTTTTTATGGAAATATTTATTTTTATTATTTCCCGGGCAAAAGTTTATTGCTCATCATCCCTGTCTGCCGCTGATTCCATACACCAGGATACAACTGCTATGGTTGATCATTAAAAAAAATTTATTTTGATAAACAATTAAAGTCATAATGCGGGCCGCCTGCCAATATATGGCCATCCGTTGATCCAGTTTATTTTTTCGATCTGCAGTTTTGAGCGGCCATTATCATTTGCATCATAAGCATGGTAAACCAGGTAATCTGCTCCATTGAAAGCCGCCACTGCATTGTGCCCTACGCCATACCAGTTTTTATTCCCTTCCAATACCACCGAGCCGCCACCCAGGTTCATTGGAACACCATCCCTGTCAACATAAGGCCCGATAACTTTTTCGCTTCGTCCAACCATCATCTTGTAGGTACTCTTTTCTCCGCGGCAGCAATAATCAAAAGACACGAACAGGTAATAATATTTTTCATGTTTAAAAATGAATGGCGCTTCTATTGCCGCATCGCCTGCCACTGAGTCGGGTAAAATAAAATCCCTTTTTCGTGCCGCGATGGTGTACCA
>JAVHOI010000489.1:0-5908 GCA_036169975.1 Ferruginibacter sp. | reverse complement strand
GTCCGGCTTTTTAGCGATGATGTAAGAAAGTAATGCTTTTCTTTGTTCGCCATTAGATGAATTGGTAAGGGTATTATTTTCCCCGGCAGCGATTTCAAAATGGTCATGCCGGATTTCTTCATCAATAAAATATTGAAGCGTGTTGTTTGAAAAAATTTCGCCCCTTAACGTATTTAATTGGATGTCAAACCGGCTCCCTTCCATCATTTGATCCATCAGCCAATCTTTATCACCATCATGGGCAATATAAAATGCGGTGTGTTTTATTTTTTTCATTGAATGCCGAAACGGGGGATTATTATTATTACCGGAGTTACCTGAATTTTATTTCAATTTGTAAATAAACGGCCTTATATAAGGCAGTCATGAAATACACTTCCAACAAATATGTTTTAAAGGCATGCCCTGTTTTTCTTTATGATCAGGAATTGCAATTACCTAATAAATAGTAAATGATGATAAAAATGATAATCGTGCTAAAGCACCCGCCACCAAGTTTTTTTGCGCCATAGCCGGCTATTAATCCCCTGAATAATTTATTCATGCTGCGTTTTTATTTATTAATGGTAAGATATTATTTTTCTACGGGAAAACATTAATTGTGCCAAAATAGTTTGGCTAGTTTCTTAAGGAGAAAGGAGCAGCATTTATGAAATAGCATCAAAATTCCTGGGCGCCAATATTTGATTGGAATATTTTGAATACTTTTAGCCAAATAAAAATCATAGATATGCCAATTAAAAAATTTCCCCTCACCGGAACCGGTTCGATAGCATTACATAGCGCAGGCCATGAGAATGCGGAATATTCCCATCTTACACCCATCTACGCTACTTCTACTTTTACATTTGATACGGCACAGCAGGGCATGGAGCGTTTTGCGGGCGAAGATAAAAGCAGGATATACAGCCGGTGGGGCAATCCTACTTTTACCGCGGCAGAACAAACCATTGAGGCATTGGAAGCGTTTGGAATTGTAAACGAAAATGGAGAACCGCTTAAATTAAAAGCGCTATTGCATTCCAGCGGGCAGGCTGCCCTCACTACGCTCTTCATGAGTAACCTAAAAGTCGGCGATGCGGTTTTATCTCACTACTCTTTGTATGGCGGCACTTACGAATTATTTTTGAAAGTACTGGCAGAGGCTGGTATCAATACAATCATCGCCGACCTCAGGGATTTGAATGTGGTGGAAGATACCATCAAAAAAAACCCTTCAATCAAATTGGTACATATTGAAACCCCCGCCAACCCCACCATTCAATGCGTGGATATTGCCGCGGTTACCGCTATCGCCAAACAACATGCGATAATTGTTTCGGTAGATAATACATTCGCCACACCTTACCTGCAACAACCCTTTAAATACGGGGTTGATTTTGTTGTTCATTCTACCACCAAATTTTTAAATGGCCATGGCACTTCCATTGGCGGAGTATTGATAGGGAAAGATATTGAGCTAATGAAAACCAAAGTGTGGAAATGGCATGTGTTGCTTGGGGGCAACAGCAATGCGTTTGATGCGTTCCTGCTCATCAACGGCATGAAGACGCTGGAGATAAGGATGGACAGGCATTGCAGCAATGCGTTGATTGTAGCGGATTATCTTTCACGGCATGCAGCCATTGCCCGTGTAAATTATGTGGGGCTGCCATCGCATCCCGATCATGCTACTTCACTAAAGCAAATGAAACATCCGGGGGCTTTGATGAGCTTTGAAGTAAAGGGCGGCATTGAAGCAGGCAAACGGTTTATCTCTAAATTGCAAATGTGCGTAAGGGCCATTTCATTGGGTACGGTGGATACCCTTCTTTCTCACCCGGCAAGTATGAGCCATCGGGGAGTAAGCAAAGAAGAAAGGGAAAAATTTGGCATCACGGATGGTCTCATCAGGCTGAGTGTGGGTATAGAAAATGTGGCGGATATTTTAACTGATTTTGAGCAGGCGCTGGTATAACCTGACCCCCATTCTATTTGGAATTCCCAATACCCAATATTCCTCCAAAAGGGGCAAAATCAAATCCTTAACTTTACCCAATGACAACAGCAATCATTATAACCTTGTGTACATTATTATTGCTTGCTTATGTGTTCGATTATTCGTCTTCCAAAACAAAGATTCCTTCCGTGATTTTCTTATTATTGCTGGGCTGGGGCGTACGCCAGATTTCGCAATTGATGAACATGAACATACCTCAGTTAACAATGCTGTTGCCTATACTGGGAACCGTTGGCCTCATACTGATCGTACTGGAAGGATCTTTGGAGCTGGAACTGAATAAATCAAAGAAAAGCCTGATAATAAAATCCTTTACAGTTGCCCTGGTACCATTGCTGGTACTGGCTTTTCTGATGGCCTTTTCTTTTCAGTATTTCAGTAATGCCTCTTTTAAAAATAGCCTTATCAATGCTATACCATTTTGTGTTATCAGCAGCGCTATTGCCATACCAAGCGTAAAAAACCTGGTAACGTCCGATAAGGAATTCGTAATTTATGAAAGTAGTTTGTCCGACATTTTCGGAGTGTTGTTTTTTAATTTTGTCGCCCTCAGCAGCGGCTTTCAAATAGAATCCATCGGAATGTTTTTATTGCAATTTTTCTTTATCATAATCATATCGTTTATTGCTACGGTGGGGCTATCCATATTACTCAAAAAAATTGAACATCCTATAAAATTCGCGCCTATTATTTTATTGATAATTTTAATCTATGAAGTATCCAAAGAATTTAATCTTCCCTCGTTAGTCTTTATTTTACTCTTTGGTTTATTCCTTGGCAACCTTGATGAAATGAAGCGGTTTAAATTGATAGAAAAGTTGCGTCCCGATGAATTGAATAAAGAAGTAAAAAAATTTAAAGAGCTGATTGTGGAAGCTACTTTCCTCATCAGGTCTTTATTCTTTTTACTATTTGGCTACCTGATGGAAACAGCGGAAATAATCAATACTTCAACCCTTGCCTGGGCCGTAGCAGTTGTAGCTGCTATATTCACATTGCGTGCTATTCAATTAAAAATATCCAGCCTGCCATTGATGCCCCTGCTTTTTATCGCACCCAGAGGCCTTATCACTATCCTTCTTTTTTTCTCAATAACTCCCGCCCAAAGTATCCTGTCGGCTAATAAATCTTTAATAGTACAGGTAATAATAATCACGGCGCTTGTAATGATGTATGGATTATTGAGAAATAAAAACAAAGACATTAAGGTTGTATAACTTTTAAAAAGTCAATTTTTAAAAGGTTGGCTACATAAACGCACACGAATTTCTTTTCCCTATATTCATTTCACCTTTTTACTAATGCGGGCGAAAAATATTGATGAGGTAATCAGTCAGCCAGAATCTATAATACAACCAACGCTTATCCTTGAAAAAACCAATGGATTATTTTGCCGCATTTTATCAAAAGGTAAACATACAGGTGAATAAAGGACATATCGGTTTATTGGTATAGCTGGATATTATTTTATTGGAAATACGCCCGGATTATGATTTAGGTAATTGTAATGGAAGCGTTTTAGCATTTGAACAAAATGGTCTCTTTTTAAAATTAAACAGGGTATTTCGCCATTTGTGATTAAACAGTTGGGTTTTAATGTTGCGTCAATTAAAAAAAAGGGTCTTGGAAATCTCATTAATATTATTGCTCAACATCTTACTTCTTTCAGCCTTATAAAATCCTATACAGCTTAAATCTTCATCAAAAGCCGGTCAATAAATATCAGTATCATTTCCCAATTTTTCAAAATGAGGAAAATTTATTAAATTAATAATGAAACTCTTTTTCCTCATTTATCAGTTAATTTTGATGTTCAATCAACAGTAATAATTATGCAAACAGATTTCCTGGTAATTGGCAGTGGTATAGCAGGGCTAACCTTTGCTTTAAAAGTAGCGGAAGATTGCCCTGATAAAAAAGTTACCATTATAACCAAAACGCAAAGTGACGAAACCAATACCAAGTACGCACAGGGCGGCATTGCAGGTGTGATGGATTTTGATAAAGACAGTTTTAATAAACATATTGAAGACACGCTGGTAGCCGGCGATGGATTGTGTAACCGGGAAGTGGTGGAAATTGTAGTAAAGGAAGGGGTGGAACGAATAAAAGAAATTATTGAATGGGGGGCGCAGTTTGATAAGGATAAGGCTGGCGATTACGTATTGGGCAGAGAAGGCGGCCACAGCGAATTTCGTATTATCCATCACAAAGATGTAACGGGTAAAGAATTGGAAAGAGCCTTGCTGGAAGCCATCAGCCTAAAATCCAATATTCAGATACTCAGCCATTGTTTTGTGCTGGATATTATTACACAACATCATCTCGGGTATTTAGTTACCAAGACTACTCCCGGTATTGAATGCTACGGTGTGTATGTATTGAATCTGAACAACAACAAAATTGAAACCATATTATCTTCTACTACATTATTGGCAACAGGTGGCAACGGGCAGGTATATCGTACCACTACCAATCCGGCAATTGCGACAGGCGATGGTATAGCGATGGTATATCGGGCAAAAGGAAGAATTGAAAACATGGAGTTTATCCAGTTTCATCCTACCGCTTTGTATGAGCCTGCAGTACGTGGGCATAGTTTTTTAATTACAGAGGCGGTACGTGGTGATGGAGGCATTTTACGCAATCTTAACGGAGAAGCGTTTATGGAGCGTTATGATGAACGAAAAGACCTGGCGCCAAGGGATATAGTGGCAAGGGCGATTGACAATGAAATGAAAATAAATGGTACGGAGCATGTCTATCTGGATTGCAGGCATTTTAATAAAGAAAAGTTTACGGAACATTTCCCAAACATTTATGAAAAATGCCTGAGCATAGGAATTGATATAGCCAGACAGATGATACCGGTAGCGCCTGCTGCGCATTATAGTTGCGGTGGTATTAAAACGGATGAATGGGCAAGAACATCCATTAAAAATTTGTATGCCGCAGGTGAATGCGCATCAACCGGGTTGCATGGCGCCAACCGCCTGGCAAGTAATTCATTGCTGGAGGCGATGGTGTTTGCGCACAGGGCTTATAAGCATAGCGTCCTGAAAATAAAAGAGCAGAAAAGCCCTTCTTCATTTTCCGGTGGTAATGAAAACAAAGTGAACTTATCTGAAGTACCCAACTGGAAATCGGAAGGCACCAATGCGCCAAAAGAAATGATCCTGATTACGCAAAGTTTAAAGGAAATGAAATTGCTTATGAGCGACTATGTGGGTATTGTAAGAAATAATGAGCGGCTGCACCGGGCGATGAGAAGATTGGATATTTTGTATGAAGAAGCGGAAGCGTTGTATGAAAAAACGGCGGTATCCCCACAGTTGTGTGAGCTCCGGAATATGATTACGGTTTCTTATTTAATTGTAAAGTGTGCCCAATTCAGGCACGAAAGCAGGGGCTTGCATTTTAATACGGATTATCCTTTAAAGAATAAAATGATTCAGAATATTTTATTATAAATTGCCTGGGTTATGTGTATTTATTTTTGAAACTCAGGCAGGTTGAGTTGAAACTATTTTTTGAAACCAACTTAACACCCGGATTTAATTTTACCTAATGCTATGGCGATAAGCTGCTAAAAGTTTTTGTATTTATCATTTGCTGATTGAGTATTCGCTAAAATGCACCCAATGCCGATAAAGGTTAAACATTATCTTCGCATAATGTATTACCTGGTTTATGGTTTTTTATACCTGGCATCATTACTGCCTTTTTTTGTTTTATATCTCCTGAGCCACCTTATAGCCTTATTCATGAATCATGTATTTGGGTACAGGAAAAAAGTGGTGATGGCCAACCTTGCTATCGCCTTTCCCGAAAAATCTTTGAAAGACCGAAAAAGAATAGCTGTCCGGTTTTATAAAAATTTTGTTGATACTTTTATTGAAACCATAAAGT
>JAVHOI010000488.1:0-5911 GCA_036169975.1 Ferruginibacter sp. | reverse complement strand
AATCCAATTTCGGGCGGGGCGGAATGCTTACAAAATGCAACATGGCAAATAAGGTGGCCGGCATGGGCATCCCGGTACAAATAGGCAATGGTAAGGAGGATAATATTTTAATTGATATTATTGAAGATAAACCCGTTGGTACTTTATTTAAACCAAGGAAAAATATATCCAGCGTTAAAAAATGGGTGGCACATTCCGAAGGATTCGTAAAGGGCGTTGTTTATATTGATGAAGGCGCTGAGAAGGCATTGCGATCCAATAAACCAACCAGCTTATTACCTGTAGGTATTATTAAAATTGAGGGAAGTTTTAAAAAGGGGGATATCATTAAAATAACCGGCAACACAGGTAAAAAAATAGGCGTGGGCAAGGCGCAATATAATTCGGAAAAGGCAATGGACTTAATGCACAGAAAGCATGAAAAGGCATTGGTGCATTATGATTATTTATTTTTAAATGAGGATTAAACCAAATGATAACAGGACAACATTCGCTGACGGAAAATTTTAAAGCCGTTCAAAAGGCAAGCAAATCACTTGCCCAATTAAGTAGTGAACAGGTAAACAAAGTATTGATTGATTTGTCAGAAGCGGCTATTGCCAACAGTGAGGAGATAATAAAAGAAAATAAAAAAGACCTGGACAGGATGCGGGAGGATGACCCAAAGTACGACAGGCTAAAACTAACTCTTGAACGCATACGGGATATTGCCGGAGAAATAAAAAACGTAGCGGCGCTGCCAACACCATTAGGCAAAATATTGGAAGAACGTACTATGGCCAATGGCATGCACATTAGTAAAATAACCGTGCCGATTGGTGTTATAGGGATTATTTATGAGGCAAGGCCCAATGTTACTTTTGATGTATTTTCCCTTTGTTTAAAATCAGGCAATGCCTGTATATTAAAAGGGGGCAGCGATGCGGAATTGTCAAACAAGGCCATCGTAAAACTTATTCAGTCCGTTTTAAAACAACAAGGTATTTCCGAAAACTGCATTGAGCTTTTACCCGCCACCCGGGAAGCTACCACAGAATTATTAAATGCGGTAGGCTTTATAGACGTAATCATTCCAAGAGGGAGCCAGCAACTCATCAACCATGTACGCAAAGAATCAAGGGTGCCCGTAATAGAAACAGGCGCCGGTATTGTACATGCTTATTTTGATGAAAGTGGTGATGTAGAAAAAGGCAAAGCCATTATTTTTAATTCCAAAACACGAAGGGTAAGCGTATGCAATGCATTGGATTGTTTATTGATACATGCAGGCCGCTTAAAGGATTTGCCGGAGCTGGTAATCAATATGGCCGGGCAAAATGTATTGATCTATGCAGATGAAGATGCCTATAAAGCATTGGAGAATAAATATCCCATGCCATTATTATCAGTAGCGGATCAATCGCATTATGGCACTGAATTCCTGGATTATAAAATGGCCATAAAAACCGTTAACGATATTGAAGGAGCCATCAACCATATTTCGGCATACAGCAGCAAACACAGCGAAACCATTATTGCTGAAGACAAACAACACATAGAGCAGTTTATACAGCAGGTAGATGCGGCAGTGGTGTATTCAAATGTATCCACCGCGTTTACTGATGGCGCACAATTCGGGCTTGGCGCCGAAATAGGCATCAGTACACAAAAGCTGCATGCCCGTGGCCCAATGGCGCTAAATGAAATATGCAGTTATAAATGGATCGTAAGGGGAGATGGGCAGGTAAGGGGATGATGGTGATTGGAAAGGTATATCATTTGAAAACTATTGAGGGGCAAATACAGGTACATTTTTAATTTGATAAATAAAAAAATTAAAGCTTAATTTTTTTTCGGAGGCAACTGTTGAAGAATATTTTCGGAATAACATTTTTCAGTTCTTATAAGCATTTCTATAATTCCAATTCTTCAAATCAAAAATTATTTTTATCTTTTTAAACTGCTTGAATTTAATAAATATATTCATAGCTATCCCGCAATAAATCTTTTACCATTTTGTTTTATTCTTTGTAAATTCCAACAAAACCGGTTCCATCGCTACTCTTCGCCCCACGGTACATCCCTTCGCTGTTAAAAAGCAATGCAAGATTGCCGGCGGCATCCACACCAATCATGCCCCCCTCGCCTGCCAACTTTGGCAGTTTATTATTTACTACTTCATTCATAGCCTGGATTAAACTCATGCCTTTGTATTCCATTAAGCAACTAACATCATAAGCCGCTACCGCTTTTATAAATGGTTCACCATGCCCGGTACAACTGATGGCACAGGTTTTATTATTGGCATAGGTACCGATTCCAATCAAAGGGCTATCACCAATGCGCCCATAATTTTTATTTGTCATGCCCCCGGTACTTGTGGCCGCCGCGATATTCCCATTTACATCACAGGCTACCGCGCCAACGGTACCAAATTTTTTCCCTGCTTTTAATTCATCAATTTGTTTAGGGGAATGATCCAAAGCGTAATCATTGCTATCCTTCATTTGCAGCCACTGATCGTATCGAAACGGTGAAAAAAAATAGTCATTGGGTTCTGTTTTAAATCCTTGCTGAATGGCAAAATCGTTGGCGCCTTTTCCACTTAATAAAACATGATCGCTGTGATGCATAACCGCTAAGGCAAGTTCAATTGGATTGCGGATATTTTGTACACCGGCTACCGCGCCTGCCGCAAGGTTGTTTCCCTGCATGATAGCGGCATCCATTTCATGAATTCCTTCTTTTGTAAAAACAGCGCCCCGACCGGCATTGAACAAAATATTATCTTCTAAAATAACGACTGCCGCTTTAACCGCTTCGGTAGAAGATCCGCCTTTTTCCAATACTTCATAACCACCAGACAGCGCCTCTTCCAATCCCTGCAGGTAAGCCTTCTCCAATTCAGGCGACATATCTTCTTTCAAAATTGTTCCTGCACCACCATGTATTGCCAAAGAAATTTTTTGCATTTTTATTATTTAATTGTAAATGTCAAAATTAAATATTCAAAAAAATGGATCCTGATATTTCAAACGATCCATTTATCCAAAAACTATTTTCCATTTTTAACGGGCACTTCAATTAACTACCCTGCAAAGGATGGTGTTAATCTTTTCAATAATTCTTTTTTCTTCAATCCAATTCATGCAGGCATTATCACCCCGGTAGCAGGGCTTATTGCCAAATACCGAACATGGCCTGCAATCAAGATTATTCATTTGAACAATATTCTTTTCATCCTGTTCCCATCCATAAAAACCCGCATACGAATGAGTAGCACCCCAGATACTTATTACCGGTACATTGAATAAAGAAGCCAGGTGCATATTGGCGGAATCCATGCTCACCATGCAATCCGCATTACTGATAATTGCCAGTTCATCCTGAAAGGAATACCTGCCGACGATATTGAACACGGAAAAAATATCCTGTTCCCATTGCTTTAAAATGGTTGCTTCATATTTACCCCCGCCAAAAAGCAGGATCGTATTATTTGCCGCAGCCAATTGTTCTACTATCCTTTTCATCTTATCTATCGGGTACATCTTTTCCGCATACTGCGCAAATGGCGCCACGGCAATTATTTTTTTACCAGAAGAAAAAACGGATT
Organism: Ferruginibacter sp.; assembly: GCA_036169975.1. Classification (GTDB taxonomy): domain Bacteria; phylum Bacteroidota; class Bacteroidia; order Chitinophagales; family Chitinophagaceae; genus Ferruginibacter. The sequence goes on along the minus strand of JAVHOI010000488.1, from coordinate 2,319 downwards.
GCAAGGCTACGGGTACAGGCTTCTTTTTATATACAGGATCATTATTCCACAACTGAACAGGAAAGCCCGCATTCCGAAATGTATCCGCATAGCGTTCATGCATGGAAGTAAGCTGGCTGAATACCTTTTGTTCTTTACGTGTGAGCGCCTTTTTTTCATTCCTTCCTTTATCAAGCGTAGCGATTTTTAAACCCTTAAATTTAAAAAATGTAGTCAGCAAATGTGAGCGCAATACACTGTGCAAATCCACAATGGCTTCAAAAGGGGTAAGCCTGTTCAGCTCCTTAAATAAACGATATATGCCTGCTACGCCTTTGTGTTGTCCCTTTAAAAAAGCTGGATGAAAATGGCATCTTTCCAACCCTTCAAACAAGGGTTGCAAAAAAGCATTGGATACAACGGTTATTTGCAATGCCGGATTTTGTTGCAATACATTCTTCATGACAGGAACGGTCATAGCCACATCCCCCATTGAGGAAAAACGGATTACCAATATGTGCCTGGGGGTTTGCAAATTATTTAAAACAAATAATAGTAAATAAAATTTTTATACCTGATGTTGATACAATACAGGATTAAGCTCCGGATCATTGTACATCTTCATTTGTTTATATACTTTCATGTATTTATCACCGTTAGCTATATCTTCCAGCAGTTCATCAATAGCTTTCGACAAATCTTTTCTTTGTTCCAGCAATACGGCCAGTTTATCCGTACAGGCGATAATATGTTCAGCGCTTGCATCGGTACGGTTAACCTCTGCATTCATGTGATGAATTTTCAAGGCGAGGATTGATAAACGGTCTATTGCCCAGGCCGGGCTTTCTGTATTGGCACGGGCACTATCCTTGGGTTTCATGCTGGCATATTGCAGTAGAAAATAACCATCAATATATTCCACCATATCAGTTCTTACCTGGTTGGATGCGTCAATCCTTCTTTTAAGGGCAAGCCCTTCCGCCGGATCAATAGTTGGGTTTCGTACAATATCTTCAAGATGCCATTGTACGGAATCTATCCAATTTTTTGCATATAATAAATATTCGATTGTGTTGCCCTTGAATGGGTTATTAATAGCCGCATCCACATCATCCATAAGATGATAATCCTGTATGGCTTTATCAAAAATATTATTACAAACTGTACTTATCATATCCTGAAATAAAATATTACCCGGTTGGTTTTTTATTATGGACTGCAAGATAATACAAAGGGATACCAATAAGTGTAATGATCAGTCCCGGCCATGTAAACTGAGGTTTATAAACTATGAGCAAAGTACAAAAACTGATCCCCATAAAAATGTAAATGACCGGCAGTACCGGATACCCGAAAGCTTTGTATGGCCTGTCCGCATCGGGGTATTTTTTACGCAAAATGAAAACGCCCGCAATAGTTAGTACATAAAATATCACTACTATAAACGAAACCATATCCAACAGGTCGCCATACCTGCCGCTCAGGCATAAGGCGCTTGCCATGGCGCATTGTATCCATAAAGCCCATTCCGGAACAATGTTTTTATTTAATTTTCCCGCCCTCTTAAAAAATAATTTATCATTCGCCATGGTATAGTAAACCCTTGCACCGGCCAATATCAAACCATTGTTGCAACCAAAGGTGGATACCATAATCATCAGTGCGATGATGATAGTGCCACTGCTTCCAAAAATAGCTTCGGAAGCGCTTAATGCTACCCTGTTATCTTTCGCGAAAGCCAGCTCGTGCAAGGGTACGGTGGCTAAGTAAACCACATTGGTTAAAATATAAATAACGGTAACTATCAGCGTACCAAAAAACAAACTCAGCCCAATATTTCTTTTTGGATTTTTAATTTCGCCGGCTATAAAGGTTACATTGTTCCAGGCATCGCTGCTGAAAATACTGCCAACCATTGCGCTTGCCATCGCACCCAATGCGGCACCAATCAGCAAGGGTTCAAAATTAATGGTATCACCCGTTTTGGTAAGGTGCTGCATTGCCCAAGGATGCTGCCAGTTTGCCTGCCATACCTCCCATTTAAAGGCGATAAAACCAGCTATGATTAAACCAAAAAGTGATAATAGTTTGGTAGAAGTAAAAATGGTTTGAATGATCTTGCCTGTTTTAATCCCCCTGGTATTGATGAAGGTTAAAAAGATAATTAATACGATGGCAACTAATTGGGCATAGTGAATTTTTAAACCCAATACATTAAAAGTATTTACATCTTCCCATGCCAAAGCAGGGAAAAAATAACCAGCGAATTTAGCGAAACCAACAGCTACTGCCGCAATGGTACCTGTTTGTATCACAGCAAAAAAACTCCAGCCATACAAA
>JAVHOI010000487.1:0-1306 GCA_036169975.1 Ferruginibacter sp. | reverse complement strand
TTGACCAAACACTGTCTTTTTTTGGTTTGGTATCCAGCCTGCCCGCAGGTTCATCCACCCTTGAATTATTCATTGCCGTAAAATCAAAGTTGATGGAACGGGTAAGCGCCCAGCGAAAAATATAATCCCGCTGGAAGGTTAAAAACTTGTCATAGGTTTCAGGGATTTTATATTTATCCAAACCCACACTGCGTGGCCTTATGGCGCCAAACTGCCTGTGGATATCAGCCCTGAAGCTTAACTGGGAAGGCACTGGATTTATATTAAAATCCTTTACCAGGTCGAACCAATGTTTTTTTCTCTTGGTGAAAATTTTCATCTTTTTAAATGGCTCGAAATATTTTGGTTGCGGAGCGAAATTATAACCCAAACCACCCCTGTGCCTGGTTACTTCATTATTTTCTATTAATGGATTGTGGGCGGTAATATTAATGTAGGAGTAACTAACATCCACATTGGAGATGTCGTAAATTTTAGGTTTTTTCGTACCCGTCCTGTTTTTTCTTACATTGGTAAAATTCAATGTTTTGGTACTGGTAAATTCTATGGCGGCATTATTGATGGAATCTCGTTTACCTCCCGGAGATACGCTCAGCTTATCTTTAAGCCTGATGTCAAGATCGTAGGGGTCATATTCAGGCTTGCTGATGGTTTGTGAATAGCTTGCAAACATGGGGATGGAAATGGCGGCTTTTTTTGGTAACAATTTGCCCAGTTCCAGGTTTGCCGCTACATCAAATTGGGTAAAGTTATCCCTATAACGTTCGTTAACCCTTTGCTCCAGAGTACCAAATCCTGTAGTGTGTTTTGTTACTGATCCTGTAACAGTACCAAGATCCGCAAGGGTCATATCTATCCTTGCCATGGCGGCCCATCCCCCATTTTCGCTGATAGAACTCAGCCTTAATTCATTTACCCATACTTCACCACAAGCACTATTGGTATTGACATTTTCCACGCCGATCAATATTCCCCTTACCTCACCAAGATTTGGGTCTCCCAATATCGAATAGGTTTGCCCGTTGCCTTGCGCCTTTCTATAAATGGTGGTTGGAATACCATTAATATTTCTTTCCTGTTTCAATTTTGGTAATAGGGCCAGATCCACATTCAAATTATTGATGGCCCGCCAAAGGGTATCGTTGTAGCCATCCGTATTAGGATTTAAAGAACCCGCCTGAAGCGGCGTTAAATAAAGCGGTATTTTAATTTCATAATAATTGCTTACAAAATCAGTCCCTATTCTTATCACCGCGTTCAAATCACGGTCTTTAATATTATTAGCGGTTTTTACATTATTTTCCGC
>JAVHOI010000486.1:0-5923 GCA_036169975.1 Ferruginibacter sp. | reverse complement strand
ATACTACCAACAAAGGATACATGACAAGGGCGGTTTATAAAGCGCATGTATTTCCCCAATACAAAATAAAAAATATCAATTGGATAAGCGATAGTTCGGACCTGATGGATTTATTGCAGAAAGGGCAAAGCAGGGGAATCCTAAAAGTTGGTAACGGATATCGGCTAAGCGATATTCAGGCCGAAAGGGACCGGCTGGACCTGTATGTAAAAATGAAGGGATATTATTATTTTAACCCGGATTACATTATGGCCTATGCCGACAGTACCATTGGTAATAATGAAGTAAACCTGTTTCTAAATATTAAAAAGTCGGCACCCGGCAATGCGCTTCATGCATTTACCATCAACAGGGTTACTGTTTTTCCAAATTATACTTTGCTACTGCCTCCACCGGATACCAGTAAAACGGGCACTATAAATATAGACGGATTATTGATCAGGGATACGGTATATAAATTTAAACCGGAATTATTTAAAACCGTGATTACCTACAGGCCCGGCAAAATATATAGCAGCCGGGACCAGAACACGACACTGAACCGGTTGATAAACCTCGGTACCTTCAAGTTTGTAAAAAACAGGTTTGAACAGGTGAAAGACAGTGCCGATCCATATCGCCTCAATGTATTCTATTACCTGACACCGGCTAAAAAGAAATCCATACAAACACAGATAAGCGGGTTTTCAAAAGAAAATAAATATGTGGGTACGCAATTGAGTATAAACTGGCGCAACCGGAATACATTCAGGGGCGCTGAATTATTATCGCTAAAGGCTTATGGCGGGCTGGAAGTTTCTTTTTTGGATTCCCTTAAAAAAAGTAATAATTACCGGGTAGGCGGAGAGGCATCCATTAATTTTCCCCGGTTCTTTGCGCCATTCATTAAAATAAAAGAAAGTAATTTGTATCCGCCGCATACCCGCTTATTGGTGGGGTACGAGTTTTTCAGGAAGCAACTTTTTTATACCAAAAACGTGTTTCGGATGCAGTATGAATTTAACTGGAAGGAAAGCAGTAATAAGGAACATACTTTATCCCCCATCGCGTTAACCTATATCAATGCGGCCAATCTTACGGATACTTTTAAAAAGGAAGCCATTCGTAACCCATCACTATTAACCAATGTGTATTCTGAAGTGATACTCGGCTCTTTTTATTCCTATACATTTAATACCGCCAATCCTTTCGCCAAAAAACAATGGTACTTCAATGGCAGCATAGATTTATCGGGCAATATTGCCGGCCTCATTAGCGGAGCAAAGCGGCCAAGGCAAAAAGAAATTTTTAAGACACCCTTTGCGCAATACGCGAAAGCGGATATTGATGTGCGTTATCAAAAGAAATTACGCAACAACTTTGACTGGGCCAACAGGCTTCAGATAGGCATTGGTTTCCCGTATCACAATTCCAATATTTTGCCTTTTTCAAAACAATACATTATTGGGGGATCCAGCTCCTTACGCGGATTTCAAATACGCCAGATTGGCCCCGGATCTTATTTACCCACCCTGGAAGACCAACGGTTTTATGCTGTAATTGGCGGCGATTACAGGTTGCAGTTGAATTCTGAATTGAGGATCCCCTTATTCGCGAAATTTAGCGGTGCGGTGTTTATGGACCTCGGGAATATCTGGACGAAAGATACCATACTATTTGGCAAAGCAGGGCGGTTGAAAAAAGATTTTTACAAAGAAATAGCGGTAGCCTCCGGACTGGGAATAAGGTTTGATGCCGGGGTGATATTAATAAGGGCCGATCTGGGTTTTCCGTTACGCAAACCTTATTTGCCTGATGGGCAAAGGTGGGTAATCAATAAAATCGAATTTGGTGACCGGTACTGGCGGCAGCACAACCTGGTACTGAATATTGCGCTGGGGTATCCTTTTTAAAAATGCCCTTCTGTAAATTTCCAGGAAGGCGGCGGACGGGATACAAATGCACAGCCTCTGGATATTCAAACGTCTTGGTAAATAAAAGAGTTATTGGTCAATGTTGATTAAAAAATAAAAAAGGTGGATGAGGAAAATACGAAGTTTGAAAAAGCACAAAAGAGCCGCCCCGCTGGTAAGCGGGGAAGGAGGATGAGGCCGGCAATGTGATTGAAATATTTTCATTAGCAGGGAATCATTATTAAATCATAATTTGAAAACATCTTATGAAAAAGGTATTTAAAATATTGATAGTTTTGGTTGCGGCAGGAGCCATCGGTGGTTATATTTTTTGGCAATACAACAAAAAGAAAATTGTCAGGGATTCCATTGAAAACGCCATTGCAAAAAAATCGGACAGCCTTTATTACATTCACTACGACAGTTCACGCCTGGATGAAATAAATGGCAATGCTACATTTTATAATGTAGTATTACAATCCGACTCCGCACAAAAGCGGTTGCTGAACAGCACGGATAGTTTGCCGAATGTAATGTACAATATCAGAATAAAGCAGGTGGCGGCCAATGGGGTGGATATTGCAGGGTTATTGCGGAATGAAAAGGTGGCAGCTAATAAAATAATTTTGATCAACCCCGTAATACAAATCATCAATACGGGAGCTGATAAGCCCAGGCCATTTACCATCAATGATACGCTGGAGCTGTATCAAAAGATACTGGGTAAATTTAAAAGCATAAATGCCGATACAATCCTGGTAACAAATGGTATGCTTTTGATCACCAACAAAACCGGCCAGGCACAGACCACCTTTGAAAATATAAACATTACCCTCAACAATTTTCGGGTTGACAGCACAAAAAATTATGAAAGTATTATCAGTTATTTTATAAAAGACATAAGGGCAACGGTGGGGAATATCCAGTTGCCCACATCAAAAAATGATACCAGGATCAACCTGGAAAAAGTGGATTATAATGCGGCTAAAAGATCCCTGCATATTTCCGCGATAAAACAATACCAGGTTAATAATATGAATGCGGTAACAGATCTCAAAAATATACAGGTGAGTGAATTGAACACCGATGCGTTTATAATCCGGCAGCGGCTGAAAGCTGGTGAGATTAGTTGTGATGGGGGGCTGGTAACGATTTTTGTAAAAAAAAATTCCGTAAAATCCAATACACGGGATCAATCCATTGAGTTGTCAACGGATATGATTGACCAGGCGCAGGTGGATGGTATCAATTTGGGAAAAACAAAAGTAATCATCGCCGGTAAAGGCGACAGGGGAAAAGCGCCTTTTATTTTAAACAATGTTATTTTTAAGGTAACAAAAATGCGTGGAATAAATGAAGGCACTACTACTATCAATAGCCTAATCAATAATGCGCAGTGGCAGTTATCGGCCGATGGATTTTCTTTTATTACAAAGAATAAACTGTATAAGATAAGTGTGGGTGATTTTATGATTGACAATACAGCTTCAGCCGTAAAAATAAAATACGTGTTATTGAAACCCCTGCTCTCAGAACGACAATTTGTAAAACAGAGCCGGCATCAAAAAGATCAGTATAACCTTACCGTAAATAATATAATTCTTTCGGGGGTTAATATCAAAAGGCTTTTAAGCAATGAGGAGCTTGACGTGGAAAGCGCATCTTTTAAGCCCATCCTGAAAATATTTAATGACCGTACATTGCCACCTGACAGCAGTAATAAAATAGGCAAATATCCGCATCAGTCTTTACTGCATTTGCCGTTTCCGTTATTTATACATTCGGTTAAAATTATCAACGGCTCGGTGTCTTATAGAGAGAAGGCGCTAAAATCAAAACTTACCGGGAATGTTTTTTTTAATGGTATTAATGCAACGATTGTAAATGTTACCAATATTCCCGCCAGGATAAAAGCCAATCCATTATTAAAATTAAATGCTACCGCTAAATTTTTAGGCATGGGAAATTTATCTACCGGATGGCAATTTCCATTAAATGCTAGCAATGGGGCTTTCGATATAAAAGGCCGGCTTGCTGAAATGAATGCCGTTGCCTTAAATCCCATCATTGAGCCTTTGGCAATGGCATCGGTAAAAGGAGGAATTATTGATGAGGTGGTGTTTGATATGGATGGCAACGATACAAAAGCCAGTGGAAATATTTTATTTCTCTTTCATGATTTAAAAATGGATATTTTAAAATTAGGGGATGATGCCGTATTAAAGAAGATGGGATTGGTAAGTTTACTCGCCAACACGATGATTAAAAACGAAAACACCAGTAGCGCCAACAATAAAAAAATAATCTACGACAGGGATATTTACAAATCATTTTTTAACCTTGTTTGGAAAACTATTTTCGCCGGGGCTAAAAATACAGCGCTGGGAAAAAATGAAAAAAGGGAATTAAATTAGTGCTTTGCCCTTTCATACAATCTGATATAATCCGGGCATTAAATTGTGTGTAAGATTTTGCGCCTTTATGGTTTTAGAAATGCCCATAACAGGAATATATTATAATCAAATCATTCGTAATCCGGTATATTAAAACGATGTTCATCAATAATTCGCCCTGACCAAAATCCGGTAAAATTTCCTTTCAATGCTTCAGGTTTTCCTATGCCCTGAAAAGGATCCGGCTAAATAGCTTTTATAAGTTCAAACACTCATTACTCCTCACATTGAACCCCCTTCCACCAATATTGATTCGGTGGTAAGTTCCTGAATAAAAGTACTGCCTGCGATACAGGCCATCATTGCCGAAAAAGCCAGCTTACCCAATTTATAGCCGCTTGTTTCTACGTAAGTGATTTCGGGGAAATACAATTTTGGGATAAAACCGTTACTGATGGCGATTACTGAAATATCTTTTGGCACCTTCAAAGCACGTCTTTGAACCGCTTTCATGGATCCGGTAAGGATTTCATCGCTCATGCAAAAAACGGTATCTGGTTTTTGTGAAAGATATTCAAGCGTCAATGCTTCGGCTTCTTCCGCATTATTCGCATGGCAAACCTGTAGATTAGTTTTGTTGTCAATGGTTTTCGTAAAAGCGGATAATCTTTTCCTGGTAATCAGCAGGTGTTTATTGCCAAACAGAGCAAGCACTTCTTTCTTTTTCTTTTTCAGGATGGTAGCAGCAGCCATCGTTGCGGAACCTTCATCCGCTACACATACTTTATTACAATTCTTTATTTCGGGCACCTTGTCAAAAAATATTACAGGGATATCCAGTTCTTTCAATTTTAAAAAAGCGTCCACATTATTGGTTTCGGTGGATATGCAGGCAAACAAACCGCTGATCCTGTTTTGACGGCAGAGTTTTAAATTGGCAATTTCAATGGCCGGGTCATCGCCGGATTGCAGGATCATCAAAGAATAATTATTTCGCCTGCTTTCTTCTTCTACGGCTGAAATAAAGGAATGATAAAAAAAATTTGAAATGGAAGGAACCACCAGCCCGAATAAATTGCTTTTGCTGGTACGCAATTGAATAGCGTTGGCGTTTGGTTCATAATCAAGTGAATCCGCCAATTCCTTAACCCGTTGTTTTGTTTTTTCGGAAATGTCGGGATGGTTTTTTAAGGCTCGCGACACGGTAGAAATGCTGAGACCAAGTAACAATGATATTTCTTTGAGTGTGGTATTGTTCATTTTGCTGGTGAAAATTAAAGGTTGATAAAATAAATATTCACAACAAACCGTTTCGCAAACAATTCCGCAAACGGTTGCGGTAAATTTATTCTTATTTGGCATTTTTACAAAGTTTTCTTCAATAACTTTATATTGAAATTATTTGTACGGGTATTATTATTTTTTTATCGGATTTAGATAAAAAAATATTACTTTACATTTGGTTTCTGCTTAACAATTTTTTGAATCAATTTTTTTTAATCAAAACTTAACGATTATGCTTCTTGCTATGATGAGAAAGTCTGCTATGCTATTGCTGGCAGTTTTTGGGTTTACAGCCTTTGCGCTTGCCCAGACACAAACAGTTACCGGTACGGTAACGGATAAAAAAGGGGATCC
>JAVHOI010000485.1:11981-24886 GCA_036169975.1 Ferruginibacter sp. | reverse complement strand
CAAAAATTAAGAAAATTTAGAAAGGAAAAAGGATTGACCCAACAACAAATTAGCGAACTGTTAAACATGGAACAAACCACCTACTCGAAAATTGAGCTTGGGAAAAGCCACTTAAGGTTTAAAACAGCCATTCAAATTGCAGCCATAATAGAAAAAGATTTTGCTGAGTTTATAACTGAACCCCGGATTAACAACAAGGTGGGTGAAAACTTCATAAACAATAACGAAATAAATGGTAGCGGGTTTTCAAACGATGAAGGAAATTTACCTGAAAATATAGTTAGCCGCATTGAAGAATTACTGACCTTGTTTAAGCAATATTTTAAAACACCCCCTGCAAATAAATAACTACATTCAATTGAAAAAGGCTAATTTAAATTCTCAAAATATTTGGGTGCTGGCAACTTTATCCGGCACATTTATTTTTGCATGTTTATATTTTGTCGCAACGCTTTATTATCCGGGTGGATCCCAGGCGGGCGTAAATGCAAAAGGCTTTAGCTGGGTAAATAATTATTGGTGCAACCTGCTCAATGAAAACGCGATAAACGGGCAACACAACCCCGCCCGGCCAATAGCCATAACGGCTATGTTGGTCCTCTGCTTTACGCTTACCATTTTTTGGTACATCTTTCCCCTGCAGGTTGAATTTAAAAAAAGCAGCCGCCTTACCATTCAAATTTCAGGTGCGGTTGCCATGGCAGCAGGAATGTTTCTTTTTACAAACTTTCACGACACCATTGTAAATGTGGCAAGCCTCAGCGGACTTATAGCAACTGTTGGAACGTTTGCCGGGCTTCGCAAACTAAGGTGGACAAAACTTTTTTGGTTGGGCGTTTTTAATTTAGCGCTTGTTGCCCTCAACAATATCCTTTACTACGGAGAAGGATTAAAATTATATTTACCCGTGGTCCAAAAAATTACGTTTCTATTTTTCCTGGTTTGGATCTGCCTGATTGCATTTAAATTATATCGAAAGAAAAATGTAAAATCACTTAGGATTGAACAGGTCAAAACAACCGCCAATACACCAAATGTAATAGCAGTGAAAAAAGTTGAATAAATTCAGCGCCACCAATTTAAAATCAGGCTATGGTAAAAAAATAGTTTGAAAGACCCGGAATCTGCATTAAAGTACACAGATGAAAACGAAGTTTTGAATCAGCAGGAATAAATAATTTGGCAGGACAAATAATAAAGTCTTTCGCTTAAATCCCCTAAAAGTAAAAAAGTACAATCAATACACACCCGGTTAACTATTTTACTTTATAACCTTTTCCACCTCCCCTATCTTCCATGATTATTCACCAGCATCCATTTGGCGGTTTCATAAATGGCGGAAGTGAGTTCAGAAAGATGTTGCTTTACCGAATCGCTTTGTTTAACGGTCAACACGGGCAACCCTCCGCGGACAGGCACCAGTTCCTCTTTAGTGATCCATAAATTTTTTGAATAAAAATAATCATTATTCACCACGCCTATTTTCCCTTCATCGTGATGTATAATGAAGGCGGCATCTTCCTTATCCTTTGTATTTAATAAATTCCTTCCAAGCGTTTTATTGATATATGGCTGAAAAACCATATTGGCAAGCGTTGGCAGCACGTCAATTTGTGAAACCGTTTCTTCTCTTTTTTGAGGTGTTAAAAGCGCGGGCGCATAAAACAATAAGGGCACATGTTCATCATTCAAACGCTGCTCTGTCCAGGCTTTGGGATAGGTAGCCGCCGCATTACCCTCTACGCCATGATCGCCAACAAAAACAAAAATGGTATTATCAAAATAAGAAGATTGCTTTGCCGCTTCCATAAATTTCCTGAAGCAATAATCAGTGTAGCAAAAAGCATTGAATTCCTCCGGCGATTCAAAGCCATATTCTTTAAGTTCCTCATCGCTTACTTTTCGCGGCACAAAATCCTTGTCATCCGCAGGTATGGAATAAGGCCGGTGGTTATCGGAAGTTTGAATAATGGTGAAGAAGGGTTTTGTTTGTTGCTTCATCACTTTATCCGCTTCTAAAAACAAATTCTTATCGCTGATGCCCCATACATTTAATTTGGGTGAAGTAAATTTTCCTTCCTCAAAAATCTGAACCTCATTGATGTTATTGATCAGGCCGCGAAAATTATTAAAGTCGCTGCTGCCTCCGATAAAATACATTTTACCGTAACCTTCAAAACTATTGATGATGGTATATTGATTGAGCGATTGCAGGTTGCGGGAACTGAATTTTGACAACTGTACATCCGGTATCCCGGTTAGTACGGCAAACACCGCCCTTGCCGTACCAAAGGTGGGCGAAAAACAACGGTCGAAGAAAATACCGTCTTTGCAAAGCTCATTAAAAAACGGGGTACTGCTGAGCGGGTTGCCACTCATAGTGCTTTTATACATGCTGAAACTTTCGCAAATTACTAACACAATATTTGGCTTACTTTCCAATGCATTGCTCCCCGGATGTATCATACGCTCATAGGTATCCGCAGATGTATTCCTTCGGTCCAATTGCAAAAAATTACGAATGACGGAATAATGTTTCTTCGCTTTATCTTCATTATAAACCGGGCTACGAAAACGAAGCGTTGAAAAAAAATTTTGTAACGGATTTAGCGCCAGGTAGCTTTTAAAATTATCATTCATTTTAAAAGCATCGCTCCAGCGCAAAGGAGTGAAGGATAAAAAACCGAAAACAAACCATGCCAATAGAACGATGGCAATGGTGTGCCATATCCTCCGGTAAGAGAATTTATGTACATTGATATTTCTTTCTTCCACGCTTACATGGGTTTTTCTAAACATCCATGTCATCATGGCTACGGCACCCAACAACCCGGCAAATATCCACACCATTGGATAGCTTTGCCAAAGCATTTCAAAAGATATCCTGGCGTCCTCGGCAAAGTTTAAAGCGCTTGCATTTAAGCGGGTACTTACATAAGCGAAATGGCCAAAATCGGCGCCAAAGAAAAACAGCACCAGCAGTGTGATAGCCGCCAGGTAAATGGCCCAGCCTTTTTTGCACCGTTCGGAATAAAAAGGAGAAAACCTTGGAAATAAAGAAATGCAGGCAATGGGCAATAATACAATCGCAATCCAACGCAGGTCATATTGTAGCCCCAGCCAAAAAGAAGAGAATAAAGAGGAAACGGCTATGCTGGCTGGTTTGAAAAAAAGCAGGGTAGCCATTCGGAAAGCGCTAAAAATGGAAAGATAGATTATAAATAATTTTATGATCCATTGAATTGTTTTGGGGATTTTCCACCGGATGAGCATGACTGTAAGCGTTTTCCTTTTTCATTGTAAATAGGCGAAATTAACAAGGATAGTTGGATATGCCTGATTTTTCTAAAACGAAAAGGCTTTAATCAATTCCCAAATAAAATTATTAACCCTTAATTTTACCACAGCATGTCATATTATTTCGCATCAATTATCTTATTAAACCTATGCTGACCACATTACAAAATTGGGACAGGTGGTTGTTTACAAAAATAAATCACGACTGGACGAATTCTTTTCCGGACAATATTTTTCCTTTATGGAGAGAGGCTATTACCTGGGTACCGCTTTATATATTTTTATTACTATTCGTGTTAATTAATTTTGGCAGGAAGGCATGGCCATGGATAATCGCATTAATCATAACCGTAGCCCTGACGGATCAAATCAGCAGCCATATTTTTAAACCTTTGGTAAACAGGCCGAGGCCATGCCATGATTTATTATTGGCCGATCACATCCGGTTGCTGATGCAATATTGCTCAGATAGCCGGAGCTTTACCTCTTCGCATGCCACCAATCATTTTGGCGTAGCCTTTTTTATTTATTTTACGCTAAAACCTTATTTCAAAAACTGGGCTTACCTGTTTTTTTTCTGGGCAGCTACTATCAGTTATGGGCAGGTATATATTGGCGTACATTATCCGCTTGATGTTATTTGCGGCGGATTAATTGGAAGCGCTATTGGATATTTTACATCCTGGCTTTTCAATAAAAAATTTACACTCCCCTTATTGGTAAACCAAAACGAACGGGTGATGAGTTTATGAAAAAACAGGTATCCATACAGGTATTGGCGTTATGCGTACTCACTTATTTGTTGGGCATATTCTTCATTCCCTTAATGGATATAGATGCCACTCAATATGCTTCCATGAGCAGGGAAATGTTGCTGCATGGAAACTACCTTCAACTATACGATTTAGGAAAAGATTACCTCGATAAACCACCAATGCTTTTCTGGCTTAGCAGTGCTTCAATGTACGTATTTGGAATTCATGACTGGGCATACCGGTTACCATCATTTTTATTTTCACTGCTGGCTGTTTACAGCACTTATAGATTAGCCTTATTATTTTATAAAAAAGAAACCGCTTATTTAAGCGCAGTTGTGCTGGCCTCCTGCCAGGCCATGTTTTTAATTAATCATGATGTAAGAACGGATACCATGCTGATGGGCTGGGTAGCCTGCAGCATCTGGCAACTGGCCGAATGGTATCAATACCATAAATGGAAAAACCTGTTGCTTGCCGCTATCACCATTGCGGGCGGCATGATGACCAAAGGCCCGCTGGCGCTGATGATACCGGTATTCGCCTTTGTTCCCCACCTGATGCTCAGGCGAAACTGGAAGGAGTTGGTAAAGTGGCAATACATTCCCTTATTAATCATTATCGCACTGCTGCTGCTGCCCATGAGTATTGGCCTATACCGGCAATATGATATGCACCCGGGTAAAATAGTACAAGGCAGGGAAATCAGTTCAGGCCTTCGCTTCTTTTACTGGACACAAAGTTTTGGCCGCATAACGGGTGAAAATACACTCAGGGAAAATGGTTCTTTTTTCTTTTTATTTCAAAATATGTTGTGGAGCTTTTTACCCTGGATATTATTTTTTTCCCTGGGTCTTTTTGCTGCGATAAAAAATATCATACAGCAAAAATTTTCCCTTTCCGGTAAGGAAGAAGCCATTACGATATCGGGTTTTGTAATTACCTATTTTGCCCTGGGCAGCAGCAGGGTTCAGTTGCCCCATTACATATTTGTAGCCTTCCCTTTTGCCGCCATCATTACGGCTAATTTTTTATATAGAATGTTGTATGCCAATAAATGGAAAGGCTGGAATAAGCCTTTGCTCATAATCCATTCCATTATTTTCTCTTTAATGTGGATAGCGCTGATATTATTAATAACCATTCCTTTTAAAACCATACAGCTTTATACAGGCATCGCCGCAGGCTGTTGCTTCGCGTTTTTTTTATTATTGGTTTTTGCAAAAAGCCTGCCCGTTCCAAAACTTTTAGCCATCTGCCTCTATACTTCAATAGGTTTGAATATATTTTTAAACACCGCTTTTTATCCTTCCTTGTTACAATACCAAACGGGCAATATCGCGGCAAGGTTTATTAATGATAATAAATTACCCAATGAAAAAGTATTCATCTACGGAGATGTGGTTGGCGCAAGAAATTCAATTTTCTTTTATGGGGATTATTTCTTTAAACAAATCGGTAATGCGGATCAGCTTTCGCCGGGAAATTATGTGCTTACTTCACAAAAAGATTATGATGAACTAATTAAAAGCAGACCAGTGAAAATCGTATTTACGGGTAAAGGTTTTCCTGTAACCAAGCTTACTTTTAAATTTATAAATCCCGCTACAAGGGAAGGGGAACTACTGCCTTTTTACATAGTTCAAATAAATTGAGTTATCGGTTTACTGAGTTCAGTTTTCTTTTAACGAAAATTTTATTTCCTGAATCCAGCCTTTAATCTTTAAATTACCAGGTTACATTGCAATTAAAGAACTTAAACTTTATCCGGTACTATTTATTTTCCAAATATTAAAGACATTAACCTTAAACAGGAAAATCTAAACAATTTTTTTCGGTACCATCCTTCCTCCTTCACCAGCGCCCCTTTCGCCGGACTCATGGTATTCCGCATCTTGGTTTACGTTCCACAAATCATACAACTCTTCACCAGCGATAATATTTTTTGCGGCCAGCATAGCAGTCATCATGCTATGATCCTGGTTGTTGTATTTATGCATGCCGTTCCTGCCCATCAGGTAAAGGCCTTTATAGGGTTTCAACCCGGCTTTGATGGATTCAATATTCGCCGCGTAAAAATGATCATAAACCGGGTAAGCTTTCTTTTGCCTTACTACATAACCATCGGTAATATCCACCGCATTAGCCAATCCAATTTGTTCAATTTCTTTTTTTCCCAATTCAATCAAATTATCATCGCTGCTGATCCACATGCCATCTCCTTCAAAACAAAAATATTCCAATCCATAACAGGCCATTGACGGATCCGGCACCATATAAGGGCTCCACGATTTGAAGTTTTGCACCCGGCCAACTTTTACCGAAGGGTCATGAATATAAATCCAGTTATCATCAAATTTATTTTGATCTTTCAATATTAAAACAACCGTAATGAAATCCCTGTACTTTAATTGCCTCGCAGCTTCAAGCGCTGGCTCCGGAAGAGAAGGCGAAATAAATGGTATCAACTGTGCCATCGCGGTGGATGATAAAACGAAATCGAATCCGTCAAAGTTTTTTCCGCTGATGGTTCTTACCTGCCACTCCTTACCATTTTCACTAATCCCCGTTACGCCTTCATTCATTAAAATATCCACGCCCATCTGCTTACATTTTTCGGCACAGGTATCCCACATCATACCAGGGCCAAACTTTGGATACCGAAATGTATCAATCAAGGTTTTGATGAGCTTATCCTTGTCGCCTGTTGGTTTGGGTTTAAACAATGCGTTTTTAATGGCGCTGCTCAACGATAAACCTTTGATACGCTGCGCCGCCCAATCGGCGGAAATTTCATTGCAGGGGATACCCCACACTTTCTCGGTATAAGTTTTAAAAAAAATATTGAACAACCTTTTACCAAATTGGTTAATTACCCAATCTTCAAAATTCACCGGGTCTTTTACCGGAAACGCCTTCGCTTTTATATAACTCATTACACAGAGGGCTGATTCAATTAACCCAAGTTTGGTTAATGCTTCGGTGGCTACCAAAGGATAAGAAAAAAACTGCTTGTTGTAATATATCCTTGAACTGCGTGGCCTGTCGAGCATGTCATTCGAAAGTATCTCCGTCCAAAAATCTTCCACTTCTTTACTCTTTGAAAAAAAACGGTGGCCGCCAATATCAAATAAATAACCCTTATAGCTTTCAGTGCGTGAAATCCCTCCTACATATTTTGGATCGGATTCAAATACAGTAACCTGCTGCCCGGCTTTTGCCAATAAATAGGCAGCAGTTAATCCGGCAGGCCCTGCGCCAATGATAGCAATCTTTTTTTGCATAATGGTCGCAAAGATAAACGGTGGCCGACTATGAAAAAAATACTTCACTCCCGGTTAACCTTAAAAAAATGCGCTACACTTATAATGATTATTTTGATATTCTTTTATGGTTAAATCCCCGTTTAATATAGTTTATGGATATTTGCACCAACAACCGTTCTACAAAATGGCGGTTGGGGTATTATAAATTATGATGGAAGTATTGGTTTTATTGGTTTTAATATTGGTAAATGGCCTGTTTGTAATGAGCGAAATCGCATTGGTAAGCGCACGAAAAAGCAGGTTGGAAAGCATGGGCAACAAGGGGGATATTAAAGCGAAAGTCGCATTGCATTTAACGGAAAACCCGGATAAATTTTTATCAACCGCTCAAATTGGCATTACGCTTATCTCCATTTTAACAGGTGTATATTCCGGAGAAAAATTTAGCAAACAATTAGAACCTTATGTAGCACAAATAGACTTTCTAAAACCTTATGCCGATTCCTTATCAACGGTAGTCATTGTGGTGGTAGTTACCTTTTTATCAATCATAATAGGAGAACTGGTACCCAAGAGGATTGGGTTGATCAGGGCTGAAAAAATCGCCCGGTTCGTGGCAGGCCCCATGAATTTTTTATCCTCGATTGCCTATCCGGTTGTTTGGCTGTTAAATAATATTACGAACCTTATTTTTAAGCTATTCAATATAAAAGCATCCACCGACAATGCTGTTACGGAGGAGGATATTAAGGCCATGATTACGGAAGGGAGCGAGCACGGCACCATTGAGGAAGAAGAAAAAGATATTATAGAAAGGGTTTTTCATTTGGGCGACAGAAGCATTACCTCACTGATGACGCACCGTACCGAAATTGTTTGGTTTGATATGGAAGATTCCGTTCAAACAATTACTGAACAACACGACCAGATCAATTATTCCACTTACCCGGTATGCGAAAAAACAGTTGATGACATAAAGGGGATTATCTATATTAAAGATTTATTAAAAGCCCCGGCAGGTACCATTTTAAAAAACCTTGCCAAGCCTGCCCTGTTTGTTCCGGAAAATAACAGCGCCTACCAGGTATTGGAAAAAATAAAACAAACAAAAATCCACAGTTGTTTCATAGTAAATGAATATGGGACGCTGGAAGGGATGCTTACCCTGAATGATATACTGGAAGCCATTGTGGGTGATGTACCCCAAACAGGCCAGGAAGAATATGAAATCGTAGAGCGCGGCGATGGCAGCTATCTGGTGGATGCCCAGATTACTTTTTATGATTTTTTAAGCCATTTCGAAAAAACGCAATGGATGAATGAAGGGGACAATGAATTTGATACGCTGGCTGGCTTTGTACTACATGAATTGGAACGGATCCCAAAAACAGGCGACTCATTCGATTGGCGTGGGTTTGGGTTTGAAATCGTAGATATGGATGGTCAACGAATTGATAAATTATTAGTAAATATTTCCGAAGAACTAAAAGGGAAGATGGAGGAATAATCCACCATTCCCGCTGGTTAAAAGAGTGCGCCACGAGCCTACATCCTTATCAACATTCCTTTTAATACTTACTCTCCAATAATAAAATTGAATTCATGTAATTCGGGAATAAATATTCGTGTTTTTAAAACAGGAAACTAACCTTGTCATCCGGGTTATTCAGCCTGCTGCTTTTTCGTTCACCGTTTACCGTTACATGAATGATCCCCATTTGTTGTGGATAATATTCGTAGAGGATATTGTTTACCACATCAATTCTTTTTACCCGTTCAATGTTTTTCACCTCGAAATAAGCAACAACGCCTTCTTCCTGTTGTTCAAATCCCAAAAACAATAAGGCAACCGGTTTGCCATCCGCTGCTACAGACAAGTGTTTTTGTATGTAATCATTTACCAGCGGATTCATTGCGGATCTAAACTTCACATTCAGCAAATCAACTTTCGCTTTGTATTTTTTCCGCAGGGTCGTTTCAAAGTCATCGGTAAAAATTTTACAACTTATTTCCAAAGCCTTATTTGCCGCATTATGCTCAATCTCCGTAACACTCACAAAAATCGGGTGATGACTTTTACTGAAACCCGTTAAAGCAAAAACTATTAACCATTTATAAAGTATGGATACCATTTACACAAAGAATTAGCTGATTACAATCTGATTAAAGATATTTGACTACAAAATTAGCCACAAACATCCAACTAATCCTGAATGAGTGATTTTTCGTTTTATTTTGAAACCGGCTGGCATCATATTATTAGTTGGACTGCATTGGACCACATTTTGTTTATTACCACATTGGCCGCAATTTACCTGGCTTCAAACTGGAAACAGGTACTCGTATTGGTTACAGCATTTACCATTGGCCATTCGCTTACATTAGCATTAAGTGTATATGACATTTTCAGGATTGATGAAAAATGGGTGGAATTTTTAATCCCCTGCACCATTATTGCTACCGGTTTATTTAATTTTCTGGTAAAAGATTTTAAACCAAAATCATTAAGGATAAATTATTTTTTGGCTTTATTTTTTGGATTGATACATGGATTGGGGTTTGCCAATACCATTCGTTTCATGTTGGCAAAAGGCCAAAACATTGCAGTCCCTTTATTAAGTTTCAATTTGGGATTGGAGGCAGGGCAGGTTGTGATGGTAGCCTTCATCTTAATCATCAATTATGTTTCGGTGAATAAACTAAGGCTAAACAGGAAATGGTGGGTATGGGTATTATCCGCCTTCGCCATTTTAACCGCATTAAAAATGGAAGTTGACAGATGGCCGTTTTAATCAGTATCACTTTTTACCTGATACTAATGAAATAAAAATCGTTAAATGTTACTACCTTCATTTTGTTACCAAAAAGGGGAATCCTTCAAGAATTTTTTTTTAAAATAAAAAAACATAACCATTCATTAATGAAAAAACTAATCTCACTTACCTTTTTATTTGCGTTTACAGTTTGCTGTTATGCTCAGGATATTAAAAATAATCCCGGCAGCAACCATGGTAATCGTTTTGAACAGTTAGGCACCATCCTGCCTACGCCCAATGAGTATCGTACCGCAAGTGGCGCCCCTGGGCCCAAGTATTGGCAGCAGCGTTGCGACTATGATATTATTTGCGAACTGGATGAACCCAACCGCAGGTTGAATGGAAAGGAAACCATTACTTACTTCAATAATTCACCAGATGCCTTAACCTACCTGTGGATACAATTGGATGAAAACCAGCACAGCAGCAAGAACAATTCAGGCTATCAAAACAGCAGTTTCATGCCGCAAAGCATTACCGAAAAGGATATTGAAATTTTCAGTGGAAAAACGGACAGGGAGTATGGTGATAATATATTAAAAGTAACAGATGCAGCAGGAAAAGTATTGGCATACACTATCAACAAAACCATGATGAGGATTGATTTGCCGGCAATATTAAAACCCGGCCAGCAATTTATTTTTAAGATAGATTGGAACTATAATATCAGCGACCGCATGAAATATGGTGGCCGCGGGGGTTATGAGTATTTCCCCGAAGATGGCAATGATCTTTTTACCATGACGCAATGGTATCCACGCCTTTGTGTTTACAGTGATTTCCAGGGCTGGCAAAATCACCAGTTTGCGGGTAGCGGTGAATTCGCGTTAACCTTTGGTAATTTTAAAGTGACCATGACAGTGCCTGCGGATCATATCGTAATGGCAACCGGGGAAGCTCAAAATTACCAACAGGTATTATCGCCTGCACAATATGCACGCTGGCAAAAAGCGCAAACCGCAAAAGAGGTAACGGAAATCGCGACATTAGGTGAAGCGATTGCAAGAGAAAAACAAAAATCAACCCAAAAAAAAACATGGGTATTCAGTGCCGGAATGGTACGTGATTTTGCCTGGGGCAGCAGCCGTAAATTTATCTGGGATGCGATGCCGGTTAAAGTAGAAGGGAAAAAGGTGATGTGCATGAGCGCTTATGGAAAAGAAGCGTATAACCTTTACCGGAAGTTTAGCACAAAAGCCGTGGCGCATACCATTAAAACCTATTCAAAGTTTACCATCCCTTATCCCTACCCAGTAGCGCAAAGCATTGAAGCCGCAAACGGAATGGAATACCCGATGATCTGCTTTAACTATGGCAGGTGCGAAAAAGACGGCACTTACAGTGAGGGCACAAAAAATGGGATGCTTGGCGTAATTATCCATGAAGTGGGGCATAACTTTTTCCCGATGATCATCAACAGTGATGAAAGGCAATGGACCTGGATGGATGAAGGATTAAATTCTTTCTGCGAATATTTAACCGAAGAACTTTGGGATAATAAATTCCCGGTTGGTAAAGGCCCGGCATATAAAATCGTAGATTATATGAAATTACCAAAAGATCAGTTGGAACCTATTATGACCAACAGCGAAAACATCATTCAATTTGGGCCTAACGCATATAGTAAACCAACCACAGGGTTAAATATTTTGAGAGAAACTATTATTGGAAGGGATTTATTTGATTATGCTTTCAAGGAATATGCAAGGCGCTGGGCCTTTAAGCATCCAACACCTGCGGATCTGTTCAGAACGATGGAAGACGCAAGCGGCGAAGACCTTGATTGGTTTTGGAGAGGCTGGTTTTATGGTACAGAGCCCTGCGACATTTCGCTGGATACGGTTAAGTGGGCGAATCTTAGCCTTGAAGGAAAGGCTCCAAAATCACGTGGCAATACCTACACTCAAAATATTCCCAGACCCATCCTGAACTCATTTGATGACATTTCAAAATTCAGGAACAGGGAAGATAAAAAAATAATTTTTGCTACGTATGCGGATACTTCTCTGAGAGATTTTTACTGGAGATATGACAGGGGTCTTGCAAAGGTGGATAATACACCCGTTGAAATTAAAGTACCTGTTGCAACAGCAGATACCTTATCCAATGAACAGAAAACATCACTGGCAGGAAATAAAAATATGTATGAACTAACGTTTAGTAATAAAGGCGGTTTGGTAATGCCAATCATTATTGAATGGACCTATAAAGACGGTTCCAAAGAAATAGACAGGATCCCGGTACAGATTTGGCGGAAGAATGAAAATAAGGTCACTAAAACATTTTTAAAAGATAAGGAGGCCGCTTCCATCAAACTTGACCCGATGAGGGAAACGGCTGATATTAATGAAAATAACAACTCGTGGCCGGCAATTGTAACACCGGGTAAGTTTCAACTCTTCAAAGCCAGGACCGGTGGAAGAAGAGGCGCTGCTTCAGGCAACTTAAACCCAATGCAAAAGGAAATTAAAAATTGATCTTCTTAATAAAAATAAAAAAGCCGCTCATTACCGGGCGGCTTTTTTATTATGCTAATTAAAATATTTTCAATATTAAATTATACTTTGGAAATAAAAATTATGGAGCGGGCTAAAAAGCAATGTAGCGTATCACCAGATTCCTTGTACCTGATTAATAGGAAAAAAGTTTAATGAAAGTATAATATTTGATGCAATTCAGAAAATAATAAACCGTAAACGATAAATTGCATTTTATTACAACCCCGTCTTCCCTACCCTTTCCAGATGTTTTCGCTTTTTACTGCTATACTT
>JAVHOI010000485.1:0-11881 GCA_036169975.1 Ferruginibacter sp. | reverse complement strand
ACAACCCCGTCTTCCCTACCCTTTCCAGATGTTTTCGCTTTTTACTGCTATACTTTTTTTCGTACTCCAATATTTCTTTTGTCTTTATTTTTTCTTTGGGGGCTTCTTCCACTTTTTTTGTAACCACCGCAGTTACCTTTTTATCATCTTCATCCTTTAATAAACGGCCACGGTCATACTTTTCAAATCGTGTTATGTGTCCTCCCGCATCATAATATTTCCATTCGCCATGCGGCACGCTGTATTGTTCCGCTCTCACAATTTTAAAACTGACAATTTCATTATTACCCGTTCCGTAAACCGCGATGGTATCATAAGGCGCATCCGGATTGTACCCATGCCATTCCTCCTGCCTTTGCAAATCACCCAAAAAACTAAAATATTCCTGCGTGCCATCCTTCCCTCCAAACCGATAATTTTCTATCGCTAAAATATCACCGGTACTGTTATATCTTCGCCAAGTGCCGGTTTTTTTATCATCTTTATAAAAACCCTCTTCATCATAACCCGGTTCTCCGCGTAATTCACCTACACTTATTACCCATTTACCCTGCTTCAAACCCTTATTATCAGTAGCATTCAGGGTATCGCCTTTGGGTGATAAGGAAAAGTCTTTGTATTGGGCAGATCCATTTATCACAAACAACAACTGCATCACCACAATTAAAACCAGTTGACGGATTTTTAAATATTGTTTTACCATATCAAATTATTATTGCATGAAACGATTCAACAAATTTACTTTTTCTTTTACATTCATTTTTCCAACCATTATTTTTTTAACATCCACTGCGCAAATCAGGTTGGTATAATTTAAATTTGAAAATTATATAATTGGATAATTATAGTATCAATTGGATAAAATTGTGTAATAGCCCGAGGGACTAAAATTTGAATAGCCCGGGATGAAATCCATGGCTTTAATTAAATAAAGTCCACACTACGCCGAGGGGGTTGAATAAAATCATTGCACATTTTTATCCGGCAGGAGGTATAATCAAATTTTTGCTGCTTACCATTTGCTGCTCTCTTTATATTGTGAATATGATCCGCCAATTTATAAGCGACAGGAAAGCGGTATTAAAGGGAGAGTTAATACCGCGGCATGATGTGCTGCTTCCGCGGATAAGACTAAATTTCCACTGATTGCAGGCTGTCTATTGCGACAGAAAGAAAGTTGGGAAGTATATGCGAATAGGTAAACATTATTTTATCAGGGTCGTTCAATTGGCTGATCATGCTGTTCCATTTATCCAATCCATAATTTTCAATGACGGTTTCCTTTTTATCCGCTGTTTGCAGATGAAGGCTCATACCAATTGCATCGGCCTCAGGGTGAAATTGCGTTCCGATCATATATTCATTAAAACGTACAGCCATTATCGCCCTCTCCAATAAAATATGAGGCCTTTCTTTTTCTATAGCTAAAATGGCTGCCCCTATGGAATGTAGTTGTTTATGATCGGGTTCTATTACCTGAAAATCCCTGCTATCAACCGCATAAAAAGGATCTTTCATGCCATTAAAAACAATCTCATTTTTTCCCTGCTGTAATAAATGGATAGGGAAAACCCCAAATGCGGTACTTCTTCTTTTGCAAAGATTGCCAACCTGGTAATGCCTGCAGGCTAATTGAAAAGAATGGCAAATGAAAAGAACATATTTTTTTTTTGTATGGCTTTCATCCTTATTCCATTTCTCTATTTGATGCAGCCAGTCGAAATAAATTTTTTCCCACTCGCTTCCTTCACTTTCCAACGGACTTCCGGGACCACCACTTGATAAGAAAATATTGTAAGACAGATCGGGTACTTCCTTTTTTTGACGTACATCAAATTCATCCCAAATAATATCCTGATTTGTGTGAGCGCTATACTGGTTTAGAATTTCTCTGATACATCGCATTCCCTGGTTAGCTACTCCGTCATATAAATCCAATATAGCCACACGCAGGCCTTGCTTCTCATTTGCATTCATCCTGCAAATTTAATATTTTTTTTTAAACGCCAGTCCGGTTAGCCGGATAGCATCCATATTTGAACTTATCTCAATACAATTTTGACTACTAAATTTTAGAATAAATTTTATCGAAATACTACCATTCGTTTTACTTGCAATTACCAAATTAAAACACTATGTTAGAGTTTAAATTCATTCCTCTGAATAATTATATTCTTTAGCTTTCCTCTCACCATTTTTTTTAATTGAATCAAACATTATTTATTAGCCGTCTTACCGCTTCAATGTTTCGGGCAGTTTCAAATAATTTTCATAAATATAAATTTTAATCATAATCAATTTAAAAACACTATTATGGCAACCATTAAAAAAAACAAAACCAACAACACCGCTGTCAAAGCTGCTCCCAGGAGATATTGTTCAAACCCTAAAGCAGCGCCAACAGTATTGGCCGCCGGAATCGGAAATGAAAGGGCAAGGTTAATACTTACCAATATTACCAAATGGGTAAACGGCACTACCCTGCACTATTATTTTTTTGATAAAAAAACGGATGGGGAGGATGTAAAATATACGGACGGCACAAAGGAATGGAAAAGCTGGAAGGGTACCCCCGCACAAATGAATGTGGTAAGAAAAGCATTTGGTACCTGGAAAAAATTAGGTATCGGGCTTGATTTCGCGGAAGTGAAAAACAGGGAAGATGCCGAAGTAAGAATCGGTTTTATGGAGGATGACGGGTCATGGTCGTATGTAGGAAGGGAAATATTAAACCAGAAAGTGAATGACCGTACCATGAATTTTGGATGGAACATAGCGGTGCCCGATCAACACAATGGGATTGACACCGCGGTACATGAAATAGGGCATACACTTGGTTTGCAACATGAGCACCAGAATCCATTTTCAGGAATAGTATGGAACGAGGAAGCCGTTTATACCTCATTAGGCGGGGCGCCTAACAACTGGGACAGGGCAACTACTTTTCAAAACATTATAAAGAAGCTGGATAAAAAGGAAGTGAACGGTTCCAACTGGGATCCCAATTCCATCATGCATTATCCCTTTGATGCCGGCCTGATTTTAAAGCCCGCTGAATATGCGAATGGGCTGGAACCCGCCGGTGGCTTATCCGCACAGGATATAAAATACGCCCTCACATTTTACCCGGCTACCAATCCGAATAAGGATATCCCCGTAACTGAAGGCGTATCTTATGACATACCGGTTAAAAACTCGGAACAGCAAAACTATATTTTCAAACCAACACTCACTAAATACTACAATATTAAAACATCGGGAAAGCTGGATACCGTAATGGTTTTATCAGAGAAACTTGCCGGCAATAAATTACAATATTTAAGCGGCGATGATAATAGCGGTACCGACAAGAATGCCCTTATCAAAATAAAGTTGTTCCGCGGAAAAACTTACGTAATCAAAGTAAAGGTTTATTATAAGGTTTCAAAAACCAAAACTTCTTTATTGATATCTTAACCCATTCTATTTATTTTATGGCAACAGAAGCAACTTATCCCAAAACGACGCAGCCTTCGGCGGAAAAGCAAAGGGTAAAACCAGCACACAGAACCACTGCGGAAAAGATCAATAAAACACTGGATGCGTTTCCCGATAAAATTGATATCCGCGACTGGTTTTACCAGCCCACATTAAGCCCTTTGCCGGAGCAGTATATAAATTTTGATTACATCCCGCTTATACTTGACCAGGGAACCGAAGGAGCCTGTACAGGCTTCGCTTTAGCGGCGGTGATCAATTATCATTTAATAAAAAACGGGCGCATCCGGCCGGAGGCCATTCAAAAGGAAGGTGTAAGCCCACGCATGTTGTATGAGATGGCACGGCGCTATGATGAATGGCCGGGCGAAGATTATGTAGGCTCATCCGCAAGAGGATCCGTAAAAGGCTGGAACGCACACGGCGTTGTACAAAAATGGATGTGGGAAGATGATATGACCGGGCCTACACATTTGGATGAGGAACGGGCAAAAGCGGCCATGGAAATCCCGGCCGGCGCTTATTATAGGGTGATGCACAGGAATATCCGCGACATGCATGCCGCTATCAGCGAAACAGGCGTTTTATTCGCTACATTAATGGTGCACGAGGGATGGGTAAACCCACAGCAAAAGAGTAAGCCCCTTAAATACACCGTTAAAGGCAAACCAAAAAAAATATCATTGCCTATCATTGAACGTAAGGACAGGGCGGATGGCGGCCATGCCATAGCTATTGTTGGATATACAAGAGAAGGTTTTATTATTCAAAACTCATGGGGAGAAAAATGGGGGCATAAAGGATTCGCACTGCTTCCTTATGAAGACTGGATGCTGCATTCTTCCGATTGCTGGGTGGTGCAACTGGGCGTGCCGGTAGATACCAATTTATGGAGCCAGCCGGGAAACACGGATACGGATTCGGGCCGGCAAAGGGCAGCCGATATTATTCCGCTTGAAAGTATCCGGCCTTATGTAATTAATATTGGCAACAATGGTTTTCTTTCCGACTCGGGTAATTACTGGACTACTGAAACTGATATTGAGCGGCTGTTTGCAACCATTGCGGATACCTCAAAGGATTGGGATAAAAAACGAATCATGCTTTATCTCCATGGGGGTTTAAATTCTGAAAAGGAAGTAGCCCGCAGGATTATTGGTTTTAAACAGGTATGCCTTGATAATAAAATATACCCTGTTCACATCATGTGGGAAACCGATTTCTGGTCGTCCATGAAAGATAACCTCTTTGATTTATTTACCAACGATGATAAGGCGAGCGTAAGCTGGCTTGCCAAATTAAGGGATGCGACGCTAGAAATAAAGGACCGCACATTTGAATTAACTTCCAGTAAGCTGGGTACCATGCTTTGGGATGAAATGAAAGAGAATGCCCAACTTGCTTCAAAAGAACCGAATAACCCCGGCGAGAAAAAAAGAGCCATCATAACCGTTGCGGATAAGGGCCTGGCCGCTTACAATACTTTGGATGAAAAAGAAAAAAGTAAATGGGAAATCCATATAGTGGCGCATAGCGCAGGATCAATATTTATCGCCTATGCGTTAGAAACTTTATTGCGGATTGGCATCCAGGTAAAGTCAGTCCAGTTTATGGCGCCTGCGATTTCCATTGATTTATTTAAAGAAAAATATTTCCCGCTGATGCAGAAAGATGACAGGCTCAGGCCAACCATTTACGCATTGAGTGATAAAGGGGAAAGGGATGATGATGTAGGCCCTTACGGTAAATCATTGCTCTACCTGGTAAGCAATGCTTTTGAAAGGGTGCGTGAAAAACCTATTTTGGGAATGGAAAAATTTATCAACGGTAAAAATCCGGAACTGATAAATAAATTCGTTGATCCGGAAATAAGTAAAATGCTACGGAAGGATATTAATGGCTGGCCAGCCCTGGTATTAGCAGGGAAGGCTGCCGCAAAAGAAGAAACAGGCCCGGATATTTGCAGGTCGGAATCGCATGGCGGATTTGACAATGATAGTTTTACCCTCAACAGTATTTTGTACAGGATATTGGGCAAAAAGCCCACACGTAAATTTGATTCAAGGGATTTGCAGTATTGACAAAAGTTTGCCAACCTTTAATAACAGTATTTAAAATACTACGTACAATTACAAAGGTTGGCAATCCTTTTCCAACAATATGTAAATCTGAATTTCATCTGCCTGGTCACGGATAGTGTGCATTTCAAAATGTCGTACTATTCTATGGAGAGTTGCCAACCCTGGCAATAGTTTTTCAAATATAAAAGAGTCTTTAAAAGGTTGGCAACCCTGTGCGACATTTTGAAATAAACCCAGGGATATCCCATCAGCCGTAAACTCGTTACCTTTGTCCGCATTTAATTATGAAGACAAAGACGATACATAAAGACAAAGTAAACATCATCACCCTCGGTTGCAGTAAAAACATGGTGGATAGCGAAGTGCTAAGCGGCCAGTTAATTGCCAATGATATTAATGTGGTGCACGAAAGTGGGAAGAAAGACCATAATATCGTAATAATAAATACCTGCGGCTTTATTGAAAAGGCAAAAGAAGAAAGTGTGAATACCATTTTGCAACAGGTAGAATTAAAACGCAGGGGAAAGATAGATAAAGTTTACGTTACCGGCTGCCTGAGCGAACGATATAAAAATAACCTCGAAGCGGAGATACCCGAAGTGGATGCTTATTTTGGAACGATGGAATTGCCAATGATACTGAGGCAATTTGAAGCAGATTATAAAACCGATTTGATTGGTGAACGTTTGTTAAGCACCCCACAACATTACGCCTACATGAAAATAAGTGAAGGTTGTAACAGAACCTGTTCCTTCTGCGCCATTCCCTTAATGCGTGGCCGGCATGTAAGCCGCCCCATTGAATCGCTGGTTGATGAAGCCAAACGCCTTGTTGACAGGGGTGTAAAAGAAGTGATGCTGATAGCCCAGGAACTAACTTATTACGGCCTGGATATTTATAAGAAAAGGGAACTGCCGAAATTGTTACACGCTTTGGCTGATGTAAAAGGACTGGAATGGATCAGGTTACATTATGCATACCCATCAAAATTTCCGATTGAAATTATTGATGCAATAAAAGAGAGGGACAATATTTGCAACTATATTGATATGCCTTTGCAGCATGCCGCCAACAACATGCTGAAGCTGATGAACCGCAAGATAACAAGAGAGGAGATGGAAGGCCTGATAGGTGAAATCCGCAACCGCATCCCGGATATTTGCCTGCGCACTACTTTGATTGCAGGCTTCCCCGGCGAAACGAGGGATGATGTGGAAGAACTAAAAACGTTTATTCAGCAAATGCGTTTTGACAGGGTGGGAATATTTACTTACAGTCATGAAGAAGGCACCGGCGCTTATGATATGATTGATGATATACCTGCAGAAGAAAAAGAAGAAAGGGCGCAGGAAATAATGGAAGTGCAGCAGGAAATAAGCCTGGAAAAGAACCAAAAAAAAGTGGGCAAAATATTTAAAGTGATGATTGATAAAAAAGAAGCTGGCCATTACCTGGGGCGTACTGAATTTGACAGCGTGGAAGTGGATAACGAAGTAATTATTTCAGGTAAAAAGAAACTTGCCATTGGCGAATTTGTAAATGTAAAAATTACAAAAGCTTATGATTACGATTTGGAAGGCGTAGAAGTATAAAGAGTAATTATTAAATGATAATTTCCCTTATCGTGAAGCTTTTCGTAAATTTAAAAATTCTTGAATTAAAAATATTTTTCTTTATAAATTATCATTTCATTAATCATCTTTTCAATTTATTATTGTTGAAGTTTTCCATAATTTGAGAATGCAATGAATTGAAAAAATTATCAATTAAAACATTATCAATTATCAATTCATTAATCCCATTATCAATTTCAATGAACTGTACGGCATCTTTTTTATCCTTTGGACAAACAGGTTTTTTTAGCAAAATGGTTGTTGATTATATAAACGGATCGCACGCTCTGCTTCCGTTTTATAACCACCCTGTTTCTATAGAGGGGATACAGGCTTCAATAGCTAACCGCAAAAAATTCGCTACAGACAGAAAATTATTAGTAACCATATTACAAAAGCAATATGCTTCCGTAGATGCCAGCACTCAGGTCGTGAATAATATAGATTTATTACTCAGCGAAAATACGTTTACCATCTGCACGGCTCACCAGCCAAATATTTTTACAGGCCCTTTGTATTTTATTTATAAAATTTTACATGTTGCAAAGCTTGCTGAACAACTGAAAAACCGGTTACCGGAAAATAATTTCGTACCCGTTTATTACATGGGCAGCGAGGATGCCGACCTTGCCGAATTGGGTCATATCCATATCAATGGCGAAAAGTATGAATGGGCAACCAGCCAAACCGGAGCGGTAGGAAGAATGAAGGTGGACAAGGCTTTGGTGAAACTGTTGGATACCCTTGGCGGCCAGCTTTTGGTATATCCTTTTGGTGATGAAATTATCGCCTTGATGAAGGATTGTTATAAAGATGGAGTGACTATCGAACAGGCTACCTTTCAATTAGTGAATAAATTATTCGCGGATTATGGCGTGATAGTAGCATTGCCTGATAATGCGGATTTTAAAGCTTCATTTATCCCTGTAATAGAAAAGGAACTCTCCAGTCAGTTTTCTCAAAAGGTGGTGCAGGAAACAGTTTCGAGATATCCCGCTGATTATAAAGCGCAGGCAAGTGGGCGTGAACTGAATATGTTTTATTTGAAAGAAGATAAGCGGGAAAGGATTGAAATGAAAAATGATATTTGGTCGGTAGTGAATACTGAATTGACTTTTACAAAAGAGGCGATCATTGCCGAACTACATCAACATCCTGAGCGGTTTAGCCCCAATGTAATCCTTCGTCCTGTTCTACAGGAATGGATTTTGCCCAATATCGCATTTATAGGCGGAGGGGGTGAAATAGCTTACTGGCTGCAATTGAAAAATGTATTTGAAGCGGTAGGTGTGCCTTACCCCTTAATGGTAGTACGTAATTCGTTTATGTTTGTTGATAAGGAAATACAAACCCTCATTGATAAATTACAATTCAATTATTTAGAATTATTTCAAACCGAGACAGACCTCATCAATCAATTGGTGAAAAGGGAAAGTTCGCTGCAGGTAAGCCTTGAAAATGAGAGGCGGCAATTATCCGCTTTTTATGAACAACTCAAAACTATTACGGGTAAGATAGATATTACATTGCAGGGCCATACGGCAGCCCTGCAAACACTGGCATTAAATAAAATAGCATCGCTTGAAAAGAAAATGCTGCGTGCCGAAAAGAAAAAATTTGAAGCGCAGCAAAGGCAATTGCATAAAATAAAATCGCATTTATTCCCTGCTGATAACCTCCAGGAAAGAGTAGATAACCTGATGCCCTATTATGCAAAATGGGGAAAGGATTTTATCCGAATGCTTTACAATTATTCCAGCGGATTGGAGCAGAAGTTTGGAGTTTTGGTTGAAGAGTGAAGTGGTAAGATTAATGGTTGAATAATTTGTTTTAAATCATTCGGATCAAAATCCACCCCACCTCCTACTTATCAAACTCATTCGTAAATCCAAGGCGCTTTACATTCTTTACGCTTTCCATTACTATATCATCCTGGTATTCTTTGTAGGCTTCTAATTTCCCTGCAATGGAAGGGTCATGAAGGGCTAATATTTGCGCTGCCAGTATGCCTGCGTTTTTAGCGCCGTTCAGCGCTACAGTTGCTACCGGCACGCCATAGGGCATTTGTAAAATGGACAGCATGGAATCCCAGCCATCAATGGAGTTGGAAGATTTTACCGGTACACCAATAACGGGCAGGATAGTGTTGGCCGCCACCATGCCAGGTAAATGCGCCGCTCCGCCTGCGCCTGCTATAATTACTTTCAATCCTCTTTCTTTGGCTTTACTGGCATACTCACGCAAGCGCTCAGGTGTACGATGGGCGGATACAATGGTTAATTCAGGTTCTACTTCAAACTGGCGAAGCATTTCGGCAGCTCCCTTCATGATTTCAAGGTCGCTTTCGCTGCCCATAATAATTCCGACAAGTGGATCCATGCTTTTTAATTTTAAGCAAAGAAAGGTAAAAATCGCAAATCAGTCCGGCTATATTTTTAAACAATTATTTTTTCGATACCGCTTGTTATGGCCTGAAAAATCTTCTAACAAGACGATGCGCATAAAAAATCTTCGCCTTACCGTTTAAATATTGACGGGATGACGCATCCCATAAAACGAACTATATTTGACATTTCTTTAAATCAATGCAAAAAAGATGCGCAATCCCTTTAAAAAGCTTACCTATATTTTCCATTCAATGTTGTTGGTTTTTCTTTTTGCTAATTGTGAAAGCAAATCAAAAGGGACTTCAAATATTTCAAAAAAAAATGCACCAGTTGTGGTGGATATTATAATAGCGGAAAAGAATCCTGTCGCCAATGTAATAGAAGCCAACGGCACCGTGATTGCCAAAGAGTTTGTGGAACTTCGTCCGGAAGTAAGTGGGCGGCTTATTTATTTAAATCTTCCGGAAGGCAGGCTGATTGCAAAGGGGACTGTTGTTGCCAGGGTGAATGATGCCGACCTGCTTGCACAGATAGCAAGAAGTAAAGTACAACTGGAACTTGCCCAAAAAACCGTGGATCGCTTTAAGCGATTGCTGGATGTAAACGGGCTTAACCAGGCTGATTATGATGCCGCATTGAACCAGGTAAATATTTTAAAAGCGGATATTGTTTATTCACGTGTCCTGATTGATAAGACCGTTGTAAAGGCCCCCTTTACCGGCGTGGCAGGATTAAGACAGGTAAGCCCGGGCGCTTATGTAACACCTGCTACAATCATTGCTACTTTACAACAAACCAGCGAAGTGAAAATAGATTTCACATTGCCCGAAATGTATGCCAGTGCAATTAAAACAGGCGCCCTTGTGGAGGTGGAAGTGGATGCTGTAACAAAAGAGCGGAGCAGGGCAATTATTATAGCAACTGAACCCGGCGCCAACACGGATACCCGGAATTTAAAAGTAAGAGCCTTGCTGAAAGGGGCGAAGGCTATTACAGGTGCATTTGTAAAAGTTTATATTGATGCGGGAAAAGGAAGGTCTTCAATAAAGGTGCCTGCCAATTGTATTATTCCTGATGATAAAAACAACCAGGTAGTATTGGTAAAAAACGGGAAAGCTGATTTTGTAAATGTACAAATGGGTTTAAGGGAGGAGAATACCGTTGAAATTACCAGTGGCATTAATGAGGGCGATTCAGTGGTGGTAACCGGCGTTTTATTTGCAAGGCCAAATGCGGTTTTGAATGTAAGGCAGGTGAAAAAAATGGCCACGTTAGCAGGTGCTGATGAAGTGAAATGATTGAAGGGAAATGAGGGATGAATGATGAGGGATGAGTAATGAGGAATGAGAAATGACCTTAAATTTATCGGATCTGTGCTGCATTAAAAATGTATAAGATTATCTGTTGATTCAAAAAATTAATACCCCTTTTTTACTACATGAATATTTCTGAATTTTCTATAAAGCGGCCGGTTTTCGCCACGGTACTAAACCTCATGATCATTTTGTTTGGGGTGGTGGGATATACCTTTCTGGCCGTACGGGATTACCCGGCAATTGACCCGGCAATCATCAACATCAGAACTTCTTACACTGGCGCCAATCCTGATATAATGGAAAGCCAGGTAACGGAGCCGCTGGAAAAACAAATCAATGGGATACCCGGTATTAGAACGATTACATCTTCCAGTACTTTGGGAAACAGTAATATTACCGTAGAGTTTGAATTAAGCGTAAACCTTGAAGCGGCTGCAAGTGATGTGCGTGATAAAGTGGGGCAGGCAAGCAGAAGTTTACCTCAGGACATAGATGCGCCTCCCGTAGTAACTAAATCGGATGCCAACAGTGATTTTATTTTAATACTTGCCGTGCAAAGCAGGACCAAGGGTTTGCTGGAGTTGAGCGACTATGCCGAAAATGTATTGCAACAACAATTTCAAACAATTCAACAGGTAAGTGCGGTAAATATTTTTGGGCAAAAGCGGATGGCCATGCGCATCTGGATTGACCCGGATAAAATGACGGCGCAGGGCATATCCTTTTCGGATATAAGAACAGCATTGAACAATGAAAATATTGATTTGCCACCAGGCAAAATTTATGGCAATAATACCGAGCTTACCATTAAAACTTTGGGAAGGCTTACTTCCGAAAAAGATTTCCGCGACCTGATTATTCGTTCTGATAGTGCGGGGATACTCAGGCTGAGCGATGTGGCAAGGATTGAAATTGGCCCCGAAGAACTGGAACAAAGCTGGAAATATAATGGGGTAAATGCGGTAGGGATTGTATTGATACCCCAACCCGGCGCCAACAATATCCAG
>JAVHOI010000484.1:0-5957 GCA_036169975.1 Ferruginibacter sp. | reverse complement strand
TCAAGCATTTTTATGAAGCCCTCAATTATGGCAGGTCAATTAGGATCGCCTATGCTGCTGTTGTTTGTATGGATATTTGCCGGTATTATTTCCATGATGGGTGCGGCCATCAATGCGGAAATTGGCGCTATGATGCCGGTAACCGGCGGCCAATATGTTTTTTTTCAAAAAATGTATGGCGACTTTTTTGCTTATATCTATGGCTGGGCCTGCTTCTCGGTAATTAACACGGCAAGTGTCGCATCCATCGCTTACATTTTTTCGCAGTACGCACAGTATTTTATCGGCCTGCCACAATTTTCTGCCACCATTGTTCACTCCTGGCAAATAAACCTCCCCTTTATTGGAACGCTTTATCCCCTGGAAAATATTGGGGTAAAAACACTTACGATTTTTATTGTTCTCACATTAACCTGGGTCAACAGCCAGAGCGTACGGGCAGGCGGTGCTGTGCAGGTATTATTTTCAGCGGTAAAAGTAGCGGCACTTTTACTGATGATTGGATTGATATTTTTTTCAGGGAAGGGATCAACCCATAATTTCATACAAAACTCCATACATACAAGCCTCAAAGGTTGGGGCGTATTAGCCGGCATCGTAGCGGCTTTATCAGGCGCCTTCGCGGCATATGATGGATGGAACAATATTGGTTTTGTGGCAGGTGAAATCAACAACCCGAAAAAAAATATTCCGGAGGGATTGTTTATAGGACTTGGAATTTGCATACTGTTATATGTATTAACCAGCCAGGCATATTTGTATATGCTTCCGGTAGATACCATGGCTAAATCCACACTGGTAGCTACGGATGCCTTGCGGCCCATTTTAGGAAATACAGGCGTTGGCCTTATCGCCTTGCTTGTGATGATATCAGCCTTTGGCGCTACCAACGGCAATATTTTAGCATGTGCCAGGGTAACTTTCGCAATGGCAAAACAAGGGGTATTTTTTAAAAGTATTGGAAAGGTCCATCCCAAACACGAAACGCCTGCTAATGCGTTGTGGCTGCATGGAATCTGGACCAGCCTTTTCGCTTTAACCGGTTCATTTGATATGCTTACCGACCTGTTTGTATTTATTACCTGGATATTTTACGGCTTTGCTGCAGCAGGTATATTTATATTGCGAAAGAAAATGCCCCATGCGGAGCGGCCTTACAAAGCATGGGGCTATCCCGTTGCACCAGCTATTTTTATTATCTTTTCCGCCTTCTATTTTGTACTTACATTGTATTCAGACATCAATAATTACATTACCGGAAAAACACATTTCATCAATTCGGTTTTCGGATTAGCACTTACCGCAATTGGTATCCCTTTTTATTTTTATTTTAAAAAAAAATATGGAAGCAGTAAGAAAGAACCCTAATTCCTCAGGGGCTTCCCGCTCTTGAGTACACTCTGAATCCTTTCCAGCGTTTTCTTTTCGCCGGTAAGACTTAAAAATGCTTCTCTTTCCAGGTCCAGTAAATATTGTTCGCTTACTAAAGTAGGTTCGCTTAAATCGCCACCGCACATTACATAAGCTAACTTTTTACTCACGGTCGCATCGTGTTCGGTGGCATAGTTACCTAACCTCATGGCATTGATACCGGCAAGCATAGCGCCCAGGGCGCCACGGCCCAATACCTTGATATCGCTGCGTTGCATAGGCATTACATACCCATCTTCATACAAGTCTATTACGGCCTGTTTCCCTTCAGCTATTCTTCTGCCCAGGTTCATGCTCACCAAATCCCTGCCCTTTCTGTAAATACCCAAATCGTATCCATCATAGGCCGAGGTGGCAACCTTAGCCGTTGCGATTGTCAAGAAACGGTTTTGCAGCGTTACGGTATCTACTTCACCATTATGCATTTCATCCGCGGCGCGTAATACAAACTCTTTGGTGCCACCACCCCCGGGTATCACGCCAATTCCCACTTCTACCAAACCGGTATAGGTTTCAGCGGCGGCAATTACTTTATCCGCATGTAAACAAATTTCGCAACCTCCACCCAATGCCAATCCATGAGGCGCCAGCACCACCGGAATACCGGAATAACGCACCCGCATCATGGTATTTTGAAACATCCTGATCGCCATATCTATCTCATCGTAATCCTGTTCAATGGCAAGCATGAATATCATACCCACGTTTGCACCGGCAGAAAAATTCTGTCCTTCATTTGCAATTACCAATCCTTTATATTTTTCTTCAGCCAGTGCAATTGATTTTTGAATACCCTCTAATACTTCACCGCCAATGCTGCCCATTTTGGTGTACCATTCCAGGCCAAGCACATCATCACCCAAATGATAAGCCCGGCATGCGCTGTTTTTCCAGACCGTTTCTCCCGAAAAATTCTTCATAACAATAAATGCATCGCCACCAGGCATTGCCTTGTACGACCTGCTGCTGACATCATAGAATAAACGCTTGCCATTTTCCACTTTATAAAAGCTGGTGGCACCGGTAGCCAACATTTCACCAATCCATGGAGCTACCTTGTATCCGGCGGCTTTCATTGATTCCGTAGTTTTAGCCACACCTAATGCATCCCAACTTTCAAACGCACCAATCTCCCAGCCAAAGCCTGCCATCATCCCATCATCTATCCTGTACAATTCATCGGTAATTTCGGGAATCCGGTGAGAGATATAGGCAAATAAATTGTAATGAAAGAGGCGATAAAATTCTCCGGCTTTATCGGTGCCGGCGCATAAGGCTTTTATTCTTGTTCTTAAATCTTCAATTGGTTTGGCAGTTTCCAAAGTTGCAAACCGGGGCTTTTGCCTTGCACCATATTCAAGTGTTTGTAAATTCAAGGTCAATATTTCTTTCTCCCCACCGGCCCCTTTCGTTTTCCTGAAAAAACCCTGACCTGTTTTATCACCCAGCCATTTATTCTCCACCATTTTATTCAGCCATGCAGGAATTACAAACTGTTCTTTTGCTTCATCCTCTTTACAATTTTCGTACACGCCATTAGCAACCTTTACCAGGGTATCAATTCCAACCACATCAGCAGTCCTGAAAGTTGCCGACTTGGGTCTTCCAATAATCGGGCCTGTGAGCGCATCAATTTCATCTACGTTTAATTGAAGTTTTTCCATGGCATTCATGATTGCCATCATACCAAATACGCCAATACGGTTAGCGATAAACGCCGGCGTGTCTTTGCATAACACGGTTGTTTTTCCCAGGTACAAATCGCCGTAATGCATTAAAAAGCCGACCACTTCCGGATCGGTATGGGAGGTAGGGATAATTTCCAGCAAACGCAAATACCTCGGCGGATTGAAAAAGTGTGTGCCGCAGAAATGCTTTTTAAAATCTTCGCTTCTTCCTTCCGTCATCATATAAATTGGAATGCCGGATGTATTGGAAGTAATCAAGGTACCTGGCGTACGGTATTTTTCCACTTCGGTAAAAACGGATTGCTTTATGTCCAGTCTTTCTACCACCACTTCTATCACCCAGTCGCAACCGGCAATATCTTTCATGTTATCCGTAAAGTTGCCGGTCTTTATTCTCTTCACTACATCTTTGGAAAACACTGGTGATGGATTTGATTTGAGAGCAGTAGCTAAAGCTTCATTAACAATCTTGTTGATATCTGTTTTCTTCCCTCCCCCTTCAAAGGAGACGGTTGGAGCCGCTATATCCAACAACAATACCTGCAGGCCAATGCCTGCAAAATGACAGGCGATACGGCTACCCATTACGCCACTACCTAAAACAGCAACTTTTTTTATGATTCTTTTTGACATATAATTAAATTAGTTAGTTAAACAACTATTTGTAATATCGAAATTAAGACTTTTTACAAAAGCAATATTAAATAGTGAAGTAAATATTATCATTAATACTTAGAAGTTGAAAAAAAGTGGTTAGGCTGGTATAATAGTTGATAAAGAAAATAAGAAGTCCTTTGATTTTGCAGTGATATTAATTTTCAGAAATAAATATTAATGAACAAATTGGATAATTAATGATTTTTGAAAATAATCACCGTAAATTCATCCCCCAAATAGCGTAGAAATACGTTTGAACTGATTACTCTTAGATTAATAAAATATTTTATCAAATAGCCTTTAAAGGCTATTTAGGATTTATTATTTTAATAAGTTTTGATTTTTATCATAAAAAATCAGGCTTACCTGTTACTAATAAGAATGCTGTAATTTATTAAACCCAATATTCATGACTCATCTTGCTCAAAATATAACAAGTATCCTGCCTGCCACAAGCCTTTCGGTAAGCTACAAATCAACCATTGCCGCTGATGAGTTATCAAACCAAATACCTGAAGCTGTAATTATTACCGATCCTCATTTTATTATAAAAGGTTTCAATGATATTGCGGCATCCGTTTATGGATTTACTTCAATTGCGGCACAGGGCAAACAGTTATTTAAACTGGTTCAATTTGAAATGATTGGTACCAGCCTCCATGGTGCAATTAAAAACCTGTTCAATACCGGATATTGGGAAGGTGATATCATTTACAATCAATGCAACAAAAAATTAATATTTAGTACTCGTTGTAATTTAATAAAAGATGATAAAGGGTTTACAACAGCCATTGTAATAACTACGCATAATATTTCAAAAAAAATTACCAGGGAAAAAGACCTTGCCATACCTGAAAGTAATTATAAAGAAATTGGCAGGATGTATGAACGATACCATTTTGCAATTAATGCCAGCTCCGATGCTGTCTGGGACATGGATATCACATCAGGTACTATTTACCGCAGCGATACCTTCAACGCATTTTCAGGATACAAAAAAGAGGAAATAATCCCCACATTGGATTGGTTTTTTGAAAAAATACATGCGGAGGATAAGTGTAGAATTAAAGTAAACGTGGATTATTGCATCAAAAATAATATAACGAACTGGGAAAATGAATACCGCTTTAGGATAGCGGACGGCAGCTACAGGAATTTGCTGGATAAAGCACACGCTATTTATGAAGAAGGAAAACTTACCCGTGTAATCGGGGCGATGCAGGATATAACGGAAAGAAAAAAGCTGGAAGCCCAATTACTACATGAGCAGGTGCAAAAGCAAAAGATGATCAACCAGGCTATAATTAATGCCCAGGAAAAAGAAAGGAACAGGATCTGCGGAGAACTTCACGATAATGTAAACCAGTTGCTCATGAGTGCAAAACTGCACATCTGCGTGGCTAAAAATAAAGATGTGGGCGAAAATGAGCTACTGGAAAAAGCTAATGAATACCTGTTGATGGCGGTAGAAGAAATAAGGTCTTTATCAAAAACCCTTACTTCTACGGTAATAACAAATGTAGGTTTACAAAAAAGCATAGTGGATATTGCCGCCACCATGTTGTTGTTAAAAAATATCCAGGTTCATATTTATATCAGGGATGAAGATGTAGCGAAACTGTCGGAAGAACAACAACTGATGGTTTACCGGATTATTCAGGAACAAAGTAATAATATGCTGAAATACGCTGAAACAAACGAAGCGATCATATCCCTGAAAACAGTGAATAACCACGTAGAACTGATCATCAGCGACAATGGCAAAGGCTTTGATAAATCCGAACAAAAAACTTCCGGTATCGGCTTTATTAATATTTTTAACAGGGTAGATGCTTATAATGGCAAAGTAGAAATCATCACCTCTCCCGGAAATGGCTGTACGCTGATAATTAATTTTCCTTTAAAGGAAAATATTATTTCAGATGAGTAATTTATCTGTTTTTTTTTAAAATTTCTGAATTTTTGATTCGTATTTTTAAATAGGTTTTTATCCTTCATTTTAGCTAACCCCGCTTCCGCTATCAATCACCTTTCCCGGGCTTATAAAATATAGCTTTCCGGCTTTATCTTCCGCCATTAGTATCATTCCGTTACTTTCTATTCCCCTCATTTTTCGGGGAGCAAGATTGGCCACTACCACTACCTGTTTGCCTACAATATCCGCCGCTGCAAAGTGCAATG
>JAVHOI010000483.1:11132-25026 GCA_036169975.1 Ferruginibacter sp. | reverse complement strand
ATTTTTACCACAATTGATGAACCGATTTTTTAATATACTTTTCATATACCTGTTGTACAGCTTCTAACTGAGCGGGAGTAAATTCCGGAAAATCGAATGCACTCAAATTCGACTCTACCTGGTAGTTACCGGATGCGCCTGGAATGATACAACTCACCGCATCAAATTGCAATATCCATTTTAATGCAACGGGTGCAAGGTTAACTTGCCCGGGGAAAATTTGCTTTAAAGCTGCAACAGCCGCAAGCCCTGTTTCATAATCAATCCCCGAAAAAGTTTCGCCTTTATCAAATGCATCGCCATTGCGGTTAAACTGCCGGTGATCTCCTTCAGTAAAGGTTGTGTTAGCTGCAAACTTACCGGTTAATAATCCACTTGAAAGTGGAACTCTTACGATGATACCCACCTCCTTTTTCTTTGCTTCCCTAAAGAACAATTCAGCCGGCCGCTGCCGGAACATATTGAAAATAATTTGCACGGTTGCTACATTATCATATTCAATAGCCTTTAATGCCTCTTCCACTTTTTCAACGCTTACACCAAGGTTAAGTATCTTACCTTCCTGTTTCAACAGTTCAAACAATTCGAAAATTTCAGGGCGGTAATACACAGCAGTTGGGGGACAATGCAGTTGCACCAGGTCAATCGTTTCCAAACGCATATTGGAAAGGCTTGATTCTACAAATTTCCTTAACGCCGGCACCTGGTATGCTTCGCTTATATGTGGTTGCAACTGCCTGCCACATTTGGTTGCCACATAAATTTTTTCTTTACGGGTTCGCACCAGCCTGCCAATCGCTTTTTCGCTTTCGCCATTGCCATATACATCGGCGGTATCTATAAAATTAATGCCGGCGTCGACTGCTTTATTTAAAATGCTGTCGGCATTGGCATGACTGAAATCCGCACCCCATTTACCTCCTACCTGCCAGGTGCCTAAACTAATTGCAGATACTGAAATACCCGTTTTACCCAGAATTCTATATTGCATAATTATTTATTTTTATAAAAATTCAATTTACTTTTTCCCAGCTCTTTTGAAGTGGCGACTGCGATACCACGCTGGTCTTTTTTATTTACCGCACAGTAAAAATGATACACAATGCCCTTATATTTTATCACAAATGATTTGTGTGCATATAAGCCTTCAAATGGTTCGGTAGATTCAACCAGGTTGTCCCCTTCCCAGTCGGTCCAGTTTACCAGGTCGTAAGAGCAGGCAAAACGATTGAATGCACCCTTCCTGTCCTGCCAGAAAGCGCCAAAATAAAACATCACCCACACATCACCAATTTTTTGAATCATAGGATCGCCGGTAATACCAATTGGATGGTGCACCACCGGCCCATCCTGGAAACGTTTCCAATTTACCATATCATTCGACACAGCCATGCCGATTCTTTCAAACCACCTTGTTTTTTTGTTATCCTTCGCGGTATCGCCGTTGGCATTGTAGTACATTACAAATGAAAAGCCGGTGATTTTTTGTTTGTCCCATATCACCGTATTTTTAAATTGCTTTTTATTTTCCCACCATCTTACATCTTTGTCATTTGAAGACAATACAGGTTTATCCAGTCTTTGCCATTCATGTACGGTAGAAGGTTCATTTTTCGTATATGCCATACCGATAGAGAGCAAACCGGCTTCATAGCCTTTTTGATTACCACCAAAATAACTCATCCAGTATTTGCCATCATATTTCTTCAGTTTATAATCTCCTCCCCAAACAGTATTCGTGAGCGCAATGTAGCCGGCTTTCTGATTGGCATCCCAGATGGTAGTATCGGATGAGAATGACAAAATGGGGCCCATATTCTCCCAGTTCAGCAGGTCTTTGCTTTTTGCGAGCCAGGTTTCATAACCACGGCCGCCAAATATTATATAGGTCATGTACCACATGCTTCCTTTTCTGAATATGGTAGGGCAGTCCATCTTTTGTGAATCATCTTCGGGAATCATTACCAGGCCATATTTGTAGGGTATTTTTACTTCATTGTAGATCTCCTGCATTTTACCTGGTGAAACCTGGGCAAGACCCGCTGTACAAAATATACCCGATAAAAGAAACAGGATGGCGGTTGTTATTAGCTTCATGAATGTTGGTTTTATTATTTTGACCGTACTACAAATTGATAAATACCCGAACCAGCCCGGATAATTGCCTTCCCTTTTTCAAATTTGACCAGGGTGGCAGCAGTACTGCGGGTTAAAGGCTGATCGCTTTCTGTGATTGTTGATGATGTATTTGCCGGAAGGTAGATAGTTGCGGTGGTATTTGCAGGGAATTCAACTTTCAATTCAAATGAGCTGGCCTTTTTGTTCCATGAAGACGAGATCAATCCATAAGGAGAAAGGTAGCTTGCCTTTGCATAACTGATATTTCCAACCGGCTGGGGATTGATCTCTATTTCTTTAAAAGCAACAGCTTTTTCATGCTGCCTGATGCCCGCCA
Source organism: Ferruginibacter sp. (assembly GCA_036169975.1). Taxonomy (GTDB): domain Bacteria; phylum Bacteroidota; class Bacteroidia; order Chitinophagales; family Chitinophagaceae; genus Ferruginibacter. The sequence continues at coordinate 22,571 of JAVHOI010000483.1, read as the reverse complement.
AACCGCTGTAAAACCATTCCATGATATGCCCAAGCATCAAATGGTTATTGGATACTGATGGAAGTGCCTGCCAGGACTCCGTTAGTGCAGTGGCTCCCCTGGCTAACTGGTATCCATATCCGGGAACATCCGTCCTGTTGTTCATATCAAAGATCACATCCGATCTTCCCGCGTCTTCCAGTACCCTTAGCAGGTAACGGTAACCGATATCACCTGCGGTAAGTGCATTGTTATTGGCCTTAAGGTTTCTTATAATATTATTGATAACTGAAGCCCTGTTTGCCGGATCTACCAGGTTCATATATACCGCCATGGCATTGGAGGTTTGGCTTCCGGTCGCATACTGGTTGGTAGCAGGATTGAAAAACGCTTTATTAAAGGCGGATCTAACTTTAATGCCCAGGGTTGTAAATTCCTTTGCGTCCGCAGTTTTCCCAAGCATTACGGCAACTTTAGCAAGGATGATAAGATCGTAATAATAGATGGCGGTGGCCGTAACTCCTTTGGTGGTCAATTGTGAAACGCCCGGATCTTTTGGCCCAAGGTCGTACCAGTCGCCAAGCCCCTGTGTGAGGATATCGTTGTTTGCCTTTGTTTTTAAATACCCGATGTAACACTTCATCATTGGATAAGCTTCTTTCAACAATCCCTTTTCTCCATACCATTGATACAGGTACCAGGGAAGAATAATTCCGGTGCTGCCCCACTCCGGCGAATCCCGGAACATATCGCCGCCCCAGTCGAATTTCACATATTCCGGTGCGATTTCCGGTATAAGTCCATCCGGGGTTTGGGATAACATCATATCGTAAACTGTTTTTCTAAGCAGGTTTACCACATCATAATTATAACGTATGGAACTTCCCATTAGATGTACCTGCTCCAGCCAGCCGAGTTTTTCGCGGTGCGGACAATCGGTGATCACACTTTGCATATTGCTTTTTATCGACCAGCCAACCAGATCATTCGTCCTGTTAAACAAATCACTTGAAGAACTAAAATAACCAACTTTTGCCGCAGCATTGTGCATGAGTAAGCTTTTTAATTCCAATACTACAGGCAGATTTGCATTATTGATCGTGTCTTTTGGTATAGCACCTTCCACCTGTAGATACCTGTAACCGTAGTAAGAAAAACGTGGTTGCCAGGTTTCTACTTCATTACTTTTCAAAATATACAGAAAATAATAAGGGCTACCGGTTGCTTTTTGGTTAGCGGTACCGTTGCTATTAATCAATTCGGCAGGAATTATTTTTATGGTATCGCCTCGTCTGCCCTGCACCGTTATTGAAGGGATACCTGAAGCATTTTGACCAAGATCAAAAACAAAAGCGCTAGCCTTAACCTTTGTTATATTTTGCGGGGAAAATTTTTCAAAGAATTTTATTGGCTCGCATAACTGGGAGCGAAGCGCATTAGAGCCACCTACTTCAATAGCCGGTTTCCAATCCTTATCATCAAAAGAAGCCGTATTCCAACCGGTTTGATCCATCCTGGCATCATAATCTTCCCCGCCATAAATGCCCGAATAAGTGATGGGTGACCGGGCAGCTTTCCAGGATACATCGCTTATAATATTCCGGGATGATCCGTCATTGTATTCAATCATCAGCCTGCAGATCATTTTCGGGTAACCTATAGCGTTGGTTAGTTTACGGTATCTGGTCCTGGGCATAAGCTGAAAGCCATTGCCCAGCATTACACCAATCGCATTGCTCCCGGAGACGATATTTTCAGACACATCAAATGTAACATAATTCGCTTCTTTATCATATTGAGTCCAGGCCGGATCTAAAAAATGATCGCCGATCTTTTTACCATTGATGCTTAGTTCAAATTGCCCCAGCCCGCAAATAAACATAGTGGCCTTTTTAACCCGTTTATCAACCGAAAAACTTTTACGTAATAAGGGCATTGTATCATGCAATGCAGGCAGGTTTTTCGGTCCCCTGTCGGATAAACCGGTTATGATCTTCAGTGAATCAGGAAGCCTTTCATACCCGATCCATTTCGCTCCTGCCCATGAGGCTTTATTCAACAGACCCATCTGCCAGGATGCAGGCTTACTCCAGCCGGAGGCATTTTTTTTATTATCCCATACCATTATTTTCCAGTAATATTTTTTAGCGGTTTGCAAGGGCTTACCCTTATAAGAAATTTGAATCGATTCATTGCTGATAAGCTTCTTACTGTCCCAGGTATTTCCAATATTTTTTTGCAATAATTGTGGATCGTCCGCTACCAGGATCCTGTAGCCTGTTTGCAAAATGTCTCTTTTTGTTGATTGTAGTTGCCAGCCAAGTTTTGGTGCGGTTTGATCAATGCCTGAGGGATTGGATTTGTATTCGCAGGTAAGATTTTTAACGGTAAGATTTTGAGTGAAACTTACCAGGGATGCAAAAGATATTAAAAGATATAGAATCGTTTTTTTCATTATTTGTGAATTTTTTTAATCATGGTTTTAGATGCTGTTATAGGAGATATAATCTTTCAAATAATGCTTCGTTTGACCTCACCCCCAGCCCCTCTCCGAAGGAGAGGGGGGCTTGACCCTGCTACCGCAAAGATTTTAATTGAATTCAACTCTTTGACTTTATTAATTCATTGTCGTTCCCTTAAACTAAATTGGCTTTGTTTTAATTATTGCACATCCAGTGAATTTATACTAAGACCTTCGGCGTATTTTGACTTTAGCTTTATGATATAATTTCCGGCGTTGATCATGCTGCCTGATCCACTGTTTATATAATTCGATTTGCCGGGTTTTGTTGCAATAAAAGATACAGTTTCTTCCTTTATTATCCTGCCATCCGCTGAAAGGAATTGCATTGTTCCCTGCAACGTTTCCGCAGCAGGGTTGTTGTATGAAATGGTGAATGAATAAATATCGGCTGCTCCGATGTTGAAATTCCATTCTAATATGTTTTCTGCGGATGCTTTTGTGAAGATAACCCTATCCTTTCCTTCAATCTTTCCTTTGTTTAATCCACTTCCCTGCAGGCTGGCATTCACTGCTTTTAAACTAGTCACCGGTTTCAGGTCGTATGCGGGTTCCATTGTTGCAGCTTCAGTTGCCATTACTGTGTACATGGCAGGTTTCCCTTTTTCAGCAATACCATTGTTACCCAGCAAAACGATTTCATCTTTTTTATATCGTCTTTTATAAATGGCAAATACTTTGCCTTCACTATTTGCAAGGGTGGTCTTTGTATTCCCATATTCTTTTAGCCAGGACGGTTTCTCCGTTATTAAATTATCCATAGCGATAAATATGTCCACGTCTTCACCTACGCTGAATTGTGCTATAAACTTATTACTGTGTTTAATAATGGCCGGTACTGCAATCCATTTGGCCCCGTATAAATTGGAAGGCAATGAACTGAAGGCGTTTTTTTTATCTGCATACTGTTCATCTCCTGTATCGAGCCACTCATTTAGTTTCCATTCTTTTTCAACTGTTTTACCATCAACAGTTAAATCTTTAATTAAAGAAGCTGGTGAAGTAGCAGGCTTAATATTCTTATTTAATGAAGCAATGGCAATAGCTGAAATTAAGGCCTGACCTGATGCCACAGTTGGAAATGAAATAGTTAATTTTCCGCCTTTAATATTAACCATTACCGTTTTTTTCAACGCAGCATCATGACCTACGGCCTTCCAGATATCAAGATCCTTTAAAACAGTTTTATCGTTGATCGCTACGTCAAATAATCGCCAGCCGCTACAATCCATTCCTCCTCCTGTACCAAACCATGGCTCAATAAAATATAGCTCTACCAGGTATTCACCATCAGGTATTGGAAAGTCATAACGCAGTTTTTCACGGCCATACCGGAAGCTTTGAAATAGTTTCCAATCCTTAGTTCCTTTTATCGGATCATTTGTTTTTCGCTGGCTGGCAAAAAAAGAAGGAATGCCTGCAAAATCATTTGTCCAGGAAGAAGAACTCCATGAAGGTACTGCCGACACTAAAGATTTATTGGTTGGCTGCCGCTTTATGTTGCTTTCCTTATCCGCCAGCCATTTATTTCCTGATTGATCTGTATAGTCAGGTCCACCGCAGTTTATTCGATAGATATAGTTGTAATTATTTACAGGTGCGGTAATCGGTACCACATCTTTATACAATGCTTTAAAATTCGGCGCTGCCGGAAGATGATGGAGCACAATATAATCTTTGGCAACCGGCTTCCCGTTTACATATCCCACTGCATACAACACATTGTAACTGATATCCACCTTATCCCATTGAAAGTGGGTACCAACCCCGTTTTTCTTTCTTTTCCCCAACGATTTTGATCCAATATCATTGAACAATTCCACTTCATCACAATTGGAATAAATGATGATGCCGTTTTTCTTACCTGTGGTGATCCACCTGTTGGGCCAGGTATGCGAAACGATGTACACCATCGGCTCTTTTTCCTTTGGTGCAAAGTTTGAACGGTACATATAAAACGCATCCAGTGGTTCTTCCCAGGGTGTTAATAATCCTTTATAATTCACAGGTCCAATACGGTCCAGTTCGCGGTATCCCTCACCGCCCTGCACCCTGCCAGGGTTATCATGCGATGTAAGTATCCACATGAAATGCCCGGCAGCGCTGTCTTTAGCGGCTACTGCCAATTTAACTTTCATTTCCATTAATTGGGTCATGCGGTCTTCACTGTAAATTCCATTTTGGTCAAAACCACCTTCTGTATGCAGATCCAATGTTCTCCATGCCCCATATTCCCCTACCAGTATTTGCCGTTTCAAATCAGCGCTATAAGTTCCAGGATCACCGCCATAAGTACCCGTCCAGTTTTGCGGCACATCCCAATCTGTACCACTACCGCCATTGCAGGTGCTAACCAACCGTTGCGATGAAGCAGTGGGATCAAGCCGACGGATTAAATCCGTGCATTCCCTTGCAAAATCCTCCGGCAACTTGCTTTCATTCTGTAATCCCCACATTATTACGGAAGGGCTGTTGCGGCGTTCTTTCACCCATTCGGTTAACAGCGTTTTAAAGTTCTCCCTGAATTCGGGTGTGTCATACCAGATATGGGCAGAGAGTTGTGTCCACCATAAAATACCCAGGCTATCCCAGTAATGCTGGTAGCGGAGATTATGCGGCTGGTGTGCATCCCGGAACGCATTGAAACCTGCTGCTTTTACCTGCATGGCCCGGGTTTTAATTTGTGCTTCGCTGAATGCATGGCTCTTGCCAATCAGGTGTTCATACTCCGCAATCCCGTTTATAAATACCGGTTTATCATTTAATAAAAACTGGTTGGAAGAAGCCGCTTTTGCAATGGGCCAGCTTATCCACCGGATGCCATAAGGAGTAGAATCCTGGTCAATGATTTTACCATTCAAAATTATTTTGGTAATCAGCCGATACAAATATGGATCATTAGTGCTCCACAGATGAGGATCATTTATTTCCGGAAGTTCCTGCCTTATCGTTGATGCATCACCGGGATCAACTAATTGACTGGTGGCTGATTCAGTGATGGTTTGCCCTTTCTTATTGATAAGGCTGTTTACGACAATTATACTGTTGGTTTGAATACCATAATTTTTAACCTCGGTTTCAAGATGCAATTGGGCGGACATGGAAGTAGTATTTGAATCATTCCAGATATGTACGCCAAAAGGAGCCACTTTTATTTCGTTGGTGATGATTAAGTGCACCGGCCTGAAAATGCCCATCGGTTGCGATCCTTCAGAAAAGCCACGCTCATCTGAACAGCCGCCGCAAACCCATGGAAGGTTTTCGATATTGGCGGGATGATCTGCTCTTACCGCCAATAAATTTGGCTGATCATTGAGCTTGACAAAGCCGGTAATGTCGATGGTAAAAGTTGTTCTTCCTCCGGCATGAGCCCCTACCTGCTTACCATTGAGCCAAACAGTTGCAAAAGAACCCACCCCTTCAAAAAATAAAAAAAAGCGCTTCCCTTTTCCCGGTTGCGGCACTTTAAATGATTTGCGGTACCAGGCATATCCATGCCTGTTACCATGCCGCATCCTCCTGTAACCTTCATAAGCATCCCAGCTATGCGGTACATTTACGTTGGTCCAGTTTTTATCGTTGAAAGATGATTTTTCAAAACCTGTGTATGCTAATTTATTGTTATCATCTGCAATGCTCCGCCAATTATTGTCCAATGAGATGTTGTGACGAAGTCCACTTTGCGCAGGTGTTAGGAATGGGATTAGCAGCAGAAAGCACAGTAATACTTTATAGCAATATTTCCTGAAGATTCCTGCATTGAGTATTTTTATATGTAACGTGGGAAAATATCCCCAAAGATATGCGGTACAAGGGAGTGACACAACGATGCTTAATTGAAAAACAAATGCCGGTAACCAAAATAATTTAGCTGCGTACCGTCCAGTTCTTTTCCTCCGCGGAAAAAAGGCGGGTAAAAAAATCATGTTCCATTTTGTTTGCAAATCCATTATCTTATTCTTTTGAGCTCACCATTGAATGCATAGGTGCTTCCTTTTACTGTTTTAAAACTAATCGTTTTTCCCTGGTACCTGATAAGGCAATCCCTGCCGGCATTGGAAATAATTGAAGCCTCTTTTAATATGCCATCGCTCCATTTTAAATTAACCACAAACCCGCCCCTTGCACAAAGCCCTTTTATTTCGCCTGCGGGCAGCGCTGTGGGTAAGGCCGGCAACAGGTCGATAAATTTCGTTTGGCTCTGCAATAACATTTCGCCAATACCTGCGGCACCGCCAAAATTTCCATCTATCTGGAAAGGCGGATGCGCATCAAACAAATTCGGATAAGAACCTTCGCCATTTTTTTCCGCGGGACCGATCATCATCCTGATTAGATTAAATGCATGGTTACCCTCTTTGAACCGGGCCCATAAATTTATTTTCCAGCCAAGGCTCCAACCGGTGGCCGCATCACCGCGGTACAACAATGACTGGCGGGCCGCTTTCATCAGGCCGGGCGTTTCATCCCAGTTGATCTCATTACCTGGGTACTGCGCCCACAGGTGCGATATATGACGGTGTTTATTAGTGGTATCATCCACATCCTGCATCCACTCCTGCAACTGGCCATATTTGCCAATTCGGTTGGGTGCTATTTGATCATACTTTTTTTGCAGGTTTTCCCTGAAAGCCTTGTCAACATTCAGTAGCCGGCTGGCGGCAATCACATTTTTAAAAAGGTTGCGGATGATCTCATGATCCATCGCTGGCCCTGCTACCAAACCACCCTGTTCAGGTGAATTGGATGGTGTACTAATGAGCCAGCCGCTTGTTGGGTCTTTAATTAAATAACTATTGAAGAAAAGCGCAGCTTCCTTCATAATGGGATAGGCTTTGTTCTTCAGAAAGATTTTGTCTTGTGTAAATGCGTAATGTTCCCACAAATGCTGGCACAACCATGCGGCGCCTGTAACCCATTTACCATGATTGGAAGCATTGATGGGCGCTGTTCCCCGCCATATATCAGTATTGTGATGAACCACCCAACCCGGGGCATTGTAATAATCTTTTGCTGTTTGTTTACCTGATTGTTCCAACTCGCTGATCATGGTAAAAAAAGGTTCATGCAGGGCTGAAAGATTGAGCAACTCCGCCGGCCAGTAATTCATCTCCGCATTGATATTGGTGGTGTACTTGCTGCCCCATGGAGGCGTTAAGAGTTCGTTCCATATTCCCTGCAGGTTGGCAGGCCTGGTACCGGGCCTTGAACTTGAAATGAGCAGGTAACGGCCATACTGCAAATACAAAGCAACGAATGACGGATCTGATGAAGCGGCAAATTTTTCTATCCGTTCATCAGTGGGCAGGTTTTCATTTTCAGATTTGCCCAGGTGGATGCTGAGGGTATTGAAATATTTTTTATATTCAGTGATATGCGCCTTTCTTATTTGCGTATAGGCCTTGCCGATAACCGATTGCAGGGCCTTTGTACATACTGCTGCCGGGTCGGCCGATACATCTTTATAATTTTTATAATTGGTGCCTGCTGTAAGATACAAGGTTGCTTCATTAGCATTTGTTATCACCAACCTGTTGTCAACAACGGCGATTGTACCACCCGATGTTTTTACCTGCAAGTAACTTTCTCCGCGAAGTGAGCCATACCTTACTTTCACCGAGAGGCCGATCGTGTTTTTATCAATTCGCCTTAACGAAAAATATTTGTGCGGACTGCTAAGTGATGCATTAAAACTGATACTTCTTTTTTTGGAGGCAGACAAATGAACGGTCAGCACCTGGTTGGGCTGACTTACAAAATATTCCCGTTTAAAATCAATTCCGTTTACAGCATAGGAAGTAGCAGCGATAGCATTTGCAATATCGAGTTCCCTTTTGTAATTAGTGGCGATACCCGGCTTAAAATTCAACATCAAATCGCCAAAGGGCTGGTAACTTGCCTGATAGCTTGCAATGGCGGGTGGCTCATCGTTTTGAATAAAATATTTCCATTGCCCGTTCAGTGAAATTTTAGATGCTTCATCACCCACAGGGTAAACACCAATATGCCTTGAAGTATCTTTATACCCGGCGATGCCACCTTTGTCTGTATAGTTCATCACCTGCACGGCGATGGTATTTTTTCCGGCGTGCAGTACCTTTTTTAGTATCAAATATTTTCTTGGTTCGCTATTATCCTGTGTGCCAACCAACTTGCCGTTTATATAAGTTAAATCATAATCGCGGATGCGGTTCAGATCCAGCGCCAGGTCTTTCTCCACCAGGGATGCTGGCAAATCAAAATAAGCACGAAGCCATACAGCGCCGTCCAGGTCTTCGAAGCCCGCTGCTTCCCAGCCTTCATAGGACGGCACTTTCATGGCTTTCCATTGACTGTCATCATAATTTTCCTGCGCCGGGTTTCCCTTTACACCCCTGCCCGCTTTCATAATTTTCACCCATTCGCCCTTTCCCCCTTCATTGCTTTTCAGTCCCATGAATTCCTTTTCGGCCAATGCTTCTGCTGCGGCCTGCTTACCGGCAAATAATAACTGCCTTATGGAATCCAGGTACCTGTATGCACCGGGCCGGTTATAATTTCTTGGCTCCCCGGTCCACAAGGTTTCTTCATTGAATTGAATCCTATCCTTCTGCACACCTCCAAATATCATTGCTCCTATTCTTCCGTTCCCAATGGGTAAAGCTTCTGTCCACTTAATAGCGGGATTATTGTACCATAGCTTCAAATCCTGTGATGAAGCTGTATTGGTGCAGAGAAAGAGCGCTATCCCGAATAAGTATTTTATATTTTTTGTCATCATTTTTACGGTAATATATTTTGGTGACGAGCAGTTGATTTTCATTGGATCATCGTTGTGTCACTCACTTGTACTGCATACCATTGGGAAGCTTTGCTTACGTGGTACAGCCTCACCCCCAGCCCCTCCCCAAGGGAGAGGGGAGCCCGACCCAGCTAATGATTGACCCTTTTATTTTCCCGTTTGCCTGAACTTTTCCGAAACTTTGGATATCATTTATTTTTTTAAAATTACTCCGACCAAAAGTAGCGGGCTTAATATTCTTATTCAAATTGTGTCTATTCCAAATCAACTTTAAATCTTTAATCAACATAACATGTACGCTCTTTGAATTACAAATAGTACTATCAATTGATGCGTCAACTTATATTTGACATGACAGTAGTTTGAAAATTCAAAGACCATTCATTCCTGTTCCTGCCGCTTACCGGCATGGAGTTGGCGGAGCTTTATTTCTTTACTTCATCACCATATATTGTTAGTGCATCACCCAATTCATTATTTATCAACTTTACATTTTTTGTACCGGCTCCATGTATTGATGCAAATACTTTTGTGCCTTTAAACGGCCAGCAATTGTGCAGCAATACATCCTGTACATTTGTTAAATTAATCAATGGCTCATCGGTTAAAGGTTTGGCTGACAGCAAAGCATCAATATCCAACCGGCTCACATGGTATGCCTGCAATGCGCTGCCCTGTTTGGTATTCACCCTTACATTGTGGAGTTCAATATCTTTTGCATTTTTGATTGTGATACCTGTCTCTGCCTCAAATACCACATCGTTCAGACTGATTTCCTGTACCGGCATTTCATCGAGACCGTTAATGAACATTGCCTGTTTGGTATAAGCGGTAATGTTGCTAAACCTAATATTCCTGAACCGTGGCGTTCTTTCACTTAAAGGCTCGGGTTTCATTTTGGCATATTCCATATCCAGTACGATAGCCTGTTCATGAATATTCTTCATCACAATATTATCCACCCGGATATCTTCTACCACTCCACCGCGACCCCTGGTGGTTTTAATGCGTATTCCCCGGTCGGTGCCATCAAATATGCAATTACTAATGGTTACTTTTTTTACGCCACCACTCATTTCGCTGCCTATTACCACACCCCCATGGCCACTCAGCATGGTGCAGTTGCTAATGGTATAATTTTCTGCAGCAATATTTTTCGTACGTCCCGGCAGATCTTTGCCCGACTTGATGGTTATACAATCATCACCCACACTGATATGGCAGTTGGAGATATGAACATATTTACAGGACTCAGCGTTGATACCATCTGTATTGGGAGATGGCGGATTCAGGATGGTGACGGCATTCACTGTTACATTCTCACAAAACTCGGGGTTTACTGTCCAGAAGGGTGAATTGGTGATGGTAATGCCTTCAATCAATACGTTCAGGCAATACATTGGTTGTATAAAGGGTGGCCGTGAAAACCCATTTTTCAATTGTCCCATGTCATCGGGCATAATTATATTTTTATTCAAACTGTCGAACATTATTTGCCATTTGCTGCGCCGCTGACCTTCTTTGTAGCCTTTCATAAAGTCCCACCATTTTTTGCCGTGACCGTTTATTTTTCCACTTCCTTTAATAGCAATATTCTCAGCATTGTAAGCATAAAATAGCGGAGAAAAACTTATTACGTCAACGCCCTCAAAACGGCTTTCCACCATTGGGAGGTAATCATCAAAATCGTCGCTGAAATGCAGTTCGGCTCCTGCATCAATAAAAATGGTGATATTACTTTTTAAATGAATGGAACCTGTTAAATATTTGCCCGCCGGGAAATACACGGTGCCCCCACCAGCTTTGGATGCCGCGTCAATGGCCTGCTTAATAGCTGTAGTTGCTTTAGCGCTGCTATCATTTTTAGCCCCGTATTTTGTTACATCATAAAATGACTGGGCATGGATGGAACTGACTCCACATACCATTATCAACAATAAAAATAGATTCCTGGGTTTCTGATACAATCTCATACTGTTTATTTTAGCCACATTCAGCGGCGACTCCTACGGAGTCCATTTTCCTGTTATTATGATTTTCTACAAAGAGGTTGCGCCCCTGGCGCAGTTAATCCGATCTGCCTTAACTTGCAGTTCCAACTATCAACTATCAACTATCAACTATCAACTATCAACTATCAACTATCAACTATCAACTA
>JAVHOI010000483.1:0-10899 GCA_036169975.1 Ferruginibacter sp. | reverse complement strand
ATCAACTATCAACTATCAACCATCAACTATCAACATCAACCATCAACCTCCTCATTCAAACAACCAGTCAATCTCCCTTTTCATCCCACTTTCCATTAGTCCTGCATCATACAAAGGAATTAATTGTTCTTCATCTACAAAACCCAATACAAGGCAAATCCCTTTCGCCAGTTTCAACGTGTTATTGCCTGCTGCAAAACTATAACTATGAATATTTACCGGTGGCAAATTCTTTATTACCAGGGCATTTGCAATTTTAGTTTCCGCCTGCCCGTAATCGTTGGCGCTGGCATTGGTTTCCAGTTCGGGGGCTTTTAAGAATGTGGTATCTTTTGTAAATGCAGCCCGCTTAAAATTAAAATAGCCCACCAATACTTTTACCGGTTTGTTATTGCTGAAATTGATCACTGTTCCTTCCCTGATTTGCTGTTGAAAAGAGCGTTGCAAGCCTTTCAACCCCTTCAGTTCATTTGCAAAAATATTGATGGAAAAAACGGTATCAGTAAAAACTCTGGAAAGGCTATCCACTATATAAAAAAAAGTACCTCTGTCATTGATCTTTATTGTTGCATTGTTAAGTGTAATAGTTTGCACCGGTATTTTAGCCGGGTTGTTTTTCATGGAGTCAATTGAATGGCGGAAATGCTTTAATTCATTTTCAAACGGCACCAGCACTTCTTTCCATGTTTTAAAAGTTCCATCCACACCACGAATGGGAATTTTTCGCTGCTGGGTTTGCATGCTGTTTGCATACAGGTAGGTTCCTTTGGTTAAATCAACCAGTTGCCTGTAAAAGCCTACACTTTTTTCTAAAACAACCAATGCTTTATCCAGGTCTGTTAAATCATTTGAATATTTATACCGCAGCACATCCAGTGCCGTTTCTGCTTTATAAGCAAAATGATTGGCTAGCGCCTTATAGCAATACATGTCATTCTTCAATCTTCCAAATTCATCTTTGTTAAGAGTAACATCCTTTGCCGCCGCATCAATAGCCTGTACCGCCTTTTCGCCATGCTCCCTTACTTCCTTAATAATTTGCACCGGTGTTTCGCCAATATGGGGTTGCCTGTTCCACTCGTTTTCGGCATATTGTATCAGCATTTCACCTTCAGGGCTTTCGCCATCATACAACAATGTAAATAATCCATAACGATATGGATTGATGAGTTGTGTCATCAGCATACCCAATGAAAGCGTTTGGCGATTGCCGTCAGTAATACCAAAACGGCGCAACAGTTTTGGCGCTATTTCACCCGATTGTTGGTATGCTTCTAAAATATTTTTTCCATTCTCCCTGCTGCATCCATATTTATCAGCAAGTAGCCCACTCCAGTAATTGAATTCTTTTTTTTTATCTCTATAAGCCTTCCATGCATAGCGGCTCCAGGCTTTGTACCAAATCCAGTCTCTTTCAATCTGCAACAAACGTTTTCCTTTCACACTGTCGGCACTGTAGGGCCAGTCCCAATAAGATGCCTGTGGATACAAATGCAAACCATTTCCACCCATTACCTCATGCATACCTTTAACCGACTGCTGAATAAAATCCGGCGATCCATATCGAAACGGTTCAAGATTGGCGAGAATATGTACATTTTCTATCTGTACACTTCCTAAATGGCTTAACGTTTGATGCAATGCTGCCCATTCGCCACGGGGCCTGGGCGTAGTGAGGGCTTCACCATTAAACTTTGCCTCCGTATATAAATTTTTATACAATGGCAATGCAGCTTTCATTACCGAAGGAGCATCTGTATCATGTGCCCTTAAAACAATTGGTGGTTCTGTAGTCTGCTTCAATATTTTTAATCCATCCTGCACACCTGGAATAATTGTTTTAGTAAACCATTCAATATCATCATTACCTGTTCCTTCCATGGCTTCACCGAGACAAACCATCAATCCTACATTCGGAAATTTTGCGACAAAAGCCGCGATAGATTTGCGGGTATAATCTGCTATCAGTGGAATGATCGGGCGGTTTCTGTCCTGTGTTTTGATATGAAAATGCTCTGCAAAAGGTTTTGATACAATGATATTGTAAAACATCTGTATCACCCATATTCCACGCTTATCCGCTTCCGATGTAAGAAAGCGAAATATCTCTTCATTTTTCTTAAATGTGGTATCATCAACTTCCACAGCAAAAGGATAATCCTTTAACCTTACAAGTGAAGCAAAAGGATGGCCATTCCAGAGATACAGCGAATTCATCCTGTTTTCTACCAAAGAATCCAAATATTGAATCCACAATTTTTTATCATAGAACCAGGAAAAGGTTTCGGGTGTATAAGGATATTCATACACGGATCTTCCGGGAAGGTAATATGATTTTTGCAAACCAATACATGCCCCCCGCAAAACCATTTCAGGTTGGTCAGTGATAGAAATATCAGGTGGCAATTTTTTGTACTTCCTTATTTGTTCCGATAATTCGAGGCAGCCATACAGCGCTCCTGATTGATCGGTGCCCACCACCAGTATGATATTGTTGCTGGCAGAATAAATTGTAAACCCTTCGTTACCTGCTTTTTTGGTGGTGATGATCTTATATTGAGCAGCAGCTTCGATTAATAAAACATCTTCAATAGTTGCAACAATTATCAATGGCTTCGTTGCGGTAGCCATCTTATCCGGAGAAATATTTTTTAAACTATACCCTGCATCTTTTAAGCTTTTTGACAATTTTTCAACCCCAAAAATAATGCGTGCGCTACTATTGGCCGGTATAATAATAGAAACGGTCTTTGATAGTATCCTGCCTTTTTGAAGGGAATATGAATAAGGCATCCATAAAAATGTAGCCATTAATAAACTGGCAAAGAAGATAAATCGTTTTTTATACATAGTGTAAATTGGTGAATGGCTAAACATTCAAATGGTTATATGTTCAAATTGTTTATACATTATATGAATAAAATAATGTTTGGCGAAGCTTAGTTTTCTTTTTGGTTGATACTCCCCCTTTTTTATGCTTCCTTCTCTCAAATGATAGCTGACGCCCGGCTCTTTAGAATATGAAACAGCACTTTTCTATTTTTATCTTTTGGCAACTGATCATTGGTATCTTATGTTTTCTTTGTTCTGCTTTATTTTCGATAATGGGAATACCATTTTTTTTGAGCAAATGCATAAATCCATCTTGAAAATTTTCTGCAAATTTGATCAGCCGGCTCAGTGTTAAATCCTTGTCATCGCCATTGAAATCACGATACTAATTCCTGAAGCCACCTGAAATCTATAATTTTGCCTTGTAACTATTTACTACAATTCGAACTATACAGTCATATTGATTCTCAGGTTTATATTTGAAAATGAAGCGTTAGTTTTACCTTATTCATTTATGAGCCCATTTTTTAAAGTAAAGGTAAATAATGGTAAACTATTTTAATGAAGTAGATTGAGTGCATCCCAAATTGTCGCACTTATCCTGTTTGTTTCAGATTGGTATGCTTAAAGTTTGTTTTAACCAACTGTATAACGTTATCCCATTTTTCATTCATATAGGTTACTCTAAGATTAAGCATGTTTTGTGCGCCGGTACTGCTCCACCTTTGACCAGATTGTTTCATTCTTTTTTGTACAACAGTTCTGTGTGCCGATTCTATAGCTCCCGAACCTATTATCCCGCATCCTATTTGATTGTACTTTTTATAATCCATCCGACTGCTATTGGCTTGATAGTAGGAAATTAATTTTTTAGCTGCTTCATTTTTTGGCGCTAATTTTTCTATATTTTTAATTACCTGCTTTACATTACTATTAAGCAATAGTTCCTTTTGCTTTTCTACCCATTTTTTTTCTGCTTCTTTTTCTTTAAAACAGCAATCAGTAAACTGATGCAAATGTTCGATAGCATGAAAATAATCTAATATAGAAATAGCATCAGGGAAGGCATCTTCTATCCAATTTCTTATCCATGTAGCGCCATCCGATATAAATACCAGGCGCTGTTTTATACTGCCAAACGATTCTATTACACTATCCATCTTATTTGTAAAATATTTGTTATTGTCCAAATAAGCTAAATACTGTAAATGCCTTATCCAGCTTTGGTTTCCATTAGGATCAATGCAATCGGAACTCTTAAAAATCCTACCCACTTTTACTTCTTTCCAATCATCATCCCGGGTAAATATCATCGAGCCATCAACTTCGGCATAGAGCACTTCTTCGCATTTTAAGGGAGGCAATGTTCTTGTTGTTACTATCGTTTTTTCAAGTTCTTTCCCGTAGGTGTCAGCTACCCGGTGTACCTGTGAATGACCTACTTGTATTCCAATGGTTTTCTCTAAAATTTCCGGACATTTTTCATAACATTCCAGCTGCCCAAAATATACCAGCAATTCCTGCAATAAAGGGCTTATCTGAAAACCATTGGCACCATTACTAAACGGATGTTGTTTGTTTATTTCAACGTATCCAAATTTCGTGAGTGTTTTTTTTAGCCTGTCGGCGGATAAGTCACTTATATTTATGTTTTTTTCAAAAAGCGTTCGGCCAAGCTCTTTTAAAAGTTTCTCAAATTCTTTTTCGTAATCATAAAAATTATCAATTTTGTTGAGGGCTTGCAGTTCATCATACTTTTCAGATGCTACGGCAAGATATTCTTCTTTAGTCATGATAGTATATGTTGGTTTCTACAATTTAAACTATTTTTTGAAAACGATAATTTGGGATGTACTCTGAGTATATTTTATTTTCCATAGATGTAATTTTATTATTAGATTTTTATAATTTCTCTTGGTTTGATTGATTCACTTGAGCCAACCCGGCTGGCCTTAATCCTTTAAACAGAAGCCAAAAGCTCAGAACTATATCGTAGATAGCCATTAGCATATCAAACCACCAAAGATTTCTCCTAAATTCATTTGGTAATATTGCCCTTGCCTGGTGATACTAAAGGAATAACTTTTTTTGCTATAAATATTATTCCAGTTCTAACATATAGATAAAGTACAAGTCCTAATAATGCTAAAATAGTCCCTACTACTGTGGGAAGAACCGCACCAAATGTATATGTCATGCCAATGACAAATCCCAGTAAACATTCAGCCCGATATATTGGAAAGAATAAAGCCAATAGAAAAAGTCCATTAATCAGGTAGCCTGAAAGATTTGAATAACCAAGAATGAAAAATACAGAAAGCAGTATTCCAAATGATAAAGCAAAGAGAAACCCGTAAGTATATTTTATTGAAAATTTTATTAGGTTTGACTTATTATCGCTGTTACGAACTATTCGTTTTTGTATGCGATAAGTTAGAAACAATGTAAGTAAAGGAAGTAATAGACCACCCCACCAATTAGAAATTTTAGGCAAGTCCTCCCGATGCAGAATATGATGGCTTGGTACACCACCATGGTAATGATTCCATATTAATAGTGACCAGATGCCAACTGTTACTATTCCTGTAAAATATAGGCTTCTTTTAAAAAAAGTTTTCCCGGTCATTTCGTTATTGTTTGTCAATTGTTGGTATATTATTTTTTGCGCCCATGATCAAAAGCCACAACATAAACGCAACCTCTCCGAGCATGGCGGGGAAGGCGATCTTAGAGACTATATCCTTGTATTGCGGTAACAGTAAGCCCGTAAAGCTCAAGACCAGAAGGGCAAAGCCATCAATGAACAGCCAGACGCCCAGAAAGCGGGGAAGGAAACGTGACTTGTAGACAAGGATCGCTAAGGGGAAAACCCAAAGCCCCCAGAACATTGCTAACGTCAATGTTCCGTAGTCATTAATTTTAAGAAATAGCATTGCCAGATCCTGTCGCTGACTAAGTTCGAATGTTTTCAAAATTTCGCCTTTAAAAATCATCAGGGAAGTAATATTGAATGCATCCATAATAAAAACGACAGGAATTTGTACAATCACCAATGCAACCAAAAGTTTAGCCTGACGCTCGTTTACCTGTTTGAACAATCGATAAAGAACCATTAACAAAAAAATGCCAATGGTAATGCTGATGAGATCATTAATGATACCTGTTCGAAATATAAATTCATTGGCGAGGATCTTATTGGCAGTGGCAACAGCATCACCCTGTACAATAGTGTGTGAGGGTACATAAAATATGCTATAGAGACCTGTTATTATCCAAATAAGATACAGCAGGCCGGCAATTCTTGCGGTTTTTTTGAATGAAGAAGTTTTTTCTTTCATGATAATTGTTTTATTTTCCTGACTTTCGCTTTGATTGTTATTTGTAGAATTTGTAACCGAATTTTACTAAAGTTCTCAAATTATTTAAATCCCCAGTTACAACTGATTTCGGTCTGTAATTTAAATTGGCAAAAGAAACCTTTTTTGTTAGGGCATAAAGACTTTCAAAATCAATAAATAATTTCTTAAAATGATAAACAGCACTTGCTCCCAGGCCATAATTAAATATAGGTTTGTAATCTTCTCTTACATTGTCAAAAATTAAACCTGCACCCGGGTCAACTCCCAATTCAAATAATGGCTTAACAATTATTTGATATGGAGGATTAATTTCAGCGGCCAACGCTTTAAGCTTTATACCTTTCTCGCGAATAAGACTGAATTATTGCCTGATGTAATTTTTTTTTGTGTTAATAAGAAGGCATTGCAATGATATTTCAACACCATAAACGATTGCAGAAGCTTCAACGTTTTGGTTGTTTTTAAAGCCACCAATTAATGACAGGTCAATTTGAGATTTGTATTCTTTCCTTAAAACAGTTCCTGAGCCTGAGTTAGAACGGGGATTGTAAATGCTAATACAATAACAATCTTTTTCATGATAATATATTTTAGTTAAATGCTTAAGCGAATCCTCATTTTATTTATATCATTTAATTGGATTGTGTGGAACTATTAATTCTGAACAGATCGTATGGTTTTTTTCTAAACTGATCGTTAAATAAAAGGGCTGTAAGAACAATATATGCTATTAATGCAAAAACAATAAATACCTGTACCGCGGATGTTTTTTGAATATCCTGTTTTGATTTTACATCACACACTTCACCGGGGCAGTATTGGGCTTTTTCTTTATAAAACAATGAATAAAATTTACATCCTAAACAGATACCAAAGGCCGATTCAAAGAACAGGAATACCAGGCAAATAAGGCAGATAATACCCGTTATCTGACTATATGAATTAACTACCACCATAAAAATGAACATGGTAGCTGACAGAACTACACCAATTATCCATGCAAATTTTTTTTGCCGGGCCCCAACGTATTCGGGGTTCTGATTCCTTACGATCAAACGCCCTATTATTAATGTAGGGGAAAATTTAGGGTTAACAAATACACGTATTATAAAATCAGTAAGGAATATTGTTATAACATATTTTATCGGCAAAAAATCGTTTCTGAATATGATAAGCATTAAAGAGATGAACGTTGCTAAAAACAGTATGCCTGCTGAAGCTCTTATTTCTCTTTCATTTAAAACAGGAATACTATATCCTTCTACATCCTCTCCAAATTTTATTACTTTTTTCATTTTCTGGTTATTATTAAATCATCAAAAGAATTTTTGTTTTACATGAATCGCAGCATGTTCTATTTCCCTATAACTCCGCCGCTTTGATGCACTCTTTTTAATTCATCCTCTGCACCGCTTGCAAGCTGTTTTGGAGGTTATGGACATAAACCTAAACTACCTGGCATAGAGGAAGAAAAACATTATACCAACATAGCTTTTAGCAGGACGAAAATGGAAACTATTTAGGTGTAATTAAAAATACCTTTGCTATTTTCACCGATGTAAAATGAAATTTAAAACACGATACCGTTTTTGGCATGTATTTCTGGGGTTTGTGTGCTTCGCCATTATAGCCGCAATCATTTATTATTCAACGAAAGGAACTGTTACAAATAATAAGGTAGCTGAAAATCATATGCCGAAAGCTAGTTCGCTTCCAGGCAGTGGCTTAATGGCACCTCTCGGTTTCCTGTACTTTGTTATTTTCTTTTATTTTACGTTGAATTATTATTATAACCTGATTTCTGCCAATAAAAAATTCATTTCATTTTTTAAAGTTACAGCACTGACAATATTGATTTCTTTTGTTTTCTACAGCCTTCTTTTTATTTATTTGCCCGGAGCTTTGCAAAAGCAATACAGATCACTGTTGCATATGTTTTTTGTGATGGTGGGCAATATGATTCCTATGTTAATATTTAGCTTCCTGTTTGCTTACGTCACTATTTTAAGGGAAGCTCTAAAACAAAAAAGGATTCTTGAAGCACAGAAATTACTTCTTGAAGCGCAAATATCCCAGGCGAATTTTAATTTTTTAAAGGCTCAGATCAACCCGCATTTTCTTTACAATACACTGAATTTTTTGTATGCCAAATCATTTCCATATTCTTCGGAATTATCGGAGGGTATCCTTACGCTCAGTGATATTATGCGCTATGCTCTTGACCAGGGAAATCAAAAAGATGGTAAAGCCCTTTTAAAAGATGAGATTGAACATGTACACAATGTAATCAGAATAAACCAGCTTCGGTACAGCAACCAGTTGAAAGTGAATTTTGAAATAAATGGTTCTATTGACGGGGCAATGATTATTCCGTTTGTATTAATAACCCTTGTTGAAAACGCCTTTAAGCATGGTGATCTGAAAAACCAGGATTACCCAATAGCCATTAAACTGAAAGTAGAAGGCAGCAGCCTTTATTTTTATTGCAGGAATAAAAAGAGATCAGGACCGAAACAACTATCTACAGGAATTGGATTGGAAAATATCAAAAGCCGGCTGGTTCTTGCTTATGGCGATAAGTACAAATTCATTGTGAAAGATGAACAGGAACTTTATACTACTGAATTAACCATTGATGAATTATGATAAATTGTATAATAGTTGATGACGAGCAACATGCTATTGACATCCTTGTTCATTATGTGAAGCAAACACCATATCTGAATCTGGTGGCAAGCTTTACGAATCCGATTGAGGCCTTGCAGTTATTGGGTCAGCAAAAGATTGACTTAGTCTTTCTCGATATACAAATGCCGGAACTCTCCGGTATTGATTTTATTAAAACCCTTCATGGCAAAAGCAAAGTGATATTGACTACGGCTTACAGTGAATTTGCCCTGGAAAGTTATGAATTGTATGTGGTGGATTATCTTCTAAAACCAATCCGCTTGCCCCGCTTTTTAGCAGCAGTGCAAAAAGCTGTAGAGCATCTAAACGCCGGCACTGTAATACTACAGGAATCAGCAAAAGACGATTACATTTTTGTAAAAACAGAGTCGAAAGGAAAACTCCTGAAGATCAACCTGGCTGATATTGATTTTATCGAAAGCATGAAAAATTACATGGCTATCCATCGTAGTGGGCAAAAAACACTTGTTTATACAAGTATGAAAGAACTGGAAGAACGTTTGCCAAAAAAACAATTTATCCGTGTACACAAATCTTTTATCATTCCGATTTCACGCATTACGGGTATAGAAGGCAATTTTGTGAAATTAAAAAATGTAACTGCTGAAATACAAATTGGAGTAAATTATAAAGCTGAACTGATGGAAATTATCAGGGGCAAGATGATTCAATAGGGTCGCATTGATAATTTTATCATTTTATTCACCTGGGCAGAGGCTGATCTTATATTTTATTCAAGTAGATTATACAACAGTTGCAATTTTCGATATAGGCGTATCAAAATTCATTTTATCTTTAAGAACTTTCATATCCTCACTCCGGATTTTTAGCATAGTACTGCGTTGTTTTAATACTTCTATGCCCTAACATCTTACTCACACTTTCTATTGATACACCATTAGTAAGGGTAACGGTTGTTGCAAAAGTGTGCCTGGAAATGTGAAAAGTAAGTTCATTAGTGATACCGCATACATCCGCAATTTCTTTTAAGTAACTAATCATTTTTTGATTGCTTAGTACAGGTAGTAACCTTTTTTCGTTTTTATACTGCGGATGATTTTTATACTTATTTAAAATTTCTGCTGCAACAGGCAACAATGGAATGTTACTTTGTGTATCTGTTTTTTGCCTGCTTGTAAAAATCCATTTTTAGGCATCAATGCCCAGGCTGATATTATTACGGGTTAACTGCTTCACAACTATGTAAGCCAACCATCCAGGGTTTTTCAGCTTTGCCAGTGAACTTATTTTTGATAGCTTCGGCAGTTACAATTTCTTCTGTATCCATCAGTTGCTGGTGAGCTTCATACACTTTACCCTGGAGAGTATCGAGATAAATATTCAACGCTTATATATTTTCTTTAGTACCGCTTGCTCTTCCGCCACTGGTATTCCATTTTTCAGTAAACCATTCCCGGCCGGCTGAAACCTCAGCTCTCTGGCCATTGGTTGGTATTCATAATTAAATAGTAACCGCACCTGAAATATAGGCTTTGGCTTTCTTCAAATAGAAGAGTAAACTAATACTGTTTTGCATGGCGTGGTGACCTTTAAAAAGTTAACAAAATTAGACTTGCAACCATCAGCAAACAAGATGTTCAAATTATGAACACCTTACCAGTAAAGCATTTGAGTAAAAGATGGTGAGTAACTTTTGAAAGAAAGTTTACTCACCGAATAACTCACCAGCCTTTTGATTTCTGATGAATATTTTGGCATAGCGCCAAAACTAAAAAGCCTGCAAAATCAACAATTTGCAGGCTTTTGGTGAGAATTGATATTCTAAAAGCGGACCGGACGGGACTCGGACCCGCGACCTCCGCCGTGACAGGGCGGCATTCTAACCAACTGAACTACCGATCCAAAAATTTATTTTCTAAACAATTTCATTGTTTTTTATCGAACCCGTCTCGCCTAAGGCGAGATGACAGGGCGGCATTCTAACCAACTGAACTACCAATCTGATTCCCAATTTTTGCTTAGAAACCTACTGCCGGCTCCATGCTTTTTTTTTGGGATG
>JAVHOI010000482.1:0-1329 GCA_036169975.1 Ferruginibacter sp. | reverse complement strand
GTTAATAAATACAATGAAAAAAATTACGCTGATAGCTTTATTTTTCTACCTGCCATTCGCCACCAGGGCATGGGGAGTGGAAGGGCACAGGATAGTAGGGCAGGTAGCCGACAGCTACCTTACAAAAAAAGCCAAAAAGGAAATCAATAAAATCCTGGGAACAGAATCCATTGCCATGGTGAGTAACTGGGCTGATTTTGTAAAATCGGATACTACTTACAACTATATGTCCAACTGGCATTATATTAATTTTAAAGCAGGGTTAACAGCGGATGAAGTACAGGCTTATCTTGATAAGGATACTGCAACCGATGCCTATACGAAAATTATTTTTTTGGTTTCGGAATTAAAAAAGAAAGATATATCACCGGAAAATAAACATTTCTATTTAAGGGTATTGATTCATCTGGCAGGCGACATCCATCAACCCATGCACACGGGCAGGCCGGACGACCTTGGTGGTAATAAAACAAGGGTGATGTGGTTTAGCGACCCAAAAAATTTACACCAGATATGGGATGACCAGTTGATCCTTTTTCAGCAATTGAGTTATACGGAATATTCAACGGCTATCAACCATACCACCAAAGAGCAAAGAACAGAATGGCAGAATGAACCGGTTAGTAAATGGGTATATCAGTCGTACCAGATTGCTGAAAAAATATATGGCGATATAAAGCCAGGCCAAAGGCTGGATTATAAATATAATTTCAATTATGTAGCCATACTCAATCAGCAACTATTGAAAGGTGGGGTACATCTGGCCGGGCTTTTAAATGACATTTTTCAATGATAAGGGAGATCATAAAAAGGGAAATTCACCTGCCCATCCTGTTGAGGAGCCAAAGTATTGTTAGTACCATAAAAAAGGTTATTCCAGGTCATCAGGCAAAGCCATTATCTTTTACCACTTTTGATTCAGTAAGGGGGTAGTATAGCCTCAAATCGATTTGCCAATTATTGTATTGTGCTTTAAAATTTTAAATTCAGGAATGAAAGGAAAGAAAAGATTTAGATTGATACTTATCCTGGGGATGCTTACGGCAATCGGCCCATTCTCAATTGATATGTACCTGCCGGCATTTACCAATATCGCCGCCGACCTGCATACAACCGTGGCGCATGTTTCATTGTCACTATCCAGTTTTTTTATCGGGATATCCATTGGCCAGTTTTTATATGGGCCGCTGCTCGACCGGTATGGCCGTAAAAGGCCACTCTATGCAGGGCTTTCGCTATATTTAATTGCATCAGCATTATGTGCGGTGGCAGGGTCCGCCGACAGCCTGATCGCCTTACGATTTTTGCAGGCATTGGGTGGTTGTGCTG
>JAVHOI010000481.1:0-25279 GCA_036169975.1 Ferruginibacter sp. | reverse complement strand
AAGGAAATGAAAACCGGAGGGTAGTGATGTGGGAATAGCTGTAGTAAAATTTACAGTGGCTCCATTTGTCCCGACAGAAGTAGAAATTCCATTACCTGCTCCGGGGTCAGTATCAAAGAAATATTCCGCATTAGTAATGTTGGTAGCATTTGCAGTTGCAGATGAAATATAGAATCCTCTTTTTTCAAAAAGCCCCCAAATGCCATCTGCCCCTTTGGTACGAATGGCAAGGAAATGAAAACCGGAGGGTAGTGATGTGGGAATAGCTGTAGTAAAATTTACAGTGGCTCCATTTGTCCCGACAGAAGTAGAAATTCCATTACCTGCTCCGGGGTCAGTATCAAAGAAATATTCCGCATTAGTAATGTTGGTAGCATTAGTGGTGGAGGATGAAATATAAAACCCCCTTTTTTCAAATAACCCCCATTTACCATCATTGTGCCTAAGCCTTAATCCTAAAAAATGAAAGCCGGGAATTAATGCAGCAGTAGAAACTACAGTGGTAAAATTAATAGTATCCTGAGTACCTGATAGTGTTACAGCGGTGCCATTATTTATACCGGGGTCTGAATCAAAAAAAAATTCCGCCTTGCTGAACCCCTGACCCCTGGCTGCCTGAACAAGTATTATAGTACTGAATAAAATGAATATGCTTTTCATGTTTCATAAATTTAAATAACCTCTTTGAGAAGATGTTTGAAGAGGCTTTAATTATTTCTCCTTCCTTCTACCACTACATTTAAAGTACCGCCGGCAGGTATGGTGGGGTTGATAATGTTCATGCTGAAAATAAACGGCAATCGGCTTATACGGCTACTTGTCCAGTTAAGGCTGCCTGTTCCATCGAACAATAAGCCCATATCCTTGCCATCACTGCCACTGTTATTGGCCGGCCCTGCAGCAATTGTAAAGTCAAGTAAAGCATTATTGGTACCCGCATTTACAGCAGTTTGGTCAACCATTTGAGGGTTTGAGTTAGCGACATTTCCTCCTGCATCCACATTGCTGTTACTGGCCCAGGGTGTATTATTTACTGCATTAAAAGTGATGTTATTATTAAAAGTGCTGGAACTGTTATTTGCGGCCGCATCACGCCCTACAAAAATATTATTGGTAATAGTTAAAAAGCGGCAATTGTTGGTGAAGCATGGAGAAGAACCAAACCATAGGTTGTGATTGAACAAAACATTTATGGAATTGGTAAAAGTAAAAATGGATCCATTTCCAATATTTGAAAAAAAATAATTGTTTTGAAAAATAAAATTTTGATAAGTAGTGCTTCCGCTTCCATTAACAAAAGAACCATTGTCAAATATATTGCCCTCAAATAAATACCCGGCGTAGGTAACCAAAGCTTGTAAAAGCTGTATCTGTATATTAATAAATTTATTGCGTATAAACCGAAGGTTATCCGGATGGTTAACATTTATAACTATTGTACTTGTAAAAGTAATACCCTGTATTTCGGTATTGCTACAGGATGCGCCATTAATCGTACAGCCTGCTACGTCAGCAGTTAAAGGCAGGTTTTTATCAGGGCTCCACCCCGGGCCAATAATAACCAATTGTTTATTGGTAATAGTAAAGGCCGCATAGCCGTTAGGGCTTCCATGCACATATACTGTATCTCCGCTGCTGCTGGCATCTACCGCAGCTTGTATGGTATTAAATTGTGCCAGTGTTGACGGCGTATTGCTTACTGTACGGATTGTAGCATTTGCAAACAGAGAAATAAATAACATTGAAAGCAGGGATAATTTTTTCATGATTTAAAATTTTTGTTTGGTAAAATTGTTTAAATAATAAGCATTGTACAATCCCTAAATATAGTGAGCGGACAATTGATTGCCTGATGTGCTATTCAATTTTGTGCAGGTGATGATATTTGTAAATGAAGCGGATTAATTGAAAGTTATAGTTCAAACAATTTTATTTTTAAGCGCAAGCGATACGGCTTCGCCAAGAGAATGTACATGCAGCTTTTCGTATACTTTTTTTACGTGAGAGTTAACCGTGAAATAACTGATACCCATATTATCTGCTACCATTTTATAACTGTTGCCCTCTGATAATAATTTCAATACTTCCATTTCTTTTATGGTAAGTTTATAATCTGGTAAGGATGTAGTTTTATCATTGGCCTGACTGAAAAATTTTGTCACCCTTAAAGCTACGGACGGTGTCATGTAAGCGCCACCCTGGTATACTTCTTCAATACTTTGGGTAATTTTTTCGGCGCTGGCATTTTTTAAAATATAACCTTCCGCTCCGGCTTGCAGGGAAGCGAAAATTTTTTCTTCATCCTCAAATACCGTTTGCATGATAATGCGTACGCCGGGGAAATTGATTTTAATAATTTTTACACCACTGATGCCATCGACATTGGGCATTTCAATATCCATTAACACCACATTCGGTTTTGAATTTTTTATATCTTCCAGTACATTACTGCAATCGGGAAATGAACCTGTGCACTCCATATTTTCAGTTAAGTAAATAAGCGCTTCAAGGCTATCCCTGCGTTGTTTATTATCATCATATATTACCACGCGTATCATTAGTGAAAATTAAGCAACTAAAAATTAACCTGCATCACTAATACTAGGGATAGGAAAATTACAAGTAATCGAAGTTCCTGCATTGTGACCAGATGTAATATTCACATTTCCGCAACATTGCCTTACCCTGTACTGGATATTTTTCAGGCCATTCCCTTTTTGTATTGTTTCCATATCAAATCCCTTCCCGTTATCTGTTATTGAAACATTAAGCAGTTTGCCGGTGATATTTATTTTTAAAATCACTTCGGATGCCTGGCTATATTTTACAATGTTATTCAGGCTTTCTTTTATGATTAGTAAAATATTTCTGCGCAGGTCAATATCGAGATTTGCATGATCTGCTGTGGATTCTATTTCATAGCGACAGCTTATATTTTTTGCATCTAATAATTCAAAGCCAAGGTTCTTTATTTTATTACTCAGCAGTACGCCTTCCTGGTCACCGGTCTTCATTGCCCATATAATATCATTCATGTTTTCCATAACTGATCTTATATTAATATTTATCTGGCCGAGGAACTGTTTTGTTTTTTCAGGATCAGAATGCATCATTCTTTCCGCTACAGAACTATAGATGTGAATGCTGCTCAGTGTGCTGCCGATTTCATCATGAAGGTCACGGGCAATCCGGCTGCGATCGGCGTCGCGGGCTTCATATATGGCATTTATTTTATCAAGCTCCTGCTGCTGCAATTGTTTTTCTTTTAATAGCAATTCCTTAAGTGCGGCTTGCTTTTCAAGAAGGTCGCAGCGGGCTTTATATCCAAGCGCCGCGGAAAAGCAACTTACATCCAGCACAAGCGCTACACAGGTCCACATAACGCCATACATACCAAGAATGGGTTTATTGGAAACAGAAGTGATAAATGCCAACAAGTTTCCCAGGAACATGATAACAGACCCCGCGATAATGATCTTAAAAAAAAGTCCGCGGATATATTTTGAAATGGCAATGAGTAAATAAACCAGGCTCGTCATTAAAACCAGGCGAATGCCGATAAATGAAATGGTCGGCCTTTTATCAAACCAGTGATAACTGATCCCGGTAAGATGAACCACCGAATATAAAAATGTAATCCATAAAACAAACCTGTAAAAAACGATATACTTTTTATTGGTGATACTGAATATATCAATTGCCCTTGCAGCAAAACGCAGATAAGTAAAATACATAATCATTTGAATGGGCTCATCCAGGAGATTAAAATAAAAGCTGTTTTGTAATTCTTCATTCGTTTTATAAAAAAAATTCACGGATACCCTTTCTGCAAGAAAAGAGGTAGCTGCAAATAAATAAGCGCTGTAATAAAGAAGTAAGCTATTTCGCTGGATGATAGATAAAACAAAATGATATAACAATGCCATAAAAAGACAGCCGGTAAAAAAGACAAACACATTATTTTCTGTAAATGCTGGCATATTCTGATTAATTATTTACACTTTCTTTCCATACACAATTCTATCAATACTCCGTTGGTTCCTTTTGGGTGTAAAAAACAAACCAGTTTATTATCTGCCCCTAACTGAGGAATTTCATTAAATAATATAAAACCTTCTTCTTTAAGTCTTTCCATTTCCGCCTCAATATCTTCCACTTCAAATGCGATATGGTGCATGCCTTCCCCCTTTTTACCAATGAATTTTGCAATGACACCATCAGTTGAACTGCTTTCTAACAATTCGATCTTGGTTTCCCCTTTTTTGAAAAAAGCGGTATTTACCTGTTCGGTTTTCACAGCTTCGGTTTTATAGCATTGGCTATTTAATAATTTTTCAAATAAGGGAACAGAGATGGCCAGTTCTTTTACAGCGATACCTATGTGCTCAATTTTTAACATGGAAAAAACGTTTAGGCTTAAATTGTTTACGAAATTGGTAAAATGAATGGGATGTAGTGTTCAACGGAGCTAAAGTAAAACCTTTTACAGTAATTTCGTGCCGTATTAAAAAAAATAGAATGATATGTTGAAGTTGCCCATTTATTTAGATAACAATGCTACTACGCCAATGGATAAGAGAGTGCTGGAAGCGATGACTCCCTATTTTTTGGAACATTTTGGAAATGCCGCCAGCCGTAACCACCCATTTGGCTGGGAAGCTGAAGAAGCGGTGGATTATGCCCGCGGGCAGGTTGCCAAACTTATTGGAGCAGATCCTAAAGAAATTATTTTTACCAGTGGCGCTACCGAAGGTGATAACCTTGGTATTAAAGGTGTGTATGAAATGTATGCAGGCAAAGGCAATCACATCATAACCGCGACTACCGAACATAAGGCGGTGTTGGATACCTGTAAACATATTGAAAAACTTGGAGGAGAGGTAACCTATTTGCAGGTAAAAGCAGATGGCCTGATAGATTTAAAAGAATTAGAAGCCGCTATAAAATCAACTACTATTTTAATTGCTATCATGTATGCCAATAACGAAATTGGAACTATACAGCCCATCCGCGAAATAAGTGCAATCGCCAGAAGGCATGGCGTATTACTTTTTACGGATGCAACCCAGGCTGTGGGTAAAATCCAGGTTGATGTAAATAAAGATGGCATTGATTTGATGGCATTTACGGCTCATAAAATGTATGGCCCAAAGGGTGCTGGGGCATTATATGTCCGCCGGAAAAATCCAAGGGTAAAAGTTACCGCGCAAATGGATGGTGGGGGCCATGAAAGAGGTATGCGCAGCGGTACTTTAAATGTACCCGGTATAGTAGGTTTTGGAAAAGCCTGCGAGCTTTGCCTGCAGGACATGGAGGCTGATACAAAACGTATCAGTAAACTTAGAGACAAACTGGAAGCTGGTTTGATGAAGCTGGAAGAAACCTATATCAATGGCAGCACTGAACATCGCTTGCCGCACGTAACCAATATTTCATTTAAGCATGTGGAAGGTGAAGGTTTATTGATGGGCTTCAATAAAAATATCGCATTAAGTTCAGGCTCTGCCTGTACTTCAGCTTCACTTGAACCCTCTTATGTTTTAAAGGCGTTGGGTTTAGGGGACGATTTGGCGCATAGTTCGCTGCGCTTTGGATTAGGAAGGTTTACGGATGAGGAACAGATTGATTATACCATCAAAGCTATAACCGAAACGGTTTTAAAATTAAGGGAAATGAGCCCATTGTGGGAAATGTATAAAGAGGGGATTGATTTGAGCAAGATTGAGTGGGCAGCACATTAATTAGCAATTGACTCAATCCGAAAATTTAAAAATTAGTTTTCGGATTGTATAGCGCATTAATTTTCACCTTTCGAAATTTTCATATTTTCACATTTTCATATTATTATTATGGCATATTCAGAAAAAGTAATTGACCATTATCAGAATCCAAAAAATGTTGGTACGCTTGACAAAAGCAGCAAGAATGTAGGAACCGGGCTGGTAGGAGCCCCCGAGTGTGGTGATGTTATGCGTTTGCAAATAGAAGTAGATCATGCAACCGGTATGATTACGGATGCGAAATTCAAAACTTTTGGTTGCGGCTCCGCGATAGCTTCTTCTTCTTTGGCTACGGAATGGCTGAAAGGTAAAAGCATAGAGGAAGCGCTTACTGTTGATAATATGGATTTTGTGGAAGAATTAAATCTTCCCCCGGTAAAAATCCATTGTTCGGTATTGGCTGAAGATGCTATCAAAGCAGCCATCAACGATTACCGTGCAAAAAATGGTAAAGAAGCAATTAAGTTCGGGGAAAGTGTCGTGCATTAAGAGCCTCCCCCAACCCCTCCGAAGGAGGGGATAAGAAGAGTAAAATAATTTAAAGGGTATTAAAAAAATGAGCAGCCAAAGAATAAATATTAAAGAGAGCTCTGCATTAGCAGAGTCCAAAAGCCCCCCTTCGGGGGGTGGGGGGGCTGCAATTTTTATTAGTGATAAGGCAAAAGAGAAAGTAATTAACTTAATGAAAGACGCGGGGTTGGCAGATGACCCTGCTTATTTTTTGCGTGTAGGCGTAGTGGGTGGAGGATGCAGTGGGCTTAGTTATAAAATGGATTTCGACAATGAACAAAAACCAATGGACCAGGCATTTGAAGATAAGGGTGTTAAGATAGTGACCGACCTGAAAAGTTTTTTATACCTCGTTAATACCGAGCTGGAATTCAGTGACGGATTGAATGGCAAAGGATTTTATTTCAATAATCCCAATGCCAGCAGGAGTTGTGGGTGTGGTGAAAGTTTTGCCGTTTAATTTATTTTCAATTAAAATAATAAAACCCGTTTCATTTTAGAAACGGGTTTTGTGTTTCAATAATATTTCCACCGGCTACCTTAATTTATCTTTTACAATTTCCGGGGCAATAAAGTTTACTTTTCCCTTTTGTTGCCTGGTTGGCTTCATCCTTTTGGAAGGCGGGGGCGGGGGAAGTGGTGGCAAAGGTGGTGGTGGTGGCGCTATTTCATTCATTACCATTGGTGGCGGTGGAGGCGATGGTGGAATTTCCGTCATCTCAATTGGTGGTGGTGGTGGGGGTGGTGGTGGCGGTGCCAATTTTTTATTGGATTGAGCCATTAACTGCCCGGCAAAAAGGCTGACAGTTATCATCATGATAATTTTTTTCATATTCAGGTTTTTTCATAAGATGCATGACAGGGAACAATCCATAAAAAAAATCCCGCCGTAAGGCGGGACTCTGCAGTTGGTTTTGGTAAACAACTTTTGACTGATAAATCTTTGAAACTTTCTTTGATGTTATAAAAAATTGTTAGCCATTAACACCATTGTTCAAAGTTTCAATTATAAGGTTAGAGGTAAATAAGCAGTATTGTAAGGTAAAACGTTCTATCTGCTTCTATTGACAATTACATTATCCAAAATGCTGCTTCCAATAGAAAAATTTATTTGTTTTTATTTTTATTGAATGATAATCCAATGCCATTAAGGTATTTATATTCTTATTTATTTTTTTATAACATCACTGTAAATAAGCCGTTTATTCATTACAAAAATATTTGACCTTTGTCTATTTCATCTTTTAGCAGGTGAATCGGCAACTATAAAAATTATTTTTTTGTTTTTTAAATTATTAACCATGGCAGAGCTACCAACTTCCATTATAAGGTTCTCAAACACATAAATACTAATGGAAAAAGTTCTTAACCATCCCCAACTTCTTTGCAATGTCTCCTTAAATAATTAAAGTAAATGAAAGGTTGGTAATCCTTTTAGTAAGTACTTAATGAATGTGCTATAAAATCAATCAATTATATTTAAACAAAAATTTTTATAAGCTCTTAATAGTAAATTGCATCCAATTTTATAATTCATGTGGAGTATTTGTAAAAAGGAACTACATCAGTTTTTCAGTAACCTTACCGGTTACATTGCCATCATTTTATTTTTGCTGGTAAACGGCCTTTTTTTGTTTGTATTAAAAGACGGTAACCTGTTTGATTTTGGCTATGCTTCATTAGATAATTTTTTTGAACTGGCTCCATGGGTACTTATTTTTTTGGTGCCGGCTATCACTATGCGGTCATTATCGGAAGAGTTTAAAACCGGTACTTATGAAATACTGCAAACAAGGCCACTTACCAAATGGCAGATTGTTTCCGGAAAATATGTTTCGATATTACTTGTGCTCATTTTTGTAATTGTACCTACATTCATTTATATTTTTACCATTAAAAACCTCAGTGCCGGCGGCGGAATAGATAGTGGTGGCATTGCTGGTAGTTATATTGGATTGTTTTTATTGGCAGCCGTATTTGCGGCTATTGGTTTGTGCTGCAGCAGTTTTACCAATAATGCGGTTGTGGCATTTTTGGTCAGCGCGTTTGCAAGTTTGTTATTTTATTTTGGTTTTAATGCAGTAAGTAAACTGCCCGTATTCCAGGCCGGGGCTGATTATTTTATTGAGATGCTGGGCATTGATTTTCATTACCGCAGTGTAAGCCGTGGCCTGCTGGATAGCAGGGATATTATTTATTTTGGCAGCCTCATTGTGTTGTTTCTTTTAATTACTGAAAAAAAACTGCTTAAGCGATAAGTAACCTTTTAAATGAAATCAATTATCAATAAAATATTCAACGGTAAAGCCTGGCTTCCCATTGTGATAGTAATGCTGGTTGTTATCAACTGGCTGGCAGCATCCTATCATACTAATATTGACTTTACCAATGAAAAAAGATTTACGCTTTCCAACTCTACAAAATCTATTCTGAAAAACCTGGATAGCACCGTGGATATTACCGTATTACTTTCGGGTGATATCAAATCCGAGTTTAAAAAACTATCCAACAGCACAAAGGAATTACTGGAAAATTTCAAGAACTATGGGGGTAAAAATATTCAGTACAAATTTGAAATTCCCGGCGAAGGCCTGGATGATTCCGCGAAGGCAAAAGTATTTGAATCGCTGATACGAATGGGATTGCGGCCTACCAACCAAAAAGTACAAGTTAAGGAAGGGGAAGGAAATAATAACCGGCAGATATTTCCCGGGGCTATTATAAATTATCACGGCAGGGCCATTGCCATTGATCTGCTTCAGGGACAGGTACAAAAAAACTCTTTTAATTCAAATGATATCCTGGATAAACAATCACTGAATAGTGCGGAAGCATTGCTGGAATATAAATTTGCCAACGCGATTCAAAAGTTGACCCAAAAGCAGGTGCCCGTGGTGGCCTATGCTTACGGCAATGGTGAGCCGCAATATGGTTTCCTGCCGGTGAATGATGTGTTTGAAACCCTTGGAAGCAATTTTATTGTAGATACCGTAAATATAAGGATCCAGCCATTTATCTCTCCGGAATATGATGCGCTGGTAATTGTGAAACCCGTAGATAAATTTAGGGATGAAGATAAATTTAAACTGGATCAGTATGTAATGAATGGCGGCAGATTATTATTTTTCATTGACGTGTTATATGCTGAACGGGATAGCCTTCAAAATGGCGACCTGATTGCATATTCAAGAGACCTTAATCTGAATGACCTGTTGTTTCGTTTTGGCGTTAGAATTAATACCGACCTGATTGTGGATAAACATTGCGATGTAATTCCCGTAGAGGTAGGCAGTGTAGGCGGGCAAAGCCAAAAGCAATTATTGCCCTGGCCTTATTCACCTTTATTACAACCCGGGTCAGAAAATGCCATTGTAAAAAACCAGGCGGATGTGCTGGCTCAATTTGCCAACTCCATTGATACGGTGGAGGCTGTCGGTATTACCAAAACTATACTGCTTGCTACATCCAATCATTCCTATACTATGGCAACGCCTGCAAGGGTAGCGTTGAATAGTTTGCAAACCCAGGAAGATGTAAGTAAATACAATCGTAAAAATATCCCGGTGGCTGTTTTGCTGGAAGGGAAATTTTCTTCGCTTTATGCCAACAGGGTAAGCCAGGCACAACTCGATACTTTAAAAACCCATGAACTTGTATTTAAGAAAGAGAGTGATTATTCGGGGAAAGTAATTGTAGTAAGCGATGCGGATATTGTTATGAACCAGGTTTCGGAAGCTATAGGCCCCTTACCCATGGGTACCAATAAATACACGAAAGTTGGTTATGCCAATAAAGATTTCTTTTTAACCTGCACGGAATACCTCGCGAATAAAAATAATATCCTGGAGGCAAAGGCTAAAGATTATACGCTCCGCTTACTGGATGTAAAGAAGGTTGAAGAAGAACGATCTTTTTGGCAAATAATAAATATTCTTGTACCAATAGCACTTGTTTGCTTATTCGCATTGCTATACCAATGGTGGCGAAAAAGAAAATATACCATTAGATAATCCCTGATGATGTGCCGATGAAGGCTGAGCAACCCGGAAGCTATCCGCGGATGAGTAATAAAAGATAAAAATAAAAATGAACCATAACCTGTTAATATATCTTGTATTTGGCGTTGTAATCATCCTGGCATTGGTGTTTGACCTGGGTTTGATCAGTAAAAAAAATACCATCGTCACCCTGAAAAACGCTTTGGTACAAACTATTTTCTGGGTCGTTTTAGCATTGCTTTTTGGCGCTTTTATCTGGTTCGAAAATGGCCAGGAAGATGCCCTGCAATATATATCCGCCTACTTGTTGGAGTGGTCGCTTTCTATTGACAACATTTTTGTATTTATTATCATTTTTACTTTTTTTGGGGTAAAGGAAAATAATTATTCCAGGGTATTGTTAATGGGTATTTTAATGGCCATAGTTTTCAGGATACTCTTTATCGCATTGGGCAGCGAGCTGGTTGCCCGGTTCGATTGGGTCATGTACATCTTCGGTGTATTCCTGGTATATACCGGTTTTAAAATGTTTGTCAGCGGCGATGAAGAAGAGTTTAACCCTGAAGAAAACTGGGCCTTTAAACTGATGAAAAAGTTTATGCGTACTACCAATATAGAGCCAAGGGGGCGCTTTATTATCATTAAAAACAATAAAGCGTATTTTACTACACTTTCAATGGTAGTAGTCATGCTTGGGTTGATAGATATTGTTTTTGCCGTAGATTCCATCCCCGCCGTTTTTTCCATTATACCCGACCCCAATAAAAAACTATTGATTTATTCCTCCAATATTTTCGCCGTATTGGGCCTGAGAAGTTTATTCTTTTTGTTACGCGGCGCGGCCACCAGGTTCGATTTTTTGCAACAGGGTATTGCCATTGTACTTTTATTTATCGGCGTAAAGATGCTGGTTGTAAAATGGGTACATATCCCGGTTTGGGTATCTTTATTAATGATCATTTTTTGTATAACAGGTTCCATAATTTATTCAATGTATCATGACCGGAAAGGATTAACCGAAAATAAGAAATAATAATTTTTCCTTGTGCAGGATTGGATTTTAATTTTTCTTTTACAAATGTTTTTTCTTCATCTGTAATTGTAGAATTATGATGATTGAACACAGAAGATTATGAGCCGGGCATTTGAACATGAATTCGGCTTTGGTGGCGTTCCCGCCTGCCTGAGCAATCAGGCGGGGCACACTTTTACTTCGGTATATATAGCAGCTTTTGTATTGTGCTAATGAAAGCGTATTTATCCAGCCCGGTTTTAAAAATTTATTTTTAAAAAATATTATTTTGGGTTATTCAATTTCACAAATAGAAAAAATCATAAACGGTAAATTTTTATTACATGAAAATTCAACCGCTGATATTGAACACCTGTTACCCGATAGCCGCAAACTCCTGTTTCCCGCCACTTCTTTATTTTTTGCCTTAAGCAGTCCACGGAGAAATGGCAATTCATTTATAAAAGAATTGTATGACAAGGGTGTCAGGAATTTTGTGGTGGATGAAAGTTTTGACGATGCTGCAATAACAAATTATTCAGGTTCCAATTTTTTGCTGGTAAAAGATGTTCAGCAGGCGCTGCATTTATTGGCAGCTTATCACCGGAGACAATTTAATATTCCGGTAATTGGTATTACAGGCAGCAATGGAAAAACTATTGTTAAGGAATGGCTGTTTCAGTTGCTGCAGGATGATTATAATATTGTGCGTAGCCCAAAGAGTTACAATTCGCAGATTGGCGTACCACTTAGTGTATGGCAGATGAATAAAACCCATACACTCGCCATATTTGAAGCGGGCATATCACAGCCTGATGAAATGCAGCGATTGGAAAAAATCATTCAACCGGATATCGGCGTATTTACCAATATTGGCGATGCGCACAACGAGGGGTTTTTAAATATCCGGCAAAAAGTAAATGAAAAACTAAAGTTATTTGTACATAGCAATGTACTCATTTATGGCGCTGATAACCCGGATGTAAATACCGGTGTAAATACCTTTGCCAATAATGTAAGAAGCGGAGGTGATTTTCAACTTTTTTTCTGGAGCAGTAA
The DNA here is from genome assembly GCA_036169975.1 of Ferruginibacter sp. GTDB lineage: Bacteria > Bacteroidota > Bacteroidia > Chitinophagales > Chitinophagaceae > Ferruginibacter. The sequence continues at coordinate 12,920 of JAVHOI010000481.1, read as the reverse complement.
AGGCGCCGCCCCTTTGAACATTATTTCGATTGAAAAAACAAAAGATCATTCCATTATTATCGCCAACGATCAACGATCAGCTACCAGCAAACAACCTATCTCCATCACCATTCCATTTACCGATGACGCATCTGTTCAAAATGCCATTACCTGCTGGTGCGTATTATTACACCTTCATACGGATGCTGCCATCATCCGCCAAAGAATGCTGCTGTTGCGGACTGTAGAGATGCGGCTTGAGCTGAAGCAGGGAATAAACAATTGCTCGGTAATCAATGATAGTTATAGCGCTGATATCAATTCGTTAACCATCGCATTGGATTTTCTGGTACAGCAACAGCAGCATCCCAACCGCACTTTAATTTTGAGTGATATTTTACAATCCGGCAAAAGCGGCACTGAATTATATAATGTAGTAGCGGATATTTTACAGCAAAAAAACATCAATCGTTTTATAGGCATCGGCCCTGAAATTTTTAAATATCAGGATGCTTTTAAAAATATTGCCCAAAGTATTTTCTTCTCTTCCTTAGCCGGATTTATGCGGCAGTTTTATTCCCTGCATTTTTACAATGAAACCATTTTATTAAAAGGGGCAAGAATATTTGAGTTTGAACAGATAAGCCATTTGCTGGAAGAAAAGGCGCACCAGACGGTATTGGAAATTAATTTGAATGCGATAACACATAACCTGAAACAATACCAGCAATTGCTAATGCCTGGTGTAAAACTGATGGCGATGGTAAAGGCATTTAGCTATGGCAGCGGAGGGTTTGAAATCGCCAACCTCTTACAGTTTCATAAAGTAGATTACCTGGCCGTTGCTTATGCGGATGAAGGCGTTGAATTAAGAAGAGCGGGTATTTCACTGCCCATCCTGGTTTTAAATCCCGAAGCCGCAACCTTTGATGTAATGGATCAGTACAACCTTGAACCGGAATTGTATTCCTTTGGAATTTTATCTTCTTTTCAAAAATATTTACAACAATCCGGGGTCAACAATTACCCGGTACATATCAAGCTGGATACCGGTATGCATCGCCTCGGTTTTGAAACGAAAGAGCTGCCTGCTTTAAGTAAGTTATTAAGAGCAACGGATGCATTTAAAGTGCAATCCGTTTTTTCGCATTTTGCAGGGAGTGATACACCAGGGCTTGATGCGTTTACCAGGATGCAGGCGGATGAATTCATCAGGGGTTGCGAAGTATTGCAAGCCGGTTTGGGGTATTCTTTTATCAGGCATATTGCCAATACCTCCTCCATACACCGCCAGCCAGATTTACAACTTGATATGGTGCGTTTGGGTATTGGTTTATATGGTATAGACAATGATGCGGCAATGCAGGAAAAATTAAAAAATGTAAGTACATTAAAAACTACCATTTCACAAATAAAGCAGGTAGCATCCGGTGAAAGTGTGGGCTATAGCAGGAAAGGCGTTGTTACGAAAGATGCCGTGATCGCTACCGTGCGAATAGGCTATGCTGATGGCTACCCAAGGATATTAAGCAATGGTAAAGGGAAAATGCGGGTGAAAGGGAACCTGGTGCCCGTTATTGGAAATGTATGTATGGATATGACTATGCTTGACATAACCGGTACCGGTATCAGGGAAGGTGATGAAGTAATTGTATTTGGAGAAGCATTGCCCGTAAATGATTTGGCCAATTGGGCCGGGACAATACCTTATGAAATATTGACCGGAATATCGCAGCGGGTGAAGCGGGTGTATTATGAAGAATAAAGATTGGGGTTGATGGTAGGTAGTTGAAGTTTGTTGGTTGATTGTTTGTTGAATGATTATGATTGTACCAATTAATCAACAAAATTCCTAATATCCGGCTTCGTATAATTTTTCAAATTTTCATCTCATTCAGTGTCAACTTGTAAACCAAACCTTTAGCATTCCACCACCAAACAATCAACATTAACCCATCAACGACCAACGACCAAACATCCACCTTTTACCATATTCCATTATCTTTGCCAACTATTATGAAAGCAAGAAACGTAACACTTATTATTTTATTGGTAGTAGTGGCCGATCAGGTACTCAAATTCTACATTAAGACCAATTTCTACATAAACGAACACCATAATATTCTGGGCACATGGTTTCGGTTGCATTTTGTAGAAAATGAAGGAATGGCTTATGGTTGGAAGTTGGGAGGGGAATCCGGCAAAATGTTGCTTACCTTATTTAGGCTTGGCGCCGTTATATTTGGCGTTTGGTACCTCAGGAGCATAATTCAAAAAAAATATAACCGGGGATTTATTGTTTGTGCCTCGTTAATATTTGCCGGGGCATTGGGTAATTTGATTGACAGTATGTTTTACGGGCTTATATTTCAGGAAAGCATACCGGGAAGTTATGAGGTAGCGAAGATATTTCCCGCTCATGGGTATGCGGGTTTTCTGCACGGCAAAGTAGTGGATATGCTTTATTTCCCCATTATAAGCAATGCTCATTTTCCCGCTTGGGTGCCATTTTGGGGTGGTGATGATTTTGAATTTTTCCGGCCTATTTTCAACCTGGCGGATGCTTCCATTTCTACAGGGGTAATTACAATATTACTATTTCAAAAAAGATTTTTCAAACACCAAAATCCATCCGAAAAATATAACACGATAGAAACAGGGGCGATAGTAAATGATGATGTGCAGATACAATAAATAAAGTCTTTTTTTTCATAGAAAAGCCCCTTGTTTCCAATGCTGAGGAAACAAGGGGCTTTTAATTAATCAATCTTTCCTACCATATTGGCAGGTATTACCCAGGCATCAAATTCTTCAGGCGTTACATAGCCTAATTTTACCGCCATTTCTTTTAAAGTAGTTCCTTCTTTATGTGCTGTCTGCGCAATTTCCGCGGCTTTATAATATCCGATTTTCGTGTTGAGTGCGGTTACCAGCATCAGGCTGTTATCTACGTGTTTTTTTATATTGGCTTCTATCGGCTCAAGGCCCACGGCACATTTGTCATTGAAGGAAACGCATCCATCACCAATCAGCCTGGCGCTATGCAAAAAGTTATAGATCATTACCGGTTTAAAAACATTTAATTCAAAGTGCCCCATGCTGCCACCAATGCCAATGGCAACATCATTACCCATTACCTGTGCGGCAATCATGGTGATGGCTTCGCATTGAGTGGGGTTTACCTTACCGGGCATAATAGATGATCCAGGCTCGTTATCCGGGATATGGATTTCACCTATGCCCGACCGTGGCCCGGAGGATAACATGCGGATATCATTGGCTATTTTCATCAGGCTTACCGCTACCGTTTTTAATGCGCCATGTGCTTCCACTATGGCATCATGCGCCGCCAGCGCTTCAAATTTATTTTCCGCCGTAATAAATGGCAGGCCGGTTAGCGCAGCAATATGCTTGGCCACATTTTCAGAATAACCTGCGGGTGTATTGATGCCGGTACCAACTGCCGTGCCGCCTAAGGCAAGTTCGCTCAAATGGGCAAGTGTATTTTTGATGGCCTTTAATCCATGGGTCAATTGGGATACATAACCACTAATTTCCTGCCCAACTGTTAACGGCGTGGCATCCATAAAATGTGTACGGCCAATCTTAACCACCTTCATGAATTCCTTACTCTTCGCAGCTAAGGTGTCCCGCAATTGTTCAATTCCGGGAATGGTAGTTTCCATTAATATTTTGTAGGCCGCAATGTGCATGGCCGTAGGAAAAGTATCGTTACTGGATTGGGATTTATTAATATCATCATTGGGATGTAAAAATTTTTGCTTGTCCTCCAGTTTACCACCGTTCAGTACATGCCCCCTGTTGGCAACCACTTCATTCACATTCATATTACTTTGTGTTCCGCTACCTGTTTGCCACACTACCAAAGGAAACCAGGCGTCTAATTCCCCTTCCAGTATTTCATCACAAACCTTACCAATCAGGCCGGCTTTTTCTTTTGATAATACACCCGCATCAAGGTTGGTTAATGCGGCGGCTTTTTTGAGGTAAGCAAATGCTTTGATAATTTCTTTGGGCATTCTGTTAATGTCCTGCGCAATCTTAAAATTGTCAATACTACGCTGGGTTTGTGCGCCGTAATAAGCGTCAACAGGCACTCTTACTTCACCCATGGTATCTTTTTCTATTCTGTATTCCATATAACTAAGTTTTTATTGTTTAAAATTCGCCGCAAAGTTAATTCATGCTACATGAAATAAGCGGCTTTTATTATTAAGTTGGTAACTGATATATCCTTACATACTTCATGTTATACTTTGCAGGTAACAAATAGTAAACTTTTATTTTGCTTAATAAAGAAAAAAAGGTTGAATATTTTTATTGGGCATTTACCACCAATTTTTTATTTGCTTAATCCTTTAACTTTACCCAGGGATCATAAAAAATTTGTTTTCATGATGGGTTTGTTTTAGCACTAACTCCATTTCACCTTTCATGAATTATTTAATTCCATTACCGGCAATAATACGATAGGATTATGAAGCATTATTTAATTACAGCAGGCGCTTTGTTTTTAAGTTTTCAATCGCTCACGGCGCAATTGCCAAAGCCAACCAGGCAACAATTGCAATGGCACGATATGGAGTTTTACCTGTTCACCCATTTTGGCCCCAATACATTTACCGATAAAGAATGGGGAGAAGGAACGGAGAAAGAAGAGATATTCAACCCCGAAAATTTGGATTGCCGGCAATGGTGCCGGGTAGCAAAAGCTGCCGGGGCAAAGGGTATCATCATCACAGCCAAACATCATGACGGATTTTGTTTGTGGCCCTCTAAATATTCTACTCACACCGTAAGAGAGAGTAAATGGAAGAATGGCAAAGGGGATGTATTGAAAGAATTATCCGCTGCATGTAAGGCGTATGGATTAAAATTTGGCGTGTACCTGTCACCGTGGGATAGAAATCACCCTGACTATGGAACTGAAAAATACAATGATGTATTTGTAAATATGATGACGGAAATATTTACCAACTATGGCCCCATTTGGGAGCTGTGGTGGGATGGCGCCAATGGCGAAGGGCCGAATGGAAAGAAACAATTGTATGATTGGGACCGGTTTAAGAAAACCGTAAATAAACTTTCTCCAAACACCGTAGTTTTTAGCGATATAGGCCCACACATAAGATGGGTGGGTAATGAAAAGGGAATAGCGGGCGAAACCAATTGGAATACCCTGGATACGGCAGGGTTTAGTGCAGGCAATGGTGCGCCGCCTGCTGATACACTTAACTGGGGTAATGTAAATGGCAAAAACTGGATTCCCGCGGAGTGTGATGTTAGCATCAGGCCGGGATGGTTTTACCACAAGGAAGAGGATGGTAAAGTGAAAACACCGGAACAGTTATTTGATCTGTATTTAAAATCGGTTGGCCGCGGAGCCACTTTATTATTGAATGTTCCACCAGACAGGAGAGGGCTGATTCATGAAAATGATTCAGCGGCATTGGTTGGATTCAAAAAACTAAGAGAAAATAATTTTAGAAAAAATCTTTGTATCAATGCGATAGCCAATGTTGCGGAGGGTAATAAAATAAAGGGCAGGGGCCTGGTAAACGATAATAATCCAAATACCTTTCTCGAAATAACGGATATACAAAATGAAAAAATTCAAATCCATTTTAAAAAACCAACATACATTAATTGTGTAGTATTAAGGGAATTTATAAAATACGGGCAATCGGTTCAAAAATTTTATGTGGAGGTACTGGGTAAGGATGAAGGAGAAAAATTTATGCAAAGTACCATTGGCCATAAAAGGATCATCACATTTCCTGCAAGAGAAGCTACCGATATTTTTATTTATTTTTTAGAAAGGAAAAAGGAAATTAAGATTACTGAAGTGGAAGCTTATTTATTCCCCCGTTCTTAAAAAAAGGATTATGGCACTTACCTGCCTATAAAATCCGCTTTCCTTTTTTCTAAAAATGCGCTTGTACCTTCTTTCCTGTCTTCCGTGGCAAAGCATTCACCAAATAATTCAATTTCGGTTTCATACCCGTCTTTTGATTCATCAAGCGCCGCATTGGCCGCTTTAATACAGGCTGCAATAGCAAGGGGTGCTTTAGTATTGATAAGAGATAAAACCTTAATTGCCTTAGTCAATAATTCATCCAACGGCACTACATAATTTACAAGGCCGTTTTGCAATGCGGTATCCGCATCTATCAAATTACCACTAATCAGTAATTCAATTGCACGGCCTTTGCCAATGAGTTGGGTCAATCGTTGGGTACCACCATAGCCCGGTATTAAGCCAAGGTTTACTTCAGGCTGGCCAAACTTCGCATTGCTGGCTGCTATTCGAAAATGGCAGGCCATGGCTAACTCGCAGCCACCACCAAGCGCAAATCCGTTTACCGCGGCGATAACCGGCTTTGAACAGTTTTCTATTTTTAGAAAAATATCCTGGCCCCTTTTCGCTAATGCGATCGCATCTTCCTTACTGAGGCCGTTAAACTCTGTAATATCGGCTCCTGCTACAAATGCTTTTGATCCGGCGCCGGTAATGATGGCTGATTTTATAGCCGGATCATTTTGTATTTCATCCACGGCTTTATCAAGATCAGTAAACACATCCTTATTCAACGCATTTAATTTATCAGGCCGGTTGATGGTAATGGTGAGGATACCGTTTTCTAAAGATGTAAGTAAGGTGGAGTAGCTCATTTTTATTATTGGTTGTTTCGTAATTTTTCAAGTTGAGAAATATCCCATAAATCTTTTGGCCTGCGGGAGTACAATTTAGCATCTTTTAAAAATTCATAAGGAACCAGCTTCAATTCAATGTCGTCATTCAAATGGTGCAAAGACATATTTTTTTCAGCTTCATCAAAATTCAGGGCGTTGTGTAAAATAGTAATAATATCAATTACATTTGGCCTGGCTCCAAGTGTACACATAAAGTAAGTAGTAAAATCTTCGTTTTTAATATCATCAAATTCACTTTCGGTATATCCCATGCACAGCATGGTATTTAAAAAACATTTTTTGTTTTCATTTGTAGGCGCTATCCATACATCCATATCTTCCGTCATTCTGTGGTATCCATAATAATTCACCGCATAACCACCAATACATAAATATCTCAATTTATTCTTTTGAGCGCATTTCAAAAAATTCAGAAATTCAGGATGCTCTATGTCCATTGAGAAAATGTTTTTGAATAGTTATCTTTTTTTGCGAAGGTTTTAAAAAATTTTTATTGTTTTTTTTCTGTAAGGATGAAAGCGCCTTTAACCTTTCCGATGGCGTTTGCAAAAAAAAATATTCAAGAAAATAATTCTCCTGCTCTTCAAAAGATTTGAATATTCTGATCCTTTTTTCCATAAGCGAATTTAAAAATTTCTATGCTCTTTTACCCAATCTTTTATGTAATCCGCAATATCCGAAGTTGTTGCCCCGGGTGCGAATAATTTACCTACCCCCATTTCATTTAAGGCTTTCATGTCATCATCAGGGATAATTCCACCACCGGTTAACAGTACGTCATTCATTTCCTTTTCCTTCATCAGTTTTATTATTTTCGGAAAAATGGTATTGTGGGCGCCACTTAAAATACTAACGCCAATAGCATCTACATCTTCCTGCAGGGCTGCATTCACCACCATTTCAGGAGTTTGGCGGAGGCCTGTATAAATTACCTCCATGCCTGCATCCCTTAAAGCCGTGGCAATTATTTTGGCGCCGCGGTCGTGTCCATCCAGGCCGCATTTCGCAACCAATACACGAACAGGGCGTTTAATTTCTTCAATCATCCGGAGTAATGTTTTTAAAATTGTTGTAAATGTAAATCTATTCACTAAATTTATTTCATATAACTAAAGAACATGAAGTACAGGAAATTTGGAAATACAAGTTTAATAGTAAGTGAAATTGGTTTTGGCGCCTGGGCTATTGGCGGCAATGCGATGGTAGGTAATACCCCTATCGGTTGGGGAAAAACGGATGACGCTGTATCAATATCAGCGATTCGCAAATCGCTTGAATGCGGTATTAATTTTTTTGATACGGCCGATTTTTATGGCCTTGGGCATTCAGAAGAATTGCTTGGCAGGGAACTGGGAAAAAAACCGGAGATCATCATTGCCACAAAAGTGGGGCATAGGGATATAAATGGTACAATTCAATTTGATTATACAAAAAATTATATTTTACAGGCTTGCGAATTAAGTTTGAAGCGGTTAAAAAGAGATATAATTGATTACTATCAATTGCATACGGCAAGGATGAAACATTTTGAAACGGAAGAATGCGTGGAAGCGATGAGGTTATTGCAGCAACAGGGAAAAATCCGTTACTGGGGATTATCGCTCAACACTTTTTACCCTGAGCCTGAAGCAAACTTGCTGATGAATAATAATTGGGGGAATGGCTTTCAACTCGTATTCAATATCATTAATCAACGGGCTAAAGCCATTATGCGAACGGCGAAGGAAAATAACTATGGCGTTATTGCAAGGATGCCTTTACAGTTTGGATTATTGACCGGCAAGTTTACAAGCGATTCAATATTTACCTCAGATGACCACCGCAGTTTTCGTTTTAATAAACAAATACTTGCAGATGCTTTATCCGCTTTGGAAAAGTTGATATGGCCATTGTGTCAAAAATATGGGATCAGTAAAACATCACTGGCACTAAGCTATATCCTGAGCTACGATGCAGTGAGTACGGTAATTCCCGGCATCAGGACTGCCCGGCATGCAATTGACAATACTACTGATATAATTAAACTGGCAAAAGAAGATATTGACCTTATTGAACATGCCTTTGAAACACATTTCGCGGCAGTGGTTGATTTGATGGAGCAACAAGGATGAAATAATTAGCTGATTAGTTAATTAAAAACCTTCAAAGCATTTTCAATTCTTTTTATTGTTTCTGTTTTTCCGATAGTGGCTGCAATTTCAAAAACGCCTGGCCCAAATTTTCCTCCAACAAGCATGATACGTAACGGCAGCATTAATTCACCGGTTTTTAATTGATTGGTTACGGATAATTCTTTAAAACTTACTTCAAGGACGGCTGCTTCCCAAAGCGGATCTTCTTCCCATGTTTTTATCAGTTCCAGAAAAAAAAGATTTTTCTTTTCGTTCCATTTTGGCTTCACCGATGTTTCATCATAAGAGGTGGGTGCTTTAAAAAAGAAAACACCCTGCGTATAAAAATCTGGTAATAAGGTACAGCGTTCTTTTATCAAATTCATCACCTTATGGAGGTAACTTTCATCAATATTCATCAAACCCTTTGCCGCGAAAATGCCCTTCACCCGGCTTTCATAATTTTCAACATCCAGCTTTTTTATCCATTCCTGGTTGAACCACTTCGCTTTTTCAAAATTAAATTTGGCGCCGCCTTTATGTACCTTTTCAATACTGAATTTATCTATCAGGTCTTCTAAAGAAAATATTTCCTGTTCGGTTCCGTCATTCCATCCCAATACGGCCAGCAGGTTTATAAATGCTTCCGGCAAAAATCCCAATTCTTTAAATCCTTTTGTGATGTCATGCGTAACAGGATCTGCCCAATCCATTGCATATACCGGAAAACCCAGCCGGTCGCCATCACGTTTGCTTAGTTTTCCATTACCATCAGGCTTTAAAATCAATGGAAGGTGCGCCCATTTGGGCATTTCATCCAGGCCAAACAGGTATTTCCATAATAAAATATGTACAGGTGCGCTCGGTAACCATTCTTCTCCCCTGAATGCGTGGGTTATTTTCATTAAATAATCATCTACTACCACTGCCAAATGGTAGGTGGGCATACCATCGGCTTTTAGTAATACTTTATCATCTACATTATTCGTATCAAATTCCATGTCGCCCCGGATCATGTCGGTAAGAGGCACAAACTCATCGGGATTTATTTTTATCCTGATTACATGAGGTGTGCCCGATTGCAGCAATGACGTAGTTTCTTCAGGCAATAACCGCAATGAGTTATTCATGTTCATTCTTACATGGTGGTCGTATTGCAAACTGTTGCTGCCCTCCGCTTTCAATTTTTCTCTCATGGCTTCCAGCTCAGCAGGTGTGTCAAATGCATAATAGGCATAGCCATCTTTTACTAATTGTTCCGCATATTGCCGGTAACTATCCTTTCTTTCGCTTTGACGATAAGGGCCAAAAGGCCCGCCATGCAATACACTTTCGTCGGGTACCAGTCCGCACCAATTAAGGCAATCGAAAATATATTTTTCCGCGCCGGCTACATACCTTGACTGATCCGTATCTTCAATACGAACAATAAAATCGCCACCATATTTTTTGGCGTACAAATAATTAAATAATACGGTTCTTACGCCGCCTAAGTGAAGCCCGCCGGTTGGGCTTGGTGCAAACCGGACCCTTACTTTATTAATCATGCCGCAAAGATAAGCCGGGAAAGAAAAAATGGAAGAAAATAAAAATGGGTAATCGTAACTAATCATTTAATTGACCTCACTCCCAACCGTCAGGCAAATAAGCCTTTTTAACGGCCATATTTGTTTTCATTATTTAATTCAACAGTCTGACTTAAAATAAAAATGCCATGGGGTTTTCGGGTTGGCATATTTTGACTGAATCGTGCGTGGTAAGCTTTCAAAATTTGACAGGAGATTTAATTTTTCAGCTTTCCGTTAATAGGTTTATAATAGTTTCATCTTCCTTTTTTATTAATTTACTTGTTTTGAAAAAGCTGTCTGGCAGTATTTGTTTCAGCCTTAGGTTAATCGTCTGATTCAATAATAGTGATGAAGCAGGGTTCATAAAAATAAGATTAACGCAATTATCTCCAAAAAAACTTATTTGTGGCGTTTCCGGTTAGTCATCTGCCTGATGCAGGCATAATAAAAATGTTTGAAAATGTACCTTTAATCTCTCAATATAAAAGTTTATAATTATCGAATTAGTTCCGCTTTAAATTCATCCTATTGTTTTTTAATACTTTCTAAAGTATTTGATGTTGTTTTATTTTCTGATATTTCAATTTGAAAAATCCCGATTTCTATCGGGATTTTTTTTGATCTTATTTCTTAAAAAGTCTTTCGGCAGTAAGGGAAATAAATTTTCTTTTAAATTATGAATTACACAATTGCCTGCCTTAACCGGACTAATTTTTCAAGTAATGGTTTCAGCAGATCTAATAGTAACATATTGGCGCCATCGCTTTTGGCCACTGCGGGGTTAGGGTGGGTTTCAATAAATATGCCATCCGATCCGGTAGCGATAGCTGCCATGGCTATGGTTTCTATCAGTTTTGGATTTCCACCGGTTACACCGCTGGTTTGGTTGGGTTGTTGAAGTGAATGGGTACAATCCATAATAACAGGTACATTATGCGTTTTCATCAATGGAATGTTTCTGTAATCTACTATCATATCCTGGTAGCCAAAAGAATTACCTCTTTCGGTAAGCATTACTTTTTGATTGCCGGCATTTTTAATTTTTTCAACAGCGAATTTCATAGCGGGGCCACTTACGAATTGCCCTTTTTTTACATTCACTATTTTTCCTGTTTCGGCAGCGGCTATTAGTAGGTCCGTTTGGCGGCAAAGAAAGGCGGGAATTTGCAGTACATCAATATATCCCGCAGCCAGTGCTGCCTCTTCATGTGCATGAATATCGGATACGGTGGGTAAATTATATTTTTCCCCAACTTTTTTCAGCAAGGTTAAAGCGGTAATATCGCCAATGCCTGTAAAAGAACTGCCACTTGTGCGATTGGCTTTTCGGTAAGAAGCTTTGAAAATATAAGGGATACCTAAATTTTTGCAAATAGCAGAAACCTTATTGGCTACTTCCATTACAAGTTCTTCGCTCTCCACTACACATGGACCGGCAATGAGGAAGAAATTATTTTTATCATATTGCTGATTGGCAAACAGGCGCTGAAGGTATTTTTCCATGACGCAAAATTAAGTCTTCGTATTTGAAATTTAATGCCCAATCGCTTTCATAAACTCTTCTTTCTTTCTTCGGGCTACATCCAGGATGATCCCGTTTCTCATTACCACCTGCCCGCCTTCGCCTTTGATGTATTTTTCTACACCATTCTTATTAATAAGGTAGCTATGGTGGATACGGATGAATACGGAAGCGGGTAACAGTTCTTCGAAATCTTTCATCGTTTTGGTAGCCATTATTTTCCGGTTACCGGTTAAATAAAAATTGGTGTAATTACTGCTTGCTTCCAGGTAAATGATTTCATCCGTTACTACAAACTGCAGGCCTTCCATGGAGGCGATCGCTATGCGTTGATGCGCTGATTTTTCATCCAGGAAATTTTGAAGCAGTAGTTCTACCCGGTTGTTTTCAGTAGGCTGTTTTCTTTTTTCGGCTACTTTTTCAACGGCGGCTTTCAGGTCTTCCACTTCTACAGGCTTCACCAGATAATCGAGGGCGCTAAACTTAATCGCTTTTATGGCGTAATGATCGTAGGCCGTAATAAAGATCACTTCAAAATTTTTATTTTTTAATTGTTGCAGCATGGTAAAGCCATTCATGCGGGGCATTTCCACATCCAGAAAAACGATGTCAGGTTTTTTGGCTTCAATGTTTTCAATGCCTTCTTCGCCATTTTCGCACTCCGCTATGATTCTGACATTGGTGCAATGATTGCCTAACTTTTGCCGCAGTGCATTGCGGCTGCTGGCCTCATCATCTATAATTATCGCGGTAAGCATATTGGTATAGTTATGATTGATTAATAAGTTCTATGGTTACTTTGGTACCGCAGGGTTGCTGCCTTTCATTTAGCATATCGGTAATCTTTACGGAACCATTTTTGTTTTGGTTGAATAAATTGATCCTGTCCGTTGTTATCCGCATACCCATTGATTGATGCGAAGGCCTATTCAACTGTTTATAGGCATTTGCTTGCGCCCTGCCTACGCCATTGTCTTCAATGAGATAGTGGATTTTATTATTGAC
>JAVHOI010000480.1:0-6085 GCA_036169975.1 Ferruginibacter sp. | reverse complement strand
CTGACAAGTTAAGCATGGGAAATATTTATAAAATTCTTTCAGATGCGAGTGGAAATGGAAAGGCATAATAGTAAAAGCACAATTTATTAAATCACCCTGATACTTATTTACCTATAACGTAATAAAAGATCATAATAGTTATGCGGTTGAAGGAAGTCCCGATATTCGGTATTAAAATAACACAACAGTACTGAACAATGATTACATGTTTGTAACCACATAACATAACCACAAAACAATAAACAGCGTATATGAGCAAGACAGTAAAATGGATTTTAATTGGACTGGTAATTTTAGTGGTGGCGCTTGGCGCATTAAAAGCCGCCGGGGTATTTGGTAAAAAGGAAGGTACCAAAGTAACCGTTGAAAAAGCGCAGAAACGCACCATCATTGAAATTGTAAATGCCAGTGGTAAAATATACCCGGAGGTAGAAGTAAAAGTAAGCCCTGACATCAGCGGCGAAATAACCGAGCTGACCGTGCAGGAAGGCGACAGCGTAAAAAAAGGCCAGGTAGTCGCCCGCATTTATGCGGACATCTACAGCATCCAGGCAAGCCAGGCTGCCAGTGGCGTGGCGCAAAGCCAGGCACAGGTAGCTAACTCACAGGCTGCATTAGACGCGTTAAAAGCCCAATTGGACCAGGCGCAAAAAACATACAATATGCAAAAGCAGTTGTTTGATGATAAGGTGATCAGCCGCAATGAATTTAACTTGGCGGATGCCAATTACAGAAGCGCCCAGGCTAACTATAATGCCGCCAAACAAGGAATAAGGGGCGGGCAGGCTGCCGTGCAAAGTGCGCAAAGTAACCTGGCCAAAGCAAATAAGGACCTAAGCAGAACCGCCGTGCTGGCGCCAATGAATGGCGTGGTAAGTTTATTGAATGTAAAAAAAGGTGAACGTGTAGTGGGTAGCAACCTGATGTCGGGTACTGAAATGCTGCGCATTGCCGATATGGCCAAAATTGAAATCCGGGTGGATGTTAGCGAAAGTGATATACCTAAAGTCCATTTAGGCGATAGCGCTATTGTAACAGTGGATGCCTACAGTGACCGGAAATTTAAAGGCCTTGTAACACAAATAGCCAGTAGTAATAATGGGGCTGCATCGCAATCTGCCCTCTCTAATACCAGTACGGATGTTACCAACTACAAGGTGTATGTGCGGCTGTTGCCCGAAAGTTATAACGACCTGCTGGGCAGGGGCGCTTACCCTTTCAGGCCCGGTATGAGCGCCAGCGCCGATATACAAACCAAAACCCATGTCAATGTTTTAAGTATCCCTATTAATGCGGTTACGACCCGGGAAATAAATGACAGCACTAAAAAAAATAAAAGCGTAACCGAAGATGCAACAGATAAAGCCGCGGTTTCGGCAGATGAACTGGAAGTAGTGGTTTTTCTGCTGGACAAAGAAGGATTAGTAAAAAAAGTAAAAGTAAAAACGGATATCCAGGATATTAATAACATAGAAATTACCAGTGGGCTGAAAGAAGGCGATGATGTGATAACAGGGCCTTACGATGTAGTGAGCAAATTATTAAAAGAAAAGGATAAAGTAAAGGTGGTGGACAAGAAAGATTTATTTGAGAAGAAAAAGGAATAACCAACTTCCTTAAGACTCCGGAAAGATAAAGATGTGAAGATAGAGGCCGTGTGATTATTTGATAAATTTTTTTTAATCCTGAAAAAAAATTAACCACCATACAAGAGCCGATAGTTAACTATCGGCTCTTGTACTTTATATCATTTAAGTCCATCTTAAAATTAAAGTATGCATTATTTACAGGGGTGAATCCCGTTTCAGGTAAACAATGCTTCAGCAATTGCCACGCTTTCGGGTCTGCCTACATCTACTAATTTATCACCGCTATGATCGTAACCTAAAATGAGGTGATCCACTGCAAGATCAAGATAGGTTTCAGTAAGTGAAAATTTGCCACGCTGGTGTATCAACGAAAATATTTCGGGTTGAAAAACTACTACGCAACTAAAGGCTTTTTGAATCAATGTTTTTCCACTTTCGTGGTTGTTCTGGTGAGGGCCTTTTTCCTCACCGGTTTTTTCATTTCTCCATCCGCGCAAGCGGTTATTGCCGTCAAATAAAAAGTACCTCGAAGTTACCCTGTTCGTTACGCCAAAAGATATTAATGGCTTATGCTGCCGGTGAAAGGCGACCAGGTTATTCAAATTTAGATTGGTAAGAATATCAACATTAAGCGTTATAAAAGGTTCTGCCCTTTCAAGCAAAGGCATTGCTTTAAGTAAACCGCCACCGGTTTCAAGCACTTCATCCCTTTCATCACTGATCATCACATTACTTCCCCATCCGTTGTTTACCTTAACCGCCTCAATAATCTGATCCGCGAAATGGTGCACATTCAGCACTACCTCTTTAATGCCGTATTGTTGTAAATATTCAATATTGCGTTGCAATAAAGATTTGCCATTTACCAAAGCCAATGCCTTTGGATGCTTGTCTGTCCAGGGTTTGAAGCGTGTGCCCAAGCCGGCGGCGAATATCATCGCTTTCATTCCGTTTTCCAGTTTTCTTTATTGGTGTGATTCAAATTTATCTTCACCTTAAATTTATTTTTCAGATGCCTGGCCACCGCTTCCGCCGCATATACACTCCGGTGTTGCCCGCCTGTACACCCAAAATTGATCATTAAATCCTCAAAGCCCCGCTTGATGTATTCTTCTACCGTTATATCAATCACATTATAAACACCGTTTAAAAAATCCGGCATTTTTGTTAGCTGTTCCAGGTAATCCTTTACCGGTTTATCCATGCCGCTTTTCGGTTTAAAAGTTTCAATGCGCCCGGGATTTAAAATACCACGGCAATCAAAAACAAAACCTCCGCCATTTTTAGATTCGTCCTTAGGGTAACCAGTTTTTAAATACGAAAAGCTGTTTATTTTAACCACCAATGGCGTATCATCAGTAGCCTGTATGGGGGTAAATTCCTGTATCACATCATCGCCGATACAAATCTCCAATACCTTTTTAAACTCAGGTACGGATATGCCTACATGCGGGTTATTGACAAACCATTTTAAATTTTGCAGCGCCAGTGGTATGCTGGTTAAAAAATGCGCCTTCCGTTCAAATAATCCGCGAAAACCATAAGCGCCCAGCACCTGTAACAACCGTATCAATACATAACCATTATACTGGCTGCTAAATATATCCCGGTCAACAGGCTGGTCAACAATTTTTTCAAAGGCATCCATATAATCTTCCAGCAGCAACTGTTTCCAGTCATCCGGCAAATTAGCCCTGGCCTGCCATAATAAGGAAGCTACATCATATTGTGGCGCTCCTTTCATTCCACCCTGGTAATCTATAAAATGCACATTGTCATCCGGTGTTATCATAATATTCCTGCTCTGAAAATCGCGGAACATAAAATATTTATACTCCGTACGGGAAAGGTAATTACTCAGCGCCTCAAAATCATCAATCAGTTTTTGCTTATCATAAGGCCTGCGCAATGCATCCAGAAAATAATATTTAAAGTACAGCAGATCGGCCATGATAGCCTGTTTGCCGAAGACCGCATTGGTCAGGCATTTTTTATAATCCAATCCTTCGTGTCCTTTCACCTGCAACAATGCCAGTTGCTGCAAACTTTTTTTATATAGTCCATACACATATTCCGTGTAGCCAAATTCCTCCAGTTTATTCAATAATGAAATATCACCAAAGTCTTCCTGCAGGTAAATTTTTTTATCCGCATTGATGTAAAATATTTCAGGAGTAGCGAGATGTTTTTTATGAAAGTGCCGCGAAAAATAAATGAAGGATTCGTTTTCCTTTATGTTGATGCCGTATGTGGCAATAAATGATTTACTACTTGTATGGATATGAAAATAATGCCGCTCACTTCCCGCCTGCGGTAATTTGTCCATCCCCATAACAGGCTCGTTGCTATATTCCCGGAATATTTTTTTTATCTCATCAATTTCTTCCTGCATATAATTTTTTATTCGCTGTAAAAATAATGGATTTTATTTATTACGTGAAAAGCCACAGTTATGCAGCTTCGGTTTATGTTTCTACCAGGCATTGATCATGAGTTAAAACGCTGGTTCAATTACTTCGAACACCTTTCTTCGCGAATCATTCAGTTAAATAATAGTTGTGACGCAAGCGGCGTCAATTATTAGAGGAAAGATTATTTAACCTTTTATTGCACCAATACAAAGATTAGAAACCCGAAAAATATTGAGGGAGAAAATAGTGCTGCCATTGTATGATACGGAACTTTTTGAACCTCACAGGTTTAAAAAACCTGTAAGGTTTTGCGGAGAGAAAGAGATTCGAACTCTTGAGGCTATTACACCCAGACTGTTTTCGAGACAGCTTCCATGACCAGCCGGACTCTCTCCATTTTTATTCCCTTACTTCTCCATTGCTGCACAATATCGGCTTAATTTTTTTTAAATAAAAAACCCCGATATTTTTCGGGGCTTCATTACTTAGTGTTGGTAAACTTTATGATTACGCACCTGCATAATTTGCACCGGGAATTGCCAGGGCTTCTGTCGAACTGAAGCAGCTTTTTGATTCGTTAGGTAAATTAATGCGTTGCATGATTTTTTATTTTGCGTTGCAAAGATGAATTTATTTTTTGCAATTCACCAAATCTTTTTTAGATCCCCTTTTTTGTTGAATGAAAATAACATTCATTGAAATACAGTAGTATCAATGATTTCACGCATTGTTTTTTTTATAATCCTTTCTTATCATACGTTTCCCTAAAATAGTTTCCTCAATACTTCCGTTAGAGCACCTCATTTGTTGCAGGAAAATCGTTTTGCAAAATGAATTGCCGCTAATTAAAATCGTTATTAAATTCTTTATTACAGGTAAAAATATAACCTGGAATCTTTTTGGTTTTTCGCGGACATTGCCAAAACCAATACTTGTACCAACCTAAAGTTTTGCACAAATTGCTCAACATATTTTATGATGCTGTTTTCTAAATTAAATTACGGATTCAAATAAAATAATGAAAAAGAAAAGTTCAACAAAAAAACACTCACCATTAAAAATACGAGTGTCGCATACACGAAAACCTGCTGGCATAACCGATGTGCAATGGCAGATAATTTTACGACGGCAAATTGCGGAAGATGAAAATTTTACCATACAAAAATTAAGTGACGGGCTTGTATTTGGCGATTACAAAGTGGATAGTTCCAAAACATCAAATACCTATAAAGTGGCATTGCGGAGTGCGGATAATTCCCTTAACTTTTGCAGTTGCCCCGATTTTAAAACCAACCAGTTGGGTACCTGCAAACATATAGAAGCGATATTGTTAAAAGTAAAATCTAAACCTTCATTACGTAAACAACTGGCAGTTCCATACACACCGCCCTATTCATCCGTTTATCTCGATTACAGGGGCGAACGAAAAGTAAAGCTGCGCATTGGAACCTAAGAATCGGATAAATACAGCCTTTTAGCCAATGGCTTTTTTAATAACAATTTGGTTTTGCTGGAAGCGGCCTGTTTGAAGTTTGAAATTTTTCTTCAAAAGGCGCATAAGCTACATCCTGAATTCCGGTGCTACCCGGATGCGCTGGAATACATCATTCAGGAACGAAACAGCCAGCAACGTAAACAAGTGGTGGCGGATAAACAAACCGCGCTGTTTAAAGATATCAGCAAAGCAAAATTATTCCGTTATCAGGAAAAGGGTGTTTTGTTCGCAGTGAAAGCAGGCAGGTGTATTTTAGCCGATGACATGGGGCTTGGAAAAACATTACAGGCCATTGTAAGCACGGAGGTATTGAGAAAACAATTTAACATCAGCACGGCAATTATTATTTGTCCCACTTCATTAAAATACCAGTGGAAAACAGAGATTGAAAAGTTTACCGGCAACAAGAATGTAAAGGTGATAGAAGGAAACATTTTAGCCCGTAAAAAACTATACAGTTCCAATACCGCTGATTATATCATCGTAAGTTACCAGATGGCTTCCAACGATTTTATTTACCTCAACAACATGCAGGCCGATGTATTAATCCTGGATGAAGCGCAGCGTATTAAAAACTGGAAAACAAAAAC
>JAVHOI010000479.1:0-1339 GCA_036169975.1 Ferruginibacter sp. | reverse complement strand
AAGTTGGTTTTCATAATAATCTTATTACTTTTGAAGCGCAAATCTAAATTCTAAAATCTGCAATCAAAAATTAAGTATGATTATAAATCGTAGGGTGCAAACCCTGGATGAGTTTACGATACAGCAAATGCGGGATTTCCCAAATGCCACCGGTGAACTTTCAGGGCTTTTACGGGATATTGGCCTGGCCTCCAAAAGAGTGAATGTAGAAGTGAATAAAGCCGGGCTGGTGGATATACTGGGCGATGCGGGCAGTATAAATGTGCAGGGGGAAGAAGTGAAAAAGCTGGATGTGTATGCCAATAACCAATTGGTGGGTGTATTGCGGCATGGTATTAGTTGTGCCGGCATTGGCAGCGAAGAACTGGATGACATTTTGGTTTTTGATGATGAAATAAGTAACAACAGCAAATATGTTTGCCTGTTTGATCCATTGGATGGCAGTGCGAATATTGATGTGAATGTTTCTATTGGTACCATCTTTAGTGTTTTCAGACGGGTAACACCTGTTGGTACTCCTGCAACTTTAGCTGATTTTTTACAGCAAGGTATAAGGCAGGTTGCCGCAGGTTATATAATTTACGGTTCGTCCACCATATTGGTATATGCCACCAGAAGGGGTGTGAATGGTTTTACATTGGATCCTTCAATAGGTGAGTACACTTTAAGCCATCCGGATATTAAATGCCCGCCGTCCGGGAAAATTTATTCGGTTAACCATGGCAATTTTTTTCAGTATGAAGAGCGGGTTAGAAATTATATTACAGTATGCCAGCAAAAAAATGAAATGAACGGAGGCCCATATACGCAGCGTTATATCGGCAGCATGGTAAGTGATGTGCATCGTAACCTGATCAAAGGCGGCATATTCATGTACCCGGCTATAAAAGATAAGCCGGGTGGCAAACTGAGACTATTGTACGAATGCAATCCTTTTGCATTTATCGTAGAAGTAGCAGGTGGCAAGGCGACAAATGGCAAGCAACGCATACTCGAAATACAACCAACGGCGGTTCACCAGCGTACGCCATTTTTTGTGGGGAGTAAATTGATGATGGAAGAGTTGGAAAGTTTTTTAAATAGCCCTTCCGTTTCCTGATGTTGGATCATTTGGTAAAAAGATATTATTTAAACAATTTGCCGTTTTCGTTAATTTTATGCGGTGATAAAATTTTGAACAAATGATCTGCCATCTTTAACACAAGGATGCGAAAGTTATCAGCATCTAAAAATCATTTAAGAATTCCGGGTATGCGAAACACGATCATCTCTGTAAAAAATTTAAAAAAGAATTACGGTTCTTTTGAAGCGGTTAAAGGTATTTCATTTGATGTATTTG
>JAVHOI010000478.1:0-6124 GCA_036169975.1 Ferruginibacter sp. | reverse complement strand
TTTACTGTTTGTATAATCAGGCAGCCTTTCCATTCAGGAAGTTGAAGCGGTATTTTTGAACAGGTGAAACTGGATGATATTGGTCTTCACTTTAACAATCATGGATTCGTGCAGTTCCTGCAAAATGCAGGAACAGCAACGGCATTGCTTTATACCTCTTATTCCATATTTTAAATGATCAGTTTTATAAAATTGTCAACTACTGAACAGTATAGCTGCCCGCTTGTATTATATTTTGTATGTAACCTTTGTTACAAAAAAGCCATGGGATTGCAGTTATTTTTGCAACATCACAATAAGATTTGTATTAAATATTTTAGAACACTTTAATGAATCGCCTGCATGAAGGATTTTAATTTAAAACTTCTGAATACTGAAGATTTCAACGCTATGGAAAATTTAAAAGATAAGGAAAAATCAGGTGAATCTGCCTCAGTCGCAGAGAGAGAAGAATTATTAAGTGTGCTGGCTTTTTTGAATTGTCTTGAAAATGCCACACAAACATTTTGAACAAAGTAAATTTATTTGCAGGCTGTGTATTGTACCAGCTAACATAAATTAAAAAATCAATCGGTACTATGAAACAAATGATTTTGAGTAACTGGAACTTCATGAGGGTATTGCGTTTGATAATGGGTATTGCTATCGCGGTGCAGGCGGTTATCACCAGGGATGCATTATTTGGCCTGGCAGGTTTCCTGTTAGCCGCTATGGCGGTTTTTAATGTAGGCTGTTGTGGTACCGGCGGATGCGACACGCCTTTAAAAAAATTTGACGGACCCACAAAAGATATAACTTATGAAGAAGTGGATTAACATTAATAAACTTTACCTGATTGGATCATTCATTGGCGCTATTGCCGGGTATTTGTACTGGCAACAAATTGGTTGTTCTACCGGTACTTGCCTGATTACATCGAAGCCGGTAAACAGCACTATATATGGCGCACTCATGGGGGCATTATTGTTTGGAATGTTTAAAAAAGATGACAAAAAACAAACTTTAAAGAAAGAGGATAAAAAATTATAATCATGACATTCAACGAAATCATACAATCTGATAAACCTGTACTGGTTGATTTTTCTGCGGAGTGGTGCGGCCCTTGTAAAATGATGGCGCCGATACTCAAAGATTTAAAAAAAGAAATTGGTGATGCGGCTACAATTGTAAAAGTGGATGTTGATAAAAATCCACAAGCAGCAGGTGAGTACCAGATCCAGGGCGTTCCCACATTGATTTTATTTAAAAACGGGAAATCGTTGTGGAGGCAGAGTGGCGTGGTACAAAAAGCAAGTTTAGTTAATATCATTAAGAAGTTTACGGTTTAAAAAAAATTAATCAATATGTTCAACCAGTTATTTGGCGGTACAACTACCACAGGTTTGCAAACCATTATTGAAGAAGGCGCATTTTTAGTTGATGTAAGAACCCCGGGAGAATTTGGGGAAGGGCACGTGAAAGGCTCTGTCAACATCCCTTTGGATACCATCCCATCGCAATTGGCGCGATTTAAAAGTAAAAAAAATATCGTTGTTTTTTGCCGTAGTGGTAGCAGAAGCAGTATGGCTAAATCAATTTTGGATCAAAATGGATTTAGCCATGTGATAAATGGAGGAACATGGGATTATGTAAACCAGTTTGTAAAATAGGATATGACAGGTTATTTGTTGAAATAGCTATTCAAATTATTTGACTTTATGGATTCTTTGATTGCCTTTGTTTAATTTCTCCTTTGCTAAAGCCTATAAAGTATATTGCGGTTTTAACAAATATCTCTTGAAGCGATTTTCTGTTTTTAGATGTGTAAATCCGCTAACGAAAAATCGAAAAATTTAGCCTGTCAAATCTTTCTTAGACAAGTTTGATTAATTAAATTAACTGACTGGCAATTTTTTAGAATATAAAACCTGAATTAAAAAGTTAAGGCTGTTTTATTTAATAAAACAGCCTTAACTTTTTTGAAACAAATGCTTCCTTTAAGGGAGCTTTTGTATTTTTACTAAAATCTTTATACATGGATGTGAAAATGGAGCCTTCCTGGAAAGAAATTTTAAAGGACGAGTTTACAAAACCATATTTTTTAGAGATCGTTACATACCTGAAAATGGAAAGGTCGGCTGATAAAATAATTTATCCTCCCGGGCCGCTAATATTTAATGCTTTTAATCAAACCCCTTTTGATAAAGTACATGTAGTAATTCTGGGGCAGGATCCATATCACAACCCTGGCCAGGCGCATGGCCTCAGCTTTTCCGTTCCCGCCGGCATTAAACCGCCTCCATCCCTCGTAAACATTTATAAAGAGATTCAAACCGATCTTGGAATTGCCATGCCGGTAAATTATGGTAACCTAACCCGGTGGGCGGAACAGGGTGTATTGTTATTAAATGCCATACTAACGGTAAGAGCCAACGAACCTGCAAGTCATGCAAAAATAGGATGGATGGAATTTACGGATACAGTTATTAAAAAAATATCGGATTATAAAAAGGGTGTCGTGTTTTTATTATGGGGTAAGTTTGCACAGGAGAAGCAGGTGCTGATTGATGAAACAAAACACTTTTTGCTGAAGGCGGCACATCCCTCTCCTTTTAGTGTTGAAAAAGGCTTTTATGGTTGCAAACATTTTTCAAAAACCAATGAGCAGTTGATACGGCAGGGTTTGCCCCCGATTGATTGGAAACTTTTAACCCCTTAAACGGGCAACAGGAATAATTATGCGGGAAACAATTTTAAATAAGGAAGAAAATATGAAAACAGCTACTGGTTTTCTTGTAAATGTATTTGGACGCGTTTGGGCGGTGTGGGCATTAATAAGTTTCATAATCACTTTTCTCATTATTTTTATTCCATCAATGTTCTCGTACCTTATACCCGGAAAGAAAGGGCAGGATTATTTTATATGGGTATCAAGATGCTGGATGCGTATCTGGCTTTATATGATTGGTTGCCCGCTAAAAGTAAAGGGAAAAGAAAATTTTAAAAAGGATGAGGCATACATAATTGTTTATAATCACAATGCTTTATTGGATGTGCCTTTATCTGCTCCATTTGTTCCCGGCGGCAATAAAACCATTGCGAAATCATCTTTCGCCAAAGTACCCATATTTGGTTGGTTTTACAAAAGGGGATCGGTATTGGTGGATAGGAACAGTGACCAGAGTCGGCGCAAAAGTTTTGAAGCCATGAAAGCTGTTCTTAGGGATAATATTCATATATGTATTTATCCTGAGGGTACCCGTAACCGCACCCCACAACCACTAAAGGCTTTTTATGATGGAGCTTTTAAACTTGCTGTAGATGCTAAAAAAGAGGTAATACCCTGCGTTATTTTTGGCACAAGGGAAGCCATGCCAATTCATAAGGGAATGTTTTTAATTCCTACAAAATTGAAGATGCATTTTTTGCCTGCGGTTTCATCAGATGATATAAAACCTGCTGAACTTAGAGATAAAATTTTTGAAATAATGAAGGAATATTATGTGAGTGAAAGTTCCGTTTCGTCATCCAGTCGGGGTTAGTTCGTTTTTTAAAAAGGTAATATATCATCGCCATTCATTATTTGTCCTCTGCCGCAGACTTTATTAAATCAGGGGTCTTTAAAATTTTAACGATATTAATTCCTTACGGGGATTTTAATATGGTTTAACAAAAGAAAATTTTTAAAGAAATTAGTTTTTAAATAATGACTTCAGAAGATTTGGTAAAATGATTCAAATGTATTTTATCACTTAATCATTTGGAATTATAATAGCAATCTCATTTTTGCCCAAAGCTCCTGTTTTTAATAATAATTCGCGTTAAATGGAAATCTGTTTAATTATTTCCTTACCTTTGCCGCCCGAAAAAGAAACTTCTTTTTCTACACATTTCCCACAAGGCTCAAAAAGTTCCCGACTGTTTGGGACGCCAGCAGGGAGTAACTCTAATAAGTTATTTAATGCCAAAAGTTAAAACCAACTCAAGCGCAAAAAAGCGTTTCAAAGTTACAGGAACAGGTTTAGTTACCTTCCAAAAGCCATTCAAACGCCACATCTTAACTAAAAAAACAAAAAAGCGTAAACGTAATTTAAGAAATAAAGGTGTAGTGGATTCTACTAACCACAATTTCGTACTGCGTTTGTTACGCCTGAAAGGTTAGTTCCGGTGATGCACCAGGATTAACATTACACATTAACATTTCAAAAAATTAAGATATGCCACGTTCAAAAAATGCAGTAGCATCAAGAGCCAGAAGAAAAAGAGTATTAAAGGCCGCCAAAGGTTTTTATGGTAAACGTAAGAATGTTTACACCGTTGCTAAAAACGTAATGGAAAAAGGTTTAACGTATAGCTACGTTGGCCGTAAATTGAAAAAACGGGAATACCGTACATTGTGGATTGCCCGTATCAATGCGGCAGTAAGGGCTGAAGGGATTACTTACAGCGAATTCATTCACAAATTGGCGGTAAAAAATATTGATATTAATCGTAAGGTATTAGCTGATTTGGCCATGAATGAGCCGGAGAGTTTCAAAAGCCTGATTGCTCTGGTAAAATAGGCTTATAAATAATAATATTTATTTCTAATAGAAAACCGGGTGTGACATGTCGCATCCGGTTTTTTTTATTAATGGCATTTATCATTGAAGTACATTTGCAAAAAAAATTAAAACCATTGAAGGAAATGAATAACATGAACAATACTTACGCCGATTTGGTGGATCAGACTTTTAAATTTCCTCAGGACGATTTTAAAGTTGTAGATGAGTATTTGCAATATAATGGACAGGATATAAAAGCATTGATTGACAAGTATGGTACACCGCTGAAGCTGACCTATTTACCAAAAATAGGAAAGCAGATCAATAAGGCTAAGGAGATGTTTGCCAATGCTATTAAAAAACACAAATATGAGGGTAAGTATAATTATTGTTATTGTACCAAAAGTTCACACTTTTCTTTTATAGTAGAGGAGGCGCTTAAAAATGACATTCACCTGGAAACCTCTTATGCTTATGATATTGACATCATAAATAAATTATACGCAAGACGGAAGATCAATAAAGAAACTTTTATTATTTGTAATGGCTACAAGCAAAAGTCCTATACTACCCGGATAGCACGATTGTTAAATACCGGATTTAAAAATGTAATTCCCATACTGGATAATAAAGATGAATTGAAGGCGTATAAATCCGTAAAGACCCCTTTTAAACTCGGAATAAGGGTAGCGGCAGAGGAAGAGCCCAATTTCCCTTTTTATACTTCACGTTTAGGTATGCGGGTGAAGGATGTGCTGGAATTTTATGTGGATGAAATAGAGGGAATGGAGCATAAATATCAATTGAAAATGCTGCATATATTTTTAAACAAAGGTATTAAGGATGATATTTATTACTGGAGCGAACTCAACAAAGTAATTAACCTGTATTGCCAGTTAAAAAAAATTTGCCCCGAACTGGATTCCATTAATATAGGCGGTGGTTTTCCTATTAAGCATTCGTTGGGTTTCGATTATGACTATCAATTCATGATCAATGAAATTGTTCGGAATATAAAGGTGGCGTGTAAACGGAATAAAGTACAAATGCCCAATATTTTTACGGAGTTTGGAAGTTACACGGTGGGAGAAAGCATGGCGCATATTTACAGTGTGATAGGTGAAAAAATGCAAAATGACCGGGAGATTTGGTATATGATTGATTCCTCCTTCATTACCACCTTACCAGATACGTGGGGTATTGGCGAAAAATTTCTGATGCTGCCCATCAATAAATGGAAGGAGGAATACCAGCGCGTAACCTTAGGCGGTATTACCTGCGACAGCCATGATTACTATGATTCCGAAGAGCACATTAATGAAGTATTTCTTCCTAAAATTACCAATGGGGAACCCTTGTATGTTGGGTTTTTTCATACGGGAGCATATCAGGATCAGATTAGCGGCTATGGTGGAATTAAGCATTGCCTTATTCCTTCGCCCAAGCATATTATTTTAGGCTACGATAAGAATGGTAAATTAGTTGACTGGGTATATGCCAAAGAACAAAGCTCGAAAAGCATGTTGAAAATATTAGGGTATTAGAAAAGCTCAACCCTGGATATTGTTCAATGGCTTTTTCAATCACTAATTTTTTATATT
>JAVHOI010000477.1:7280-25461 GCA_036169975.1 Ferruginibacter sp. | reverse complement strand
CATTTTCGAGGGCTTTGGGTTACCGGTACTGGAAGCTTTATGGAGCGGGCTTCCTGTAATATGCAGCAATACACCGAGCCTGATGGAAGTAGCAGGCGAAGCCGCTTTATATTTTGCGCCAGCCGATTATGAAATGCTGGCAAAGCACCTGGTGAATATTGCAACGGATGCGGCACTTGTCGTAGAATTGAAAAACAAGGGATTTCGGCAGGCACAAAATTTTGCCGCTGAAAAATACGCTGACAGTATCATGCAGGTTTATAAAAGTATTTTATGATCCCATTTTCCAACGATATAGAACAATGCCTCGGTGTATTAAACAGGGGTGGATTAATTCTTTATCCAACCGACACTATTTGGGGGGTTGGTTGTGATGCTACCAATGCGGAAGCTGTTGAAAAAATTTTTGCGCTAAAGAAAAGGGCTACCAATAAAAACATGATCATTTTATTGGCTGAGGAAAAAGACATTTTAACTTATGTTACGCAGCCCGACCTGCAAATATTCGATTATATAAAAGGAGTTTGGAAACCAACTACCGTAATTTATGAAGGCGCTACCGGCCTTGCGGATAACCTGGTAAACGAAGATGGCACCATTGCCATCCGCATTGTTAATGATCCGTTTTGCAGGCAACTGATAAAACGGTTCCATAAACCAATAGTATCTTCTTCCGCTAACATCTCCGGATACCCGCCACCTGCGGTTTATTCTGATATTGATGCTGCAATAAAAAACGGTGTTGACTATATAGTTCAACACCGTCAGGATGATTTATATACCGCTGTTCCTTCCGCGATAATCAGGTGGAATAAAAATGGTATCCCAACCATTATCCGGAACTGATATTATAAAATGGCTAATCCTATACCTACCTGGAAACTTTGACTTTTCCACTTGTCTTTATTATCTATGTCATTCAAATTGCTTAGGCCCAGTGCATAGCGGCCATAAATCCTGATACTTGACAATTTCAGTTGTATGCCACCTAACATACTAAAATCGCCCTTCTTAAATGCATCTTGTCCGTTAGCCAATAGCTTCTTATTTTGATCCATCAATATTCCAAATTGAGGACCAGCCTGCAATGCGAGGAAATTGGATAACCGATAATTCAATAAAATTGGCACACTCAGGTAATTCAATTTGACATTGGAATTAACATTGCTTAAATTGTAAATATCCCTGAATTGAGAAGAAGTGTCCTGATTGATTTGGTTGAATAACACTTCAGGCTGTACGGAGAATTTTTTTCCTAAACCAATTTCGGCAAACCCGCCGAGGTGATAACCAAAACTAAATTGATCATTAAAAGATTTACCGGTTAATTTATTTACGTTGGCACCGCCTTTTATTCCCAGGTGAAAACCTTGAGAATTTGCTGCCGAAAAGATCATGAGGGAAAGAGCAAGGGTTAAGAGTTTCGTTTTCATAAATTTATTTTTTGATTTAGTCTAAACATTTCAAGTTGTATGCCAATGGTAAAATTTAATTTGTAATTATTTGTTAACCACTACGTAACTAAAAGGAATACGCGACATTAAAAACAAATACCTGCGAAAATCTTTTTGAATCGGTGGCTGGTAAATAATAATCCATATAGAGTTGCGGTTCAAAAGATAAATCACCAATTGTATAATTAAGGTCAAGGTTTAATCCTATTGATTGAAGTTCGAATTTATTATTTTGCATTTTGGGAACCCTTCCTCTTTTATTCAAAAAGTTAAAAAGCGAAAGCGCATTCGTTTTATGGCTGATAGTTGTTTTTTCGGATCCGGCATTTGCCATAAATGTTGGTGTAAAGCTCACCCCATCCGACTTATCTACAATTGCGTACCACAAAAATTGATGACCGGCTGTTAAAATCATCGAAAAGGTATTCAATTTATAATTTACGGAATCATAAAAATGCCTCGCCCTGCCGGCAATAATCGTATCCTTATATTTTGCCTCACCGTATTCGCCGGTAGCATATCCTAAGGCAAACCCTGGTTGCAGCCAGGTTTTTTTATAAATTATGGAAGTGAAAAAATCGTTTTGAACGGGTGAAGAAAATGAAGAGAATTTATTTTTTACAAAATAATGTGTGTAAGAAATGCTAAAAGAAATATTTTTATTCCCCGCTAAATCAAATGAAGGTGACAGGGAATATTGATTAACATCAAACCCCTTTACATCATTCAATAAATTGGCGCCAGCGGTAAATCCAAAACCGGTTTTATGAAAATACCCGATGGATGGCGAATAAACCACCATGCTGGAAATTGTTTGATTAGCATTTAAAGAATTGTTTTTATTGCTAAAAAGCCGGTTACCAACACCAACACCGACAAGTACATAACTATTGGGCTTATCCGAAAAATCAAGCAAGTTTATTATCTGATTCAATATTTCCAATGAATCCTTTTCAGGCTGATTCGACACAGGAAAAGTTTGTGTATAACCCCTGAAGGCAAAAATCAAAACAAAAATTACGAGGTAAATTAATTTGCGCATTTAAATAAATTTAAGCAGTTTAATAAAATGGAATTGGACGAACAAAAATTAATTTAGTTTAAGCAATAACGTAATAACAGGTATTTATATTTAATGGAATTAAAAAATATATGCGTTAACCTTTCATTCTAATCGTGTTTAATGGCTTAAAATCCCTACTTTTGCAAATTATTTATAACGAGTATTGCATGAAGTGCCCATAAGGCTGTTGAATTTAGTATTTACTTTAACTTTTTTATTTAGGAATTAAGTAGCGCACCAACAGAAACCAGCATATCATGTAAACACAAAAAAATTTACATGAATGCATTTGAAGCCTTAGGCTTAAACGAACAATTAATACAGGCCATTACAGAAATGGGATTCGAAAGTCCCACCCCCATCCAGGAAAAAGCTATTCCCGTTTTATTATCAGGAACAACAGATTTTGTAGGTTTGGCACAAACCGGCACAGGCAAAACTGCTGCCTTTGGTTTACCTTTATTACAATTAATAGATGCCAGTCAAAAACACCCACAGGCATTAATTGTATGCCCTACCAGGGAACTGTGTTTACAAATCTGTAATGATTTACTGAATTTTAAAAAGCATGTAAAAGGTGTAAGCGTGGAACCTGTATATGGTGGCGCTTCCATAGTAATGCAAATCAGGGAACTAAGAAGGGGCGTACAAATAGTGGTGGCAACCCCGGGCAGGCTGATTGACCTGATAGAAAGAAAAGCCATTGATCTTCAAAAAGTAAAATACGTTGTATTGGATGAAGCAGATGAAATGCTAAACATGGGTTTTAGGGATGATATTGATTTTGTATTAAAAAATACCGTCTTAAGAGAAAGCACCTGGTTGTTTAGCGCTACCATGCCTACTGCGGTTAAAGCGATCTCCAAAAATTTTATGACTAACCCGATTGAGGTTACCATGGGTAAAAAGAATATAGCCAACGTAAATATAACCCACCAATATTTTATTACTCCTGCCCAAAGCCGCTACGATACGCTGAAGCGCCTGGTGGATTTTAACCCCGGCATGTATGGCGTAATCTTTACCCGCACAAAAGCAGATGCACAGGAAGTGGCTGAGCGCCTGGTTAAAGAAGGTTATGATATTGAAGCCCTTCATGGTGATTTAACGCAGCAGCAACGGGATAAGGTCATGGGGCGCTTCCGCAACAAAAGCATACAATTGCTGATTGCCACCGATGTAGCCGCAAGGGGAATTGATGTAGATGGAATTACGCATGTAATCAATTACGAATTACCGGATGATATTGAAGTATATACCCATCGGAGCGGCCGTACCGCAAGAGCGGGTAAAAGTGGAATTTGTATTACCATCTGCCATAGCAGGGAAGCTTACAAAATCAGGTCTATTGAAAAAATGATCAATGCGCCAATCCATCGGATGGATGTACCAAGTGGCAAAGACGTTTGCCGTAAACAGTTTTTTCATTTCATGGATAAATTAATGGAAGCGGATATTTCAAATGGCGAATACGAAACCTATTTACCAGACCTACAGAAAAAATTCGGTGATATAAGTAAAGACGACGTCTTAAAAAGAGTGGCTGCATTAGAATTCAACCATTTTTTAAAATACTACCAGAATTCTGATGACTTAAATACAAAAACTGATTCAAGAGAAAGAAGGGATAACAGTTTTAGAGATACAGGTGCAGGCGAAAGGAGAGAGCGCAGTTCATTTAGCAGGACGGCAGACAGCGGTTACAGCCGGTTATTCATTAACCTCGGTACCAAAGATGGTTTTTACAAAGCCAGTTTTTTACAATTTATTTTAGACGAAAGCAATTTAAATAAAGAAGTATTGGGTAAAATTGACATCAGGGAAATGAATGCCTGGGTAGAAGTAGATAAAGCCGCATCCGCTAAAATGATTAAGAGCATGGATGGCAAAAAATACAATGGCCGTCTCATAAGAATGAATGAAGCGGATGGTGGATTTAAAAGGCCTTCGGATGAAGGAAGAAGTGACAGAAGCGAAGGAAGAAAAAGGATTCCGATGCGGGAGAAAAGATAATTAGTATCCATTTAAATAAAATAAAATGCCGACTAAAAGCCGGCATTTTTAAATATAATTAAAAAATAACTAATTGAATAATAATACATTATTCTAAATTTAAAAAAAAAAATCATTACAATGTTAAAAATATAAAATAGTCTGTTACCTTTACCTTCAACAAGAAAAAAAATTTTTGAACATTTAGTTCTCCCTATTTCCAAAATCTTTCGAATTATCCACTGCTCCTATTCTATTAAGCAACTAACGTTTTCAATATACTTTTAAGCCATCATTAAATTTATTTTTAATTAAAAACAACCTCTGACCATGGAAAAAATTTCTTCCACAGTTTGCTTTATGCAAACTAAACACTTTATTGTTTTATTTGTGCTGTTTTTTTTAAACTCATTTTACGTAAAATCGCAAAATCGCAATTTTGGTTTTGTTTTTTCGGAAAATTTACGGGGAGGGGCCGCCCTTTTTGGTAACACCTTACTAAATGCAGTTAAGACTGATGGAACTATTAATGTTAACGCAATGAACGGTAACAGTGTTAATGGAAACAGCAGTTATGATAATGGCAATTTAGATACAACTGATATGGAATTTATTGATGTTGATGGCAATACCGGAGACGGAGCAGGAACAAGAAACTCCTCATCCGCTGATTTAATCCTACCTGCCGGCGTCAACACTATTAAAATTGCCCGGTTATATTGGGGAGGCCGAGCCTTTACTTCACAATTTGACATGTCGAATACCGGTAATCAAACAATTAAAATCCGAAAAGGTACAAGTGGCGCTTATCATGAATTTGGAGCGGCGCAATTTGACAAAACCGTAAAAAATGCAGGTGCTATTGATGAAAATACTTATTACCAGGCTTTTGTAGATATTACCGCATTAGTACAGCAACAGGGAGGCGGGACTTATACTGTTGGGAATGGCGCATTTTCTACGGGCGTAAGTGATAATTTTGGGAATTACGGAGGCTGGAGCATTATGGTAGTATATGAAAACCCATCCTTAAATTTCAACAGTGTCCGGGTGTACGATGGCTATCAGGATATTTACAATGGTGGAAATTTAATAACAAGTTCTATAACATTAACCGGATTAAATGTTCCTTCCGGAGCATTATCCTTAACGGATGCCAAAATTGGTGTAGTTACCTGGGAAGGTGATGCCAGGTATGGTGGTGATTTTTTTAAGATTAATGGCAATCTGTTCAGTAATGCACTTAATCAGGAAAACAACTTTGGAAATGGCACTATAACTGACGATGGTGTTCATGTAACCACCAAAAATCCCAGCTATACCGATCAAATGGGTATTGATATTGATCAATTTAGTGTAGGATTAGGTTATGGGATTTCACCCAATGACGCAAGCGTAACAGTACAGTTTGGTACCATGCAGGATCAATACTTTGCTGGTGTAATTACATTTGTGATTAA
This sequence comes from Ferruginibacter sp., assembly GCA_036169975.1. Classification (GTDB taxonomy): domain Bacteria; phylum Bacteroidota; class Bacteroidia; order Chitinophagales; family Chitinophagaceae; genus Ferruginibacter. The sequence goes on along the minus strand of JAVHOI010000477.1, from coordinate 19,492 downwards.
AATGAAAGATCCAATTATTAAACTATCTAAAACAGTGTCTGATGCAAATAATAATGGCAGCGCAGAGGCTGGAGAAGTATTAACCTATAAATTGTTGGGCAAAAATATTGGTGCCGGTAACGCTAATGCTGTGGTACTTACAGATTCCTTACCATCAACTATTACCTATGTGAGTAATTCCTTAAAAGTAAATTATGGCCCGGGTATGAGTGCAGGAATTAAAACAGATGCCGCAGGAGATGACATAGGTGAATATGATGCTACAAATAAAACAATTATATTTAGGGCAGGTAATGGAGCCAATGCGGTTAATGGGGGATTCCTGGCTTTTAAAGATTCTTTTGAGGTGGAGTTTAAGGTAATCGTTAATACACCAGCAATTGGAGCACCACCTATCGTTAATGTTGCACGATTAATGGCCAAATCTGATGCGTTAGTGGATTATGTTGATGATGGCACAGCAAGTATAAATGCACCTGTAGTACCCTTACCTGTTACATTAACTTCATTCACGGCTAATTTGGCACAAAATAACCAGGTTAAAGTAGCCTGGACTACTTCAATGGAATTTAATAGCAGCAGGTATGATATTGAAAGAAGTTCGGATGGAGTAAATTTTAATACTATAGCTACAAGAGCCGCAAGTGGAAACTCATCAGTACAAATTAACTATTTTATTTACGATGATATAATTTCTTTAACCGCACCAATAGTTTATTATCGTTTAAAACAAATAGACCTTGATGGCAGAAGTAGCATTTCGAAAGTGGTTTCTGTAAAGCTGAAGAAAACAATTGGTGATTTCACTGTATCACCAAATCCATTCCGCAACAATTTAAACATCAATATTGAATGGAATAAAAATGAAACCACCGTTGTTAAAGTATTTAATGTATTAGGCGCAGAAGTAGTTGCTAAAAATGTATTGATGATAAAAGGAAACAATTATATCGCAATAGATGAATTATCATCGTTACAGCCAGGTAATTATATTATTCAGTTTATGACCCCAAATGGCAAATTGATAAAACAGGTTATAAAACAAAAATAGATTGCAAATCAATAACTCAATTATACAAAACTGCCGCAAAATTGCGGCAGTTTTTTTTTGCAGTTTAAGGCAAATAATTTGATCAGATCAATTCAATTAATGTAATCTCTGGCAATATGCCTACCCTGCCGGGATATCCAATAAAACCAAAGCCACGGTTTACATACAGCTTTTGGTTTACATCCTCGTATAAGCCGGCCCATTGTTTATAAACATATTGAACGGGGCTCCATTTAAAACCCGGGATTTCAATACCAAACTGCATACCATGTGTATGGCCGCTTAACATCAGATCTACATCTGCATATTGGGTTTTTACTTCCGCATCCCAATGGCTTGGGTCATGACTCATTAATATTTTAAAAGGATATTTTTCGGTGCCGGGATGAGCAAGATCCATTCTGCCATGTTTTGGAAAATTAGCTTTGGCACTCCAGTTTTCAATACCTAATAAAGCAATCTGATCCCCATTTTTTTCCAGCACCACATGTTCATTCATTAATAACCGCCATCCCAATTGGGCGTGTACCTTTTTTAAATTTTCTAAATTCTGTACTTTACTAATCCCGTCTGCGGGCCAATGTATATAATCCCCATAATCATGATTGCCAAGAGTAGAATATACGCCCATAGGAGCTTTTAACTGATTAAAGACATCCAAATAGTTATCCATTTCGGTAGCTTTGTCATTTACCAGATCACCGGTAAAAAGTATGATGTCGGCATTTTCCCTGAGAATTTCCTGCACACCATGATGCACCGCTTTTTTATCGGTAAAACTTCCGCTATGAATATCACTGATGTGCAGAATTTTAAGCCCCTTAAATCCTTTAGGTAAATTATCAAAAGACAGTTGCACCCGCTTAATATCATATTTGTATTTATTACCAAAACCGTAAATCAGGCTACCAAATAAACTTCCCCCAACGGTTAGTCCAAGCCAGCTTAAAAAAACGGAGCGGTTGATCCCGTTTCCTTTCATTGCATCTCTTTTGGTATTGTTATAAAACAGTTTACCCGCTGCCCATTGCAAGGCTCTGCGTATATCGTCTGCCAAAATAAATATTATCGTGGTAAGTTTTGCCAGAAACAATCCAATGATTATAGCAAATAAATAGGTTCTTACTTTTGGGGGTAAAAAATTCTGATTGGTAAATGCAAATACTAAAAACCCAACAACGGTTATTAACGTAATTATCCAATAAATACTGTAAATAATTGCTTTTGTTTTGGGCGATGCAGTAATGCTAACCGCCTTAATGGCCTGGAAAACATAAGTATCCAACAGCAACATTACAGCTACAAAAATAAAAGCATTAAGAGGAGAACGCATGTATTTTTTTTTAGTTTAGAGTTTATTGTTTTTGGTTTAAGGTTTTCCATTATTCCTTAATAAAAGGATTCGAAATTAAAGTTTCTGCATTTAATTCCCCTTAAGTTTATTGGGAGCTCCACCCGTCCATTTAATAAATTCATCCAGTTGCTGATTGATCGCTTTTAATGTATTCTCATCTGTAAAATATCCATCTTTATCCATTAGTTTATCAACTGAAGACAGCGGTAATTGATTGGGATGCACCATTACTTTTACATGATTTAAAACACCTGCCAGGTGATCCATCCCTCTCAGGTTTCCAGCCCTGCCTGTTGAAACGCCGGTGAGCAACGCTTTTTTATGCCACCATAAAGTATGTGTTTTACTATTGTCAAACAACATTTTTAACGCACCTGGAAAACTACCATTGTATTCAGGTGAAATAAAAATATAATTGTTGGTGGGAATGATCATTTCATTTTCGATCTTTTCAAAACCGGCATCCCTTGTCAGCAGGTTTACGCCTTCCAAAGAAAGTACAACGGCTTCGATTGATTTTTCTTTTAATAAACGCTGATACTCTTTAGCTACCTTCAATGTAGTGCTGCCCACCCTGTTTGTTCCCGATATTATTAAATACATAGTTGAATTTTATTCGATTGATTCATCAAAGTAACAATTTACCAAAAGCATTGTTTCCAAATTTATGCCGAATAACTAAATTTGCCAGGCTGTCATATAAATGATGTACAATTAATAATAAAGTACCAGAAGCAGGATAAAGATAAGCGATTGGGTTTTGAAGTTTTGGAGATTCATTGGTTCCAGGGATTTGGTTTTACGCAATTTGTGGTTTATAGTTGCATCTCAAACAGTACCTTTGCCCATTCTTTAATCAAAAGGTATTGAACAGCACGGGAAAGAAAAACTAATTGAAACAAATACTTAATAACACTAAATAATTCTCCCTGAAGAAGTAAGCATGGCAAGAATAATAGGTATAGCAAACCAAAAAGGTGGCGTAGGAAAAACAACAACGGCAATCAATTTAGCGGCAAGCCTGGCGGTACTGGAATACAAAACCTTATTGGTTGACGCCGACCCTCAGGCAAACAGCACTACAGGCGTTGGATTTGATTTACACAATATAACACGGAGTTTGTATGATTGCATGGTTAATGAAGCCGGGGCAAGGGATGTGCTGCTAAAAACAAATGTTCCCAACCTCAATCTGATCCCTTCGCATATTGACCTGGTAGGCGCCGAAATTGAAATGATCAATTATCCCAACAGGGAAGGTGTATTAAAAAAAATACTGGATCCCCTCAGGGATGACTATGACTTTATCGTGATTGATTGCTCACCTTCTTTGGGTTTGATAACAGTAAATGCGCTTGTAGCGGCTGATAGTGTAGCCGTGCCCGTGCAAACAGAATTTTTTGCATTGGAAGGACTTGGCAAATTATTAAATACAATAAAGATTGTTCAAAACAGGCTGAATCCCGAATTACAGATAGAAGGTATTTTAATGACGATGTATGATGGACGGTTGCGCTTGTGCAACCAGGTAGTAGCCGAAGTAAGAAGGCATTTTGAAGAAATGGTTTTTACCAGTATCATTCACCGTAACACCAGGCTGAGTGAAGCGCCTAGTTTTGGCAAACCCGTAATTTTGTATGATGCGGAAAGCAAAGGATCCATCAATTACCTGAACCTGGCCAAAGAAATTTTACAGAAAAATAACATGACAAAGATTAAACAGGAAGACAGGGTAATACAATGAGAGAGGAGTAATTAGTGATGAGCCGGAGCTTCTTAAATTTACAAACTCATACACCAGCAAAATATTGCTATTGATTACTCATTACTAATCACTCCTTCATCATTATTTATCCCTCATCATTCAATACACACTACTCAATTATGACTCCTCCAAATAAAAAAGACGCACTCGGAAAAGGTATCCGAAGTTTATTACAAAATATGGATGCGGATCTGAAAAACACCGCAGGCTCATTAAGAACAGATGTGGTAGAAAAAACAACCGCAACCAATCGTGTCGCTTTGGACCAGATTGAAATCAATCCAAAACAACCGCGAAAAGATTTTGATGAAGCCGCATTAAGTGAACTGGCCGCTTCATTAAAAACCCATGATGTCATTCAGCCCCTTACGGTTAGCAGGATGCCCTCCGGCAAGTACCGGCTTATTGCAGGTGAACGGCGTTATAGGGCAGCCAAAATCGCCGGGTTAAGGGATGTGCCGGTATATGTAAGGCAGGCAAACGATTCAGAGTTACTTGAGCTTGCATTGCTGGAGAATTTACAAAGGGAAAATTTAAATTCAATAGAAATTGCGCTTAGTTACAAAAGGCTGATGGATGAGCTGGATTATACACAGGAACAGGTTGCGGAGCGCATGGGTAAAGAGCGGAGTACGATTACCAATTATATCCGTTTATTAAAATTACCACCCGATATCCAGGTTGCAGTACGCACCGGTGTTATTACTATGGGGCATGCAAGGGCATTAATCAGCGTGGATGTAATAGATAAACAATTGTTCATTTTTTCCGAAATAAAAAACAAGGAATTATCAGTAAGGCAAACTGAAGACCTTGTTCGTAAAATGTACACCGGCAGTGACGCTGTTAAAAATTCGGTAAAACCCCAGTTACCTCCCGCCTTTAAAAAGATAGAAGATAATTTGGCCTCCCGGTTTAATACCAAAGTAAAATTGGTACACAACAAAAAAGGCTACGGTTCCGTAACCTTTGAATATTATTCGCTGGAAGAATTGAATGGGTTGTTGGATAAATTGAATATTAAAGTAAGTTGATGCGGAAATTATTGTCAATATTTTTAATTATTTGTTTAAATTTTTTTTGTGGTGTGTTATCGGCGCAGGTAAAAAAAGACAGCATTACCGCTAACGCGAAAATCGTTACAGACACCAGCGATAATAAAAGCCCTAAAAAATTCGATCCCCGTATAGCTACCCGGCGTTCTGCCATGATACCAGGCTGGGGACAGATTTACAATAAAAAATATTGGAAACTGCCACTTGTTTATGGTGGCCTGGGAATCACCGCTGGTGTATTTTTTTACAATGTAAAAACTTATAAATTATTGCGGCTGGCCTACATATACAAAATTGATAAGGATACTACCAACGATAAATTAATTGACCCCAGGTTTAAAAACCTTTCGGCTGAAGCAATCCGTACCAACCGAAACCTGTTCCGGCAAAATGTGGATTACTCCGTTCTTTTCTTCATTGTTTTTTGGGGCTTAAATGTGGTGGATGCCACAGTGGATGGCCACCTGAAGCAATTTGACGTAAATGACAACCTCAGCCTGCAACTAAAGCAGGGATATAGCCCACTGGCCAATACCACTGGTATCAGTTTGGTACTGGACATACACTCCAAAAAAATGAAAGCAGGTAAATAATTATATTTGCCTAATAAAAAATCAAAACGCTATCATGCATTCAACTATCATTTCTGCTTACGGGTCAGTTACAAGCCTTAACATCGCATTAATTGGATATGGAAAAATGGGCAAAGCCATTGAAGAAGCCGCTGTAAAAAAGGGACATGCCATCCTGCTTAAAATAGATATCAATACTGTTGAAGAATTTACAAAAGAAAACCTGCAACGGTGTGATGTAGCCATCGAATTTACCAGCCCGCATAGCGCTGTAGAAAATATTCTTACCTGTTTGGATGCAGGCATACCCGTGGTTAGTGGCAGTACCGGATGGCTTTCCCGCTGGGATGAAGTGAAGCAAAAATGCGAAGCGACAAATGGTGCGTTGGTATATGCCAGTAATTATAGTGTAGGTGTTAATATTTTTTTTGAAATAAATAAATTGCTGGCCCGTTTAATGAATCCCCAAACCGATTATGAGGTGAGCCTTGAAGAAATTCATCACACCGAAAAAAAAGACGCCCCAAGCGGGACAGCCATTACTTTAGCGGAACAGATATTGGAAAATATCGGGAGAAAAAAACAATGGGTAAACCATAGTAGTTTATCACCCGAAGAATTAGCCATCATAAGCGAGAGAATAGATCCGGCGCCAGGCACACACAAAATAAAATACAGTTCCCCGGTAGATGATATCGAGATCATACATACTGCGCATAACCGGCAGGGCTTTGCTAAAGGAGCGGTAATGGCCGCTGAATTCATTAAAGGCAAAAAAGGCATTTTCAGCATGAAGGAAGTATTGGGGATTTAAAGATTAATAACCCTTCAATATATTTTCGCGATTTCATTTTCATTATTGCCAATTCAATAATCCAGCATCTTAAAAAAACTTTCATTTTAAGGAAAGCCCTGTGCATTGCCCCGCCCTTTTTTAGGGTTGGCATTAGATTTAGCGAACTTAAAAATATTAAAATATGTTAGGTGATAAAGAACTTAAGGCATTCGTTCCTACCGTAAAACCAGGCGAAGCCAAAATATTTTATAGAGATATTTTAGGGCTTAAATTATTATCCGAAGACAAATACGCTTTGGAATTTAATGCAAGCGGAACTTTATTGCGGGTAATCATTGTGCCGGAACTAAAGACCCAGGAATTTACTGTCTTGGGTTGGAATGTAGAAGACATTGCAGCAGAGATTAAATCTCTAAATATAAAAGGTATAATTTGTGAAAAGTATGACTTTCTCCAACAGGATAATTTTGGAATTTGGACGTCTCCCAGTGGCTCTAAGGTAGCCTGGTTTAAAGACCCGGATGGGAATATTCTTTCTCTGACTGAATGACAAAATAATCCTTCAATATATTTCCGCGATTTCATTTTCTTTATTGCCAATTCCCGTTGTTTGGCTTCCTGCAAAGTCTTAAAGGACTCAGTATGTTTTAATATCCATGGTATCCCGGTAGAGGTAAATTTTGAATGGCCAATGCTATGCTCGTATAAACGTCTTTCTCAAATCGATACATGCACCGACATAATACTTATTTAGTTTTGGCGAATAAATGATATAAATAAATGGCATAAAAAAACTGCTGTTTTAAAAGAGGCTTTGTGAACTGGCTGGGACTCGAACCCAGGACCCTCCCGATAAAAATCGGGATGCTCTGCCAACTGAGCTAAGAAAATAATCCTTCAATATATTTCCGTGATTTCATTTTCTTTATTGCCAATTCCCGTTGTTTGGCTTCCTGCAAAGTCTTAAAGGACTCAGTATGTTTTAATATCCATGGTATCCCGGTAGAGGTAAATTTTGAATGGCCAATGCTATGCTCGTATAAACGTCTTTCTCAAATCGATACATGCACCGACATAATACTTATTTAGTTTTGGCGAATAAATGATATAAATAAATGGCATAAAAAAACCCCCTGTTTTAAAAGAGGCTTTGTGAACTGGCTGGGACTCGAACCCAGGACCCATACATTAAAAGTGTATTGCTCTACCAACTGAGCTACCAATTCAATTTCTATTTTTATATTTTGCCAGAACCCTTCCGATAAAATTCGGAATACTCTGCCAACTGAGCTACCAATTCAAATACCCGCTTTTCTTGCGGAGTGCAAAAATAGGGCAAAAACATTTAGTGCCAAACTATTTTAAAAAACTTTTTCCTGCTATCCGCCTATTTAAAGGAAGATTGTTTATAAACAGCCGATGAACTCTCTTATTTTTGCTTATAATTTATTTTATGAGTGAGTTTTTTAAAAATAAAGTGATAGCCATTACCGGTGGCAGCGAAGGAATTGGTAAAGCCCTTGTAGATGCGTTGATACCAATGGGTGCAAAAATTGCTACCTGCGGCCGCAACCAGGATAAATTATACAACCTGCAAGTTCTATATTCCGATCAAATGCTTCATACCATTGTCGCTGATGTAAGCAGGTATGATGATTGTAAAAATTTTATTGACTCCACGATAGAAACTTATGGCGGGATAGATATATTAATTAACAATGCAGGTATTAGTATGAGGGCCTTATTGAAAGACGCGGATGTGGATGTAATAAAAACAGTAATGGATATTAATTTTTTTGGAACGGTATATTGTACCAAACTTGCGCTCGAATCAATTATTGAAAGAAAAGGAACTATTTTAGGCGTTTCTTCCGTTGCGGGATACCGTGGATTACCAGGCCGGAGTGGTTATTCCGCTTCCAAATTCGCGGTAAATGGCTGGCTTGAGGCGGTGCGTACGGAGCTATTAGATACAGGCGTAAACGTAATGTGGGTATGCCCTGGTTTTACCCGAAGCAATATTCGGAATGCCGCACTCAACAGTAAGGGATATGCGCAGGGCGAAAGCCCGCTTAATGAAAGAGACCTGATGAGTTCGCAGGATTGTGCCGCACATATCATAAAAGCGATTGAAAAAAGGAAACGCAATTTGATACTTTCATTTAGTGGCAATCTTACTGTTTTTCTGAACAAATTATTTCCATCATTAACCGACAAACTGGTGAAAAAATTTTTTTATAAAAACGGAAACCTGATTAAATAGCCATTAAGGAATGAATTGATAACCGGTAATTTTATCTGTTATCCTGATATCGAAAATTCAAAAAATTATCAATCATCACCATGCCGATTATTACCCTTACTTCAGATATTGGCCAGCATGATTTTCTTTCAGGCGCAGTGAAGGGGCAGTTGTTGCAAACCAACAGCTTATTCACCATTGTTGATATTACCCACCAGGTATCGCCCTTTAATTATCCACAGGCGGCTTATGTTTGCAGGAATGCCATTAAGAATTTTCCTGCTGGCACCTGCCACCTGATATTAGTAAATTTATTTGACGATAAGCCGGAGTACATGCTTTTAGCGGAACACAATGGCCATTTCATTGGCTGTGCGGATAATGGTTTACTCACTATGATTTTGGAAGAACTGCCGCAGAAAGTAGTGGCTTTGGCTTTAGATAAAAATCATGATAAAAACACCCTTTACTGTACCACCGTTTTCGCGAAAGCTTTTAATGAAATAATGAACGGAAAAACGCTGGAACAAATTGGCGACAGCTCCGTTTCAATAAGGGTGAAAAATTCTTTACGGCCCCTACTCGGCAACAAATGGATGGAAGGGCAGATTATTTTTATTGATAATTTTGAAAATGTAATTGTAAACATTACCCGTGAAGAGTTTGAGGAACAGCGCAGGGGCAGAAGCTTTAAAATTGTTTTTAAAAGGGATGAGGTGATCGAAAAAATAAGTGACACTTACGCGGATGTACAGGAAGGAGAAAAATTAGCGTTGTTTAATTCCGCCGCCTATCTTGAAATTGCCATCAATAAGGGAAATGCCGCCGGCCTTTTTGGCTTACAGGGTTTTTCAGAAAAACAAAATCAGGGGCAACATCAATACCTGAATAACCGGCTTTTTTATCAAACGGTAAAAGTGTATTTTGAATAAAAAAGACAGCCTTTTCCCCGGCTCTTTTGATCCAAACAAACTTCTTTAAACAGGAACCGATATCATCGTAATTGTGTAAAATAACGTTTATGAACAGACTATTCCTTATCTTTTTAGCCTTCACTTTTCTACCTGGTTTGAAAGCGCAGGTAGCACTTCCATCCCCTTCACCAATGCAAACTATTAAACAGGAATTTGGATTGGGAACCATTGAGGTTACCTACTCAAGACCTGCTGCAAAAGGGCGCAGGGTTTTTGGCGATTTGGTTCCTTATGGTAAATTATGGCGCACGGGTGCGAATGCCGCAACAAAAATAATTTTTTCGGAGCCTGTTGAAATTATTGGGAGAAGAATTGATTCCGGTACATACCTTCTTTATACAATTCCTGGTGAAGAGAGTTGGGAAGTGATCCTCAATAAAGGATTAAAAAATGCGGGAACAGAAGGATACAGGGAATCGGAAGATGTTGTCCGTTTTAAAACAGAGCCAATAAAAACAAAGACGAAAACAGAAACGTTTACTATTCAATTCGCAAACATAAAACCGGAGAGTTGTGAATTACAATTGATGTGGGAGAAAAAATTGATAGTAATCCAAATTGGCGCCTATATAAAAGATAAAATCCGTGCTCAGATAAATGCCGCTATGCTTACGGATAAAAAGCCTTACTGGCAGGCGGCGCAATTTTATTTTGAGTATGAAGTGAATTTAAGCAAAGCCCTTGAAAATGTAAATAAAGCATCCGATGCCAGTCCCAAAGCATACTGGATTTATTTATATAAAGCAAAAATACAAAAGGAAATGGGGAATATTGCGGGCGCTATACAAAGCTCCAAAACATCACTGGAATTTGCGAAGCAGGCGAAGAACGATGATTATGTAAAAATGAACGAGAAACTTCAAAAGGAATTAAAAAAGCAATTAAAAAATAAATAGCCGCAACAAATCAGGGTATTAAATGAAGCCTACATTTACGGTGAAATAAAATTGCTTTTCAGTTTAGGCAAAAATAATTGAAACAATAAACTGAATACAATAACCAATAAAGCGCCGATTACATTTAGCCACAAAAAAGAAATAATATCCAGTTTGTAAATGAGGATCACCAATAATTCAGAAATGACCGCTGCTCTAAAAACCGCATTCCCTTTAATATGCTTTATCCAAAAAGCGACCAGAAAAATGCCCAGGATAACGCCATAAAATAATGACCCTAGAATGTTTACCGCCTCTATCAGGCTGTTACCGATATTATGAGCAAACATCGCAACTACAATTGCAAAAACACCCCAGCCAAATGTGTACCATCTCGAAATGCTGTAGTCCTTTGCTTCGGTGCAGTTTTTATCAATAAACTTTTTATGAAAATCTACTACGGTGCAGGATGCGAGTGAATTTAGCGCGGCTGCTATACTGCCCCATGCCGCTAAAAAAATAACGGCGATCAATAAGCCAACCAATCCTTTGGGCAAATTATCAATCACAAAACGAAGGAATATGAAATTGGTATCATTGGCATCATCCCCCGGTATCGCTTTTCTTAAAACCGTTTTGTATTGTGAGCGCAATGCGGTGGTTTGAGCCGGATCATTTAAAGCCAATGCTTTATTATATTGTTGCTCAAGGCTGATCAATGAATCTTTATAAATCGTTTTTTTTGCAACTATTACTTTTGCCGAGTCAAAATAAACCGGAGCCTTATGGTATTGATAGAATGAAAATACCAAAATACCTACCAATAAAATAAGGAACTGCATGGGAATTTTTACCAATCCATTGGTTAATAATCCAAGCTTGCTTTCCTTATCCGATTTGGCGGTAAGGTAGCGCCCTACCTGGCTTTGATCGGCCCCAAAATAACTCAGCGCCAGGAAAAATCCGCCAATCACGCCGCTCCAGATATTATATTTATCCTTCCAGTCAAAGTGATTATCCGTAACACCTGTAGTAATGATATTCATTTTACCCTGCCCGCCCGCAATTTTTATGGCGGAAGAAAAACCCATTCCATCGGGCAGTAAGGCTACTACCATGTAACCGGCTAAAAACATTCCGGTAATAATGATGACGAGCTGCAATTGCTGCGTATAGGCGACAGCTTTAGCCCCACCGCTCATGGTATAGATGATGAGTAAACCACCCATTACCAGATTGGTATAGTAAATATTCCAGCCAAGCAGCGAACTTAAAATAATAGAGGGTGCGTAAACACTGATGCCTGTGGATAATCCGCGGGAAACCAGAAATAATGCGGAGGTAAGCGACCGGGTTTTAAGGTCGAACCTGTTTTCCAAAAATTCATACGCCGTGTAAACTTTTAATTTCCTAAAAACGGGCACAAAGAAAATACAGATAACTACCATAGCCAAAGGCAGTCCAAAATAGTATTGCACAAAACGCATCCCATCGGTGAAGGCCTGTCCCGGTGCGCTTAAAAAAGTGA
>JAVHOI010000477.1:0-7180 GCA_036169975.1 Ferruginibacter sp. | reverse complement strand
TCATTGGTATTGTATGCCCTTACGCCGGTAACAATAGCATCAAACTGTTTAAGATTCCCCGCCTTTATGTCTTTTTCAGAAAGCAAGGTTACTTTATAACCCATTTCGGCCAATGCCTGCGGCACTTTGTCGCCGGCCCCCGGTATGTAACCAACCAACTTCCCGATAGTTTTTAAATCCATTTTTAATACAGTAACCCTGTCGTAATAATTATAAAATATATCAGGTATATGGTCGTACCTGATTTTAGTAAGTGATAAAAACTGGTCGTCTTTAAATGCCTTTGAAGAAAGCCTTCCACCCATATATTCCTTCGTATCCTTTTTTATGGAATCACTATTTAAAACCACAGAAATATTTCGTTTCCCCATTTTTGAAACATGTATCATTGAATCAAAAACCAACCTTGAATATCCATTGTAATTATACCGGAATATTGCAGTGTCCGAAATATTGGTATTAAACTGCAACGTAAATCCAACTTCCCTTTTTTGATTTTTTTCGTCATTTTTAAAAATGATCATATTTTGTTTACTGTTTATAAAAACGGGGTTAACTATTTGAATGGGCTGAAAAATTTCACCCTTCACCGGATCGGTGGATTTATATAAAATGGGTTTGTTAAAAACATATACTTTGCTGTCAATTGTAAGCTGAAAGGCTGCATTGTATTTATAATTTTCAGCAGTGCCAATAATATACTGGTCTCTTACGTCAAAGCTACCTTTCCCATTTTCAAGGCCCCTTTCCAGCCAATACGGTTGCGATGCCTGTTCAATATCGCTTACCAATACGGTAACTGTTTGCGTTTTAGTTTCGTTCGTTTTAAAATTTTCAAAGGTATAATGGCTGCCAAAAACCGATACCATTACCCTGTCCAATACAATACCCATCCGGTTATTGAATGTCAGGTTTATTTTCATGCTGTCGCCAATAACATTTAGTTGGTTAGCGGCGGTAGCTTCCATAAAAAAGCCGCCTGCATATTCTATTAATTTATCAAGATCAGCGTTTTTGTATGCCCTCTGGTAATTGTAATTTTCATTCAGTTGATTCAGTTTTAATTTAATTAATGACCCAATGGATTTTTCTGGGTGCTGCACATCGTAATCCCCGATGATATTATTCACCGTATCGGTCAATTCCTTTTTATTAATCCTTCCCCAACTTACATCCACTCCATCCAACAAATCATTTACTGGTTTTTCACCCTTCACTGTTGAAAAATATTCAATTACACTTCCCCGTTGTGCCGGTACCCCAAAGCCCTGGCTCTTGTGCTGGCTGCGGCCCAACGCCGCTATTTCACCATACCCTTTTCCCAGTAACGGATTGTACATTCCTACATCCAGTTTAAACTGATCCTCACTTTGGGTGTTGGTGTTGCCAAAATTATAAGTGTTCCATAATAAACGTTTGGCCTGCCATACTGTAACGCCCTGTGTCAATTGCTCCGGGAATTTAGCGGGATCGGCCGCGGCGCCATAAGCCTCCCGGGCAAGGATAGCCGAAGCTGCGTGGTGCCCATGCCCCGCCCTGCCGTCTTCGGGAAAACGGGTAATAATTACATCAGGCTTAAACTTCCTGATGACCCAAACCACATCACTCAATATTTTTTCGTGCCCCCATGTACGCAATGCTTCTTCGGGGGTTTTACAAAAACCAAAATCATAAGCCCGGCTGAAGAACTGCTCCGCGCCATCAATCCTGCGTGCTGATAATAATTCCTGCGTACGGATCAATCCCAGGTCAATGCCCTGTTCATCGCCAATTAAATTTTGTCCGCCATCTCCCCTCGTTAAACTTAAATAACCTGTCCGATATAATTTTTTGTTGGCCAGGTACGCCAGCAATCTTGTATTCTCATCATCGGGATGAGCCGCTATGTACAATACCGAACCAAGCACATTTAATTTTTTTACCTGTAATAATAATTCAGATGAAGTATAAGTTTTAGGCGTTTGCCCAATAGCAAGAAAGGTATTAAAGGAGATTAAAAGAACAGCTAAAGTTTTACGCATAGATTTTTATTGATTCACGAATGTAAGTTAATGCGGGATAGAAGTTACAGCCATTCATAATAAGTACCGCTTACTTTAATCGCAGAGACAAGTTTTAACAATAAGTTTAATTTAAAAGTGAAAGGCCAATTTCACGATTGGCCATTCACCAATATTATCATATATTTTTAATGGCAATTTCCTATTTACCTTACTTTCTGTTACTATCGGCCCAGCCTACTGCCCTACAAAAAAAACGGCATTGCTGAATAACATTTTCCCGTTTTCCCAAAAGCAGCGAAAGATCGGGTTATCAGCAAAATAAACTATGCTTCCCTTTCCAAAATCCTGTACCCCAATTGATAAACAATCTTTAATTTTTTCTTTAAGTGTATTACCCACAAAACCCGCTGTATAGCTGTCCTTTTTTATGACACCCACATTCCAGCCATCTTTTAAATATTCATAAATATTCCCATCCTGCTTCAGGTTATAGAAAAAATTGGGGAACCCCAATGCAAGTGGGTGGGAATTGTCGAGTTCAATTTTATATATCGCCCCTGCGATATTGCTCATGATGCCATTGTGTTCACTTTCTTCAAACTTTTTTAATTCCCCATAAGTCAATGGTTTTACCTCTTTCTTTTCGTCTTCATTCTTTCTTAATTTTATACCCCAGTTGCCACCTGCCATCTGCGCTACCGCATTTTCCAGGGCAATTATTTTTCCACCCTGCCTGACCCAGTTCTTTAAATCAATAGTGCTATCCTTATCACTCAAAAATTTATATTTTCCGTTTGGCAAAATAAGTACATCAATATTTTTCCAGTTCACTTTCCCAATATCTTCCGCATTGATTAATGTAACCGGGTAATTTAATTGCTGATCAAACAAATACCAGACTTCTCCGGCAGCGCCCGCATCTACGCCTTTACCCGTAAGCATCGCTACGTTCGGCTTATTTATAAAATGCACTTTTTCACTTCCAAAATCCGCACCCATTTCTACATAGCCTGAAGAAATAGGAGCTACATCCGCATCATATTTTTGAGCGGCCTTTTTAAATGCATCCATCTTTTCCTCATTGCCTTTTTTAAGAATGATCAGTGTGCCCCGTTTATATTTGGTTCCATTAAAACTAAAATCTTTTTCAGCATAACGTACCCTGATACCCGCATTGATTATGGCAGCCAAAAATTTAGCGTCTTCAAAGGAAGCATAACCAACAAGGTACCCATAAGATGTTTCGGGAACAATATTATTTTTTTGCTTTTCCACATAATTGACAGTGGCAATTTTTTCTTTAACGGCATAAGCCTGCAGGCCGTAAACATAAGGCAGCGCCCAGGCGGTAATATCGTAAGTGGCGGAGTCAATTAATTTAGACTTTGGCTCAAACAATACTTTTGCCAACACACCTTTTGGCTGGTACGTACTAACTACGAATGCATTGGTAGCTGTAAAAGATCCTTCTTTACCGGTAAAATAATCAACCCCTTTTAAAGTACCTGCAACAGCGGTTCCATAAGTGATTCCATTTATATCCAACAAATGTTTAAGGCCATTTATTTTATTGGTGCCGGCATCCGTAATTACAAAAGATTTATATTCCCCTACGCCATTATTCCTATCATCATCAAAAAACTGTTTAAACTCTTTCATCACCCTTGGCACATTGCCGGAAACTACTTCCAGTGTACCCATACTGGTGGTAAAATGGTGCGCTATCCTGTCTTTTAAAGTAAGCGTATCCCCATTACCAATAACAACAGCGGATCCTGCACGGCCACCCCCTCCCTGTTCAAATGTCATCCCGATACCACCATTGTATATCGGGTAGGTATCCCCGTAAGACGGATAAAATAAATCAAATACTTCTTTGGTAAAATATAACCATCCATTGGCATCGAAATATTTAGCGTTATTTTTTCCGATGGCTACCTGAAAATTTCTTTGCCAGGGTGTAATCACCTCATGATAAGGCTGTGCGGCAGGGGCAAAATAATATGGATTGTTGTACCCCTGTTCATGGTAATCGCCGTGTACCTGCGGCATCCAGCGGTTGTATTGAAGGATACGCTGCCGCGATTCCAACTGCGTTTGCCAGGCCCAATCCCTGTTAAGGTCAAAGTTGTAATGATTGAACCTTCCACCGGGCCAGGGCTCATTGTGTTCCCTCGCATTGGGATCGGGATTGGCGTTTTTACCCCGCATTTGCGTAAACCAGTTTACATAACGTTCGCGGCCATCCGGGTTAATGCAGGGGTCAATAATGACCACCACATTTTTAAGCCATTCCTTCGTTTGCGCATTACCGGGGTTTAGCAACTCGTATAAAATTTTCATACTCACTTCACTGCCGCTCGTCTCATTGCCATGTACATTATAGCTTAGCCAAACAATGGCGGGGGTATTCAAATCACCAGGCTTGTCATTCAACATGCCGGTTAACCGCAGGTTGTTTTTCCTAATCTCTTCCAGCCTTGCGAAGTTTTCTTCAGAGGCGATAAAGGCGAGTAACAATGGCCTGCCCTCATTTGTTTCGCCATACTGTTCCAGTTTCATCATTCGCGGCCTGGCAGCGGCAGCCTGCTGAAAATAATTTACTATTTTGTAATGGGGCGTATATTGATCACCTAATGGATAACCGAGGAATTCATCCGGGGTTTTTAGCGGCTGGCCTAAAATGGAAATGGTAGAAATAAAAATCAGGAATATAAACACTGGAACTTTCTTCATAAATAAAATTGTGAAATAAATAAAGTGGGAAGATAGGAATTAATTCGCTTCCCTATTACGGTTCCATCTTCTTGTAAAATATTGTACTTAGTAAAATAATTATGCAAAAAAGCAAGTTATGAGGAAGCTGGCAACCAATGCATCTCAAAATCCAATAGCTATCGGATTTCACAACATTTCCTGAAAGGTTGCAAATTCTGGCAATAAACCCAGAGCGACAATTTAAAATGCATTTGAGGCTATTTTAAATAATTTTATTAAAACAGGTTCACCAAAATTTGCAAATAAATAATGTCAAATAAGTAATTTAGACCAAAATTCAGGATATGAAATTTAAAATAGTTTATAGTTCACTGATAGTCGTTTTGATGTTCAATGCTCTGATATCGGAAGCGCAAAAAATTAATGCGTTCAAATATCAAAGCAAAAAAAATATACTTTGTAACAGGGGCGCCGTTGTATCAGCTCATCCTTTGGCAAGTAAAGCAGGTGTGCAGGTTTTAAAACAGGGAGGCAATGCGATAGATGCTGCCATTGCCACACAACTGGCGCTGGCTGTGGTTTATCCCGGGGCGGGCAATATTGGCGGCGGAGGTTTTTTGGTGGCACATTTAAAAAATGGTAAAAATATCACCATTGATTTCAGGGAAACAGCGCCTGCAAAGGCAAGCAGGGATATGTACCTTGATGCGAGTGGAAAACCCCAAATGAATTTATCACAGGATGGCCACCTGGCGGGTGGCATACCAGGTACTGTAGCGGGGCTATTCGCTTCCATGAAATATGCGAAGCTCCCATTTAAAAAACTGATTCAACCGGCTATTGACTTTGCGGAAAATGGATTTGCTATTACCGCTACCCAGGCAAAAGACCTGAATGAATTGAAAAAAGAATTTATTCAATTGAATACTTCTCCCATTGTTTTTGTAAAAGCAACGCAATGGAAGGCAGGTGATACTTTGATACAAAAAGACCTGGCTAACACCTTAAAACGAATCAGGGATTTTGGAGCCAAAGGTTTTTACGAAGGCACTACCGCTAAATTAATTATTGCTGAAATGAAAAGAGGGAATGGGATTATTGATTATGATGATCTAAAAAACTACCGGGCAAAAGAGAGGACCGCGGTTGAATTTGATTATAAATATTTCCACATCATATCAATGCCTTTACCAAGCAGCGGTGGCATTATTTTGCAACAGGTATTAAAGATGATTGAGAAAAGAAATATTGGAGCCATGAAATTTCAATCAGCCGAAAGCGTGCAACTGTTGACGGAAACGGAACGCAGGGCATTCGCTGACAGGGCGGAATATCTGGGCGATGCCGACTTCGTGAAAGTGCCGGTAAAAACTTTGGTGAGTGAAGCCTACCTGAATGAAAGGATGAAAGATTATACGCCCGGCAAAGCAGGTAACAGCAGGGATACAAAAGAAGGCAGCATAAAAGAAAGCGAGGAGACTACTCATTTAAGTATTATAGATGCCGATGGCAATGCGGTGTCTGTAACGACTACGCTTAATGGGGGCTATGGTAGCAGAACAGTCATTAACGGCGCAGGATTTATTTTAAATAATGAGATGGATGATTTTAGCGTAAAGCCCGGCGTGCCCAATATGTATGGCGCGGTTGGTGCCGAAGCCAATGCCATAGCGCCCGGCAAAAGGATGCTGAGCAGTATGACACCAACTATCGTTTTAAAAAATAATAAACCTTACCTGGTAGTTGGCACACCGGGTGGCACCACCATTCCTACCAGTGTTATTCAATCGTTGGTAAATATGATTGATTTCAAAATGGCGCCGGAAGACGCTGTTAACAAACCAAAATTTCATCACCAATGGTTGCCCGATGAAATTTTCGTGGAAGATGATTTTGATGTGGCCACTATTAAACAATTGGAAGCCATGGGATACAAAATAGTCAAAAGGGGCCAAATAGGCCGTACCGAATTAATTGAAATAAAACCCGGTAAAGCCAAACCAATCACTGCAATCGCTGATAAACGTGGAGATGATGGGGCAGAAGGATATTAGGATGCCTTAACTATGATTCTTTTGATTTTTATGATCCTGATGATTATAGAAACAGATTTAATAAGAAATTGGTGTTATCATAATTAGATTTTTCAAAAAATAAAAAAAATAATGAACCGCAAAATAAACTTTAGCGAAATCATATCAATCAATTGAATCAAATGAATCATAGTTCAGACAATTTCAACTGATATTTGGTATTGAATTTGCCCTTAAAGAAATCAATACATTATTTTTGCTACAATTGAATAACACCCTGCGCATAAGCCTCAACATATTAAAATGGGTTTCCCTTACACTGATATTTTGGTCGGCGCTTGCTATGTTGTTCATCTACATTTTGCCTGGTTACCCTAAATGGCTTTTTGTTATTTTAATATTGGGCTGGTTCATGGACTGTGTTTT
>JAVHOI010000476.1:4292-6160 GCA_036169975.1 Ferruginibacter sp. | reverse complement strand
AGTAATCATTAAAGCCCGGCAGATCGCTGTCGTCCTTGTAAAATGTAACAGGTAAGCGGCCGGCAGGATTGTAATCGCCAAACAGTATATCTGCTATGGCAGTGCCGGCGCTTTGTCCACCATACCATGCATTTACAATGGCAGGAATATTTTCATCTTCCCAGGGGATGGCAATGGCGCTGCCGGTCATCATTACAAATACAATCGGTTTGCCCGTAGCTTTCAAAGTTTTCATCAATTCCGTTTGCACAGCAGGTAAAGCAATGCTCGTTCTGTCGCCACCTTTAAAACCCGGTGCATTCACGGGCATTTCTTCACCTTCTAATTGGGGAGAAATGCCGCCTGCAAAAATAACTGCATCCGCCTCTTTTAAACGAACGGCGAGCGCTGCGAAATCTGTTTTTATATAATTGCCAGCCCGGAGTTTTACAATGGCATCTCCTCCGCCCTGGCGGAAACTCATTTCAATTTTATAAGTAAGGCCTTTTTTTACCGGCAGGTTAAATTGTTTTGCTCCCCATCTGTTGCGCTCCCAGGCATCGATGAACAAACTATCATTTATCACAATCCGGTAACCGTCATTTGCTTCGCTTTCAAAATTCATCACCTCATCTTTGGTGGCAGTAATGGTAGTGGTATAGCGTGCAGAAAAATGCGTAGCCGGTACACCTGGAAAAGGCGTGGTGCCTTCCTGCCAATGGTGATTGATTTCGTTTTCTATTTGCGTAAGTACAGGACTGCCTTCCAGTTTTTCATTGGTAAAATATTCAGCCTGCACGCCAGGCTTGCCATTGTATTGATAGAGTGAACTAATGTCTTTATGCACCAATAAAGTATCGTTGGTAAAGTTGATGGCTTTCTCGAAGATGATTCTTACATCGGTACCCAGTTTGTCTTTCAGGCCCTGTAGCAACGATACTACTTTTGAAGGAGTGCCATTGTAATTACCCAACACTGCAATGGGGTTATCGGCATTGGGCCCAAGCACCGCAATGGTTTTAATTTTTTTATTTAGGGGCAATGTATTGCGCTCGTTTTTTAATAACACCATGCTTTGCCGTGCCATTTTTAATGCGTGTGCCTGGTGCGCTGCATTCTCCAAAACAGATGATGGCGTTTGTGCATACTTCACCATTGATGGCGGATCGAACATGCCTAAACGAAAACGGATGCTGAATAATTTTTTTATAGAAGTATTGATTTGTTCTTCCTTTATCATCCCGCCCTTCACTGCATTCAGCAATGTTTTATAAGCCGCCTGGCCGCATTCCACATCGGTGCCATGCATTACGGCATCTACTGAAGCAGCGGTTGCATCTTTGTGTGTTTTATGGTAACGGAAAAAATCATCAATCCCTCCACAGTCGCTGGTAACATAACCCTTAAAATTCCATTGCCTGCGTAAAATATCATTCATCAACAAATCGTTGCCACAGCAGGGTTGGGTGTTCACTGCATTGTAAGCACACATTACGCCGGCCACATCAGCCTTCGTAATTAATTCTTTAAAGGCTGGTAAATAAGTATCCCATAAATCATAGGTGGTTGGATTGAAATTATCCGAATGCCGGGAAAGTTCCGGTCCGCTATGTACTGCAAAATGTTTGGCACATGCTGCTGCCTGTAAATATTTTGGATCGTTGCCCTGCAAGCCCCTTACAAAAGCAGCACCGAGTTTACCGGTAAGGAAAGGATCTTCGCCATAAGTTTCCTGTCCACGTCCCCAACGTGGATCTCTAAAAATATTGATATTAGGTGTCCAGTAAGTAAGGCCGACATATCGATCGCCGGTTTTATTCAGCGCAATGGCTATGTTATGTATAGCCCGTCCTTCCTGAGCAGAAAAATTTGCCATCATCTTTAAAGAA
>JAVHOI010000476.1:0-4192 GCA_036169975.1 Ferruginibacter sp. | reverse complement strand
ATCCTGTGCTCCGGCAAAAGACGTTGCAAAAACAAGGGCGATCGAAAGCAGGTATTTCATGAAATGTTTTTTTATTCGGGTTTAGCAAAAAATTTGTCATGCATTTTATTTCGAAGCATAAGGAAGGATCGGCTGTATCCTGCCATCACTGTTATATGTGATCTTCGTTACTTTTACCGATCTTAAATGAGTTACCCCCTTACTTAAACTACTATCGTGATAAAATAAATACCATTTGCCTTCAAATTCACAAATGGAATGATGCGATGTCCACCCAACAACTGGTTCTAAAATTCTTCCTGCATAAGTAAACGGTCCATAAGGATTATCGCCGATGGCATAACATAAAAAATGAGTATCGCCGGTTGAGTAAGAGAAATAATATTTACCCTTGTATTTGTGCATCCAGGATGCTTCAAAAAAGCGGCGGTCTTTATCACCGTTCAGCAATGGATTTCCATTTTCATCAAGGATCAAAATGTCTTTGGGTGATTCTGCAAATTCCAATAAATCGTCGGTAAGCTTTGCCACTTTTGCACATAAGGCTGGCTCATCATCTTCGGGTAAAAAAGCGAAGGGGCTTTCCGGCTGTTCATCATTGAAAGTGCCTGTGCGCCAGCGTTGCAACTGGCCGCCCCAGATGCCGCCAAAGTACATATAGTAACCGGCATCCTCATCTTTAAATACGGCGGGGTCTATAGAAAAACTACCTTTCATTGCTTCGGGCTGCGGCGTAAAAGGGCCGATGGGCGAAGTGCTGGTGGCAACGCCAATACGGAAAATTCCATCGTACCCTTTTGCAGGAAAGAACAAATAATACCTGCCGTCTTTTTCTGCAGCATCGGGTGCCCACATTTGTTTATCGGCCCAGGGCACATCTTTTACATGCAGTGCCAGTCCATTGTCAATTGCTTCGCTTTGCGGATTGTCCATAGAAATAATATGGTAATCTTCCATGGCAAAATGGCTGCCCAAATCATCAAATGCTTCACCTGCATCAATATCGTGTGATGGGTAGATATAAATTTTTCCATTGAATACGTGCGCCGAGGGATCTGCTGTGTAAATATGTTTTACAAGCGGCTGCGAAATGGCACGTTTGTTTAAATCGTCAAAATTAATCTGATCTATATTATCTTCCGGCATAAAATTACTATCCTCAAAAGGAGGACACTTTTTATGTTATTTAATATTGTTGCATTTCTGACTAATCATAATAAACTTACAATTGTATGAACTCCCGGTTCCCCCTTCAGGAAAATGTCGCTTAGTTAAGCGCCGCTTATTCAATTGCCTTGTCCTTTAGGGCGGTGGCAGCTCATCTTATTTCCACATATAGGCTTAAGCCAAATTAAACTTTCGGCTAAAGCCGAATTTTATTTTATCTGTTTTTTACCACGCCCTAAAGGACGGGGCAATTGAAATACTTAACTAAATGGCAATGCCCCCGGGTGGCGCAGGAGCCTTATCTTCTTTGTTTCAAATCCCCTTCAATCTTCCCCTCCATCTTTTTATTGATTTCATAAAAAAACAACAAGCCAACACCCATTAAAAAAGGAATGGCAGGGAATACACTCACCAGCATTTTTGTTCCCTGTATGGCCGTTGCAGTTTGTGCTGCATCGCTGTTGGGCACATAATTGAACAAGCCCAATATCCAGGTTAGCAATGCACTGCCAATACTTAACCCGCCTTTTAAACCAACCATCATAGCCGAGAATATAATGGCGGTGGCACGACGGTTATTTTTCCATTCGCTGTAATCTGCAACATCTGCTATCATAGCCCAAAGCAATGGAATGGTGATGCCATAAAAGAAGCCATGTAAAATTTGAGAAGCAAACATTAACTCTACTGAGGCAGGAGCAAAGAAATAAAAGAGCAGGATGAATAAGGTGGAGATAAACAGGTTTACTCCAAACACATCTCTTTTGCCATATTTATCGGCAAAGCGCTTGGATAAAGTAATGCCCACGATCATAAAGATAATACCGCCCGCATTGAACAATCCAAAGCCTGACGACACGGGATCTTCTCCAAAAAAGTTAATACCAATGCCCGACAGAAAATGCAGTATCGGACTGATGAATTCGGTGAGTCTTTCTTTATCTACATAATTTTTAAAATAGTAAACATACGATCCGCCCTTCATGGCCAGTGTAATAAAAACCAGGGTTGTAAGCACGAGCATGATTACCCAAGGCCTGTTTTTAAACAGATCGCCGAGGTCTTCTTTTAAACTTGATTTTTGTTCGGCAGTAGGAACGATTCTTTCTTTAGTAGTAAAAAAAGTAATCAGCAACATGATGGTTCCAATTACAGCCAGCCAGGTCATTACCTTTTCGATACCGATTGCTTTATCGCCGCCGCCAACAGATTCAATGATGGGTAACATAAATACCTGTACAAAAAATTGCGCAAACATTACCGCAACAAAACGATAAGCGGATAAACTGTTGCGCTCTTTCATATCGCCGGTAATTACACCGCTTAATGCAGAGTAAGGCAGGTTGTTTGATGCGTATAGCAGCAGCAGCAAGGTGTAAGTAATAACAGCATAAATCACCTTTCCCTTGTAGGCAAAATTTGGTGTACTAAAAGCTAGTAATGCAATTACGCCAAGCGGAACCGCTGTCCATAAAATCCAGGGCCGAAACTTACCCCATCTTGATAGGGTGCGGTCTGCGATGGCACCAATAATCGGGTTAAAACCGAATGCGGCAACCAGGCCTACAGTAAGTATAATAGCAGAAGCATGATTGGGTTTTAACCCATAGATGTCTGTATAAAAATAGGCCAGGTAGGTAACAAGTGTTTGAAAAACCAGGTTGGCAGCAAGGTCGCCCAGGCTGTATCCGATTTTTTCTTTTACTGATAATTTTTGCGTGCTTGCAATCATGTTATGGTGGTTTAGAGTTGTTTATTTTTTTAGGGCAATGACTGCATCAAAGGCAGGTTTCGGTTTAAAATCCCGATCGAATAGCAATGGGTAATTCGTTCTGCCGGGGATGGGCCAGCCATTCAGCCAGGATTGTCCGTCATTAACCCCCCAGAAGGTAACACGGCTTATTTTGTCTTTGTGTTTTAAAAAAAGTTTGAATAAATCTTCATAGCCTTTGGTGAGTTTTACCTGCATGGAATCCGGCAATCCGTTGGCATAAGGATTCATTTTTGCAGCGTAGGCGGCTTTCATATTTACATCGGCTGCATCGCCGTCCCATGGGTTGGGCAACATGCCCAGATCGAGTTCGGTAAACATTACTTTTATGCCCAGCTTTGAATATTCCATAATGCTTTCTTCAATTTCCTTTAAAGGGATATTGTACGCCCGCCAATGCCCTTGTATGCCCACGCCATCTATCCGTACACCGGCAGCCTGAATCTTTTTAATCAGTGCAATGCAACCTGCCCTTTTCTTCGGTTGCTCGTTATTGTAGTCGTTGTAATAAAGCTCTGTATTGGGAGAAGCTGCCTGTGCCAACCTGAATGCTTCCGTTACAAAATCAGGCCCCAGCTTATTTAGGAAAATTGATTTGCGCATGCTGCCATCTTCATTCAATGCTTCATTTACTACATCCCAGGAAAACACT
Organism: Ferruginibacter sp.; assembly: GCA_036169975.1. Classification (GTDB taxonomy): domain Bacteria; phylum Bacteroidota; class Bacteroidia; order Chitinophagales; family Chitinophagaceae; genus Ferruginibacter. Next base: position 602 of record JAVHOI010000476.1, on the reverse strand, counting down.
TTTCCATTGTAGCGGGCAGCAACTGTATTGATATGATTGGTAAAATATTGTTTTACAGAATCCGCATCTTGCATGTTTTTCATAAAAACAGGCAACTGGCTATGCCATATTAATGTATGGCCGTTTACTTTGATGTTATATTTTTTTCCATAATCCACAATTTTGTCAGCCAGATAAAAATTATAACGATCCCATTGCGGGTGTATCACTTCAGCCTTCATGATATTTTCGGGGGTGATGGCATTAAACTGCTGAGGAACCAAAGCTTTGGCATTGGGTTCTTTTTCTTCTATCTGTGCAGCGTTCAAAGCAGTTCCAATAAGAAAATCATTTTTAAATGTTTCTTTAAGAGAAGCCGCACTTGAAACCCTTTTTTGGCCGTAGGCACAACCAGACCAAATCAAACCTGAAATTATAATTACCAGGCTTGTAAATTTAAATTTTATCATACAGGAGCGTTTAATTTTTTATCGAAAATTTATTTCCATTTTGTTTCCGGCGGACCGAGGAAACCGGGCTTCATTCCACCAAAATCCAGTACCAGTTTTTGTAATACTACCCCGGAATTAACCATCCAATATTTTACGGTGTGTTTTCCTTCC
>JAVHOI010000475.1:0-1350 GCA_036169975.1 Ferruginibacter sp. | reverse complement strand
TTACCCCACTTCGGAAGTACCCCCTCTCGGATGATTACTGAATTCGTTCACCTTTTTACTCAATTAGTTTCACTTTTTGCTGAATTCATTCAACCCGGAGGTGAATTAACTTATCTTTTTGCCGAATGAGTTCACCAATTGGGTGAATTAACTCCCTGTTTTACCTAATGAGTTTACCATTTTATCGAATGAGTTCAGCTTTTTGGTGAATTAACTCTATTTTGACCCGAATGAACTCCCCTTTTTGCTAAATGAGTTTACCTTTTTACCGAACTAATTCAACCTTGAACCAGATTAATTTAGCCGGCGGATAAATGAACTCCATTTTTAACCGAACTATTTCATATTTCAAATGAATTGAATTGCCCCGACATTTATGTCGGGGGTCAATTTAACAAGAACAACTGGGCTTTAGCCCAATATTAGCAGTTATTTTGGCTAAAGCCATGTGTTTTTTTGCTTATTATCCCACGACCTGAAGGTCGTGGCAAAGCAAAATATAATACCGCGTAAAATTAGTTAGTAAAAATATTCTTTATGTTGAAGGAATCGCTCGCGAGCGTTCCGGAAAACGCTCGCGGAAAATTAAACATGTAGTTTAGGGAAAACTACTGTTGGGGCGGTGTTTCAGGCGGTTTGCCCGGTACCTGGTTCTCAAACCGTTTTTTCAGATCTTCGTAAATGGCTTTGGCGCCGGGAACATTCATCTTTGCGGCATTCTTTACCGAATTGTAATAGGACAATGAAGCTACATACGCTTCACTGCCGGAAAGGACAATGGTATCCTTTAACCCGTCCCTTAATTTGTAGCAGAGATGAGTAAATTCGGTTAGATCGAGCACCGCGTTAAAATCGATCTCCAATTCGGGAATGTTAAGATACGCGGGAACAAATTGAGGATCGGTTTTTACGTACCCCAATGTTTTGGAAACAAAGGGGAGGCTGCCGTCTGCCATTTTGGGTAGGACTTTCCTTTCCTCCGGTTTAAGCGCAATAAGGAAAGGTTTTAAGAGCTCATCCACTTCGGTAAGCTTTTGCAGTATGTTCTGCTTAACTTCCGGTGGAATGACGATTGAAACACGATTTTCTACGGTCATAATGACCTCCTTTATATTAGTTTTAGGTGGAATTATTTATCCCGTCCTTAGGCCCACTACCCCGAAAGACGTAATAGTTTTGACCTCACCCTGTTTCCCTCTCCTTGGGCTTGTCCGCTTTTGGCGGAAAGGAGAGGGACTAAGGATGAGGTTGTTTTTACTTCATCAAAATCATTTTCTTCACTTCACGGAAAGTTTTACTTCCGTCTATTGCATTTGCTTGAATCACATAGAAATATATTCCACTGCTTAA
>JAVHOI010000474.1:0-6164 GCA_036169975.1 Ferruginibacter sp. | reverse complement strand
AATTATATATACACCTTTCTTAACCCAATGACAGTCAAAAAAGTATGACTGAAACTTTTAGGGGTCAAACTCCCCTCTCCTTCGGAGAGGGGTTGGGGGTGAGGTCAAACACTGGGGTGTATGTTGGCTTTTTTGCAGCCGCACTGCGTAGCTAATTTGAAATGCACCCGGCTATTATTGGTAAACCCTGATATAATCTACTTCCATAGTTGCGTTGGAAAAAGTGGGATCTATTGTTCCTCCAAATCCACCGCCCATTGCCACATTTAAAATAAAAAAGAAGTCGTGGCTAAATGGGATACTGCCGGAATTAATTACGGTTTGGTACAACTGGTCATCCACATAAATATTAATAGCGGATGCCGACCATTCCAGCTTGTAAATATGAAATTCCGTAGTGGCATTGGCAATAGTTATAGTTTTTCCATTAGCATTGCCTCCTGAATGACCGGGGTAATGCAGCGTACCATATATTTTATTTAAATCGTTTCCCCGATGCTCCATAATATCAATCTCGCCGCAGGCGGGCCAGGATACTATATTGATATTGCTGCCCAGCATCCATATTGCTGGCCAGGTACCACCGCCAGCCGGAAGTTTAGCCCTTACTTCTACCCTGCCAAAAGTGAAAGCATATTTATCTTTCGACAACAACCTTGCAGAGGTATATGCACTGCCGCTATAATTTTCTTTAATTGCATTTATCTTTAAAACACCTCCCTGCACAATTGCATTTTGAGACCGGTTGGTATAATATTCCAGTTCGCCATTGCCCCAACCGCCGGCTCCAATATCATAACCCCATTTAGTAGCATCGGGTGCGCCATCAATATTAAATTCATCAGACCAAACCAATGATTGTATTACGGTAACTGCTACCTCGATTGATTTGGAAATAGTTTGTCCACCGGTACTTTTTGCAATCACATTTACGCTATAAATACCCGAAGCCGGGTACTTATAAGTAACAATACCAGAAGGCACGGTGGCATAATCACCATTGCCAAAATTATATTCGTAGCTAACTGCATTGGTTGCGGATGCAGTAAAAGATACGTTGCCACTGTTATCAGGATTAATTACCGCACTTACCACCAGATTAGTTGGTGCCATGCTTACATTACCAGGTGTACCCTCCTTACCACAGGAAGTTAGTAACACTACAAATGCAATCAATAAAACAGGTAGTTTGTTCATATTTATTATTTGGCTTTTAAAATTTGATACCATGAATTTCCATCTGCACCAATATTACGCAATTGTACCTGGGTATTGGTAATTGATAATATTTCGTACACCGTGCCGCCGGTTCCAAAATTGATAATTCCGTTACCCGGTACTGCAAACTGAATTCTTGTTGACACCGCCGGTGTTGACGCCGAAGTAGCATCAGAGAAAACCAGCTTCCTGGTTCCACCCGTATTAATAGCGTAGCATCCGTCTCCACCACTAAATCCATATACACCTGTAGCGGCGCCTATTGAAAAAGATTCGCCCTTATTATCAATCGTAAGGAACACATTATTGCTGGCATCTTTTGAAAAAGTAATTTCATCATCGTATGCACAGGCATCCCGTGAATTGGGTGTGGCGGCATACCAAATTGGCGAAAACTGATCACTTGGCCCAACACCAAAATGACCGGGAACGGCTTTATCTGTTATCCAAACCTTTGATGAACCATTGGTTAAAGCAGTTAAAATTGAAGTGGAAATTTCAAATGCAACAAATACGGTAATCTTTTTACTGATAGTAGAAGTAGCACCTCCGGTACCGATTGCATTTACGGTTACGATGTAATCATAGGTACCAGGATTGGTGTACTTGTAGGCAACCACTCCGGATGAAACTATTTTGCTGTTACCATCCCCAAAATCTATTTTATAAGTGATGGCATTGGTTGATGACGCAGCGATAGATACACTACCGGTTCCATCTCCTGTTGGATTTGCTGTATTCGCACCTGCGATAACGGCCGTCAATGAAAGATTGGAAGGTGTTTTTATATCTCCAAACGAATAGGTCTCCTTTTTGCAACTGCTAAACCCCAATTGCATTGCAAGAAAAATGAAGGCGATTGATTTTATATTCTTTATCATGATAAATATTTTTTGAAATTAATTAAGTGTAATGTCATCAAAGTAATAAGTGAAGTTGGCGCTGCCATCCCCCATTGTTCCCAGGTCGAAAATGAGGACTACTTTTTGATACGATTTTGTTGCATCAATAGCGCTGAAATCAAAAGTGAGCAGTTCCCATGCATTGGCTGTAGTAGTAGCTACCTCCTTCTCATAACTTACTGCGCCATTCGTCATGTTTTCTACTTTCAATAAAACTTTGGCGCTAACTCTTGGAGAATACACTTTCATTTTAAATGTTTTTGTAGTAGCAAAATTCATCGGGCCTGCCAATGCTATCCAACTACCGCCCCAAACCTCTCCTGCATTTTTTACCATTTTACCAACTTTTGTACTGGTATTAATTCCTGTAGCGGATGGATTGTTAACGATTGTTGCAGCACCTCCGTTAAAATCAGTGAATGCATAACTTAAGGTAGTTGATTGAAAGTCGAGAGGAAGCGCAAGCCCTCCCGGTGCAACATTGCTGGTAAGAAATTTCACATCATCCCAATAAAAAACTTTACCTGTACCTGCTTTACCAAAATCAAAAAAGATAGAAGCCATATCGTAAGTATAAGTAAGATTTAATGCGGCAGTTCCTGAAGCCTGATTGGCAAAATCAAAAACCAGGGTCTCCCAGGTGTTGGCTACAGTTGTTATGGCTTCTGTTTCTACAGATTTAGTAGGGTCTGTTTTGTCTTCAACCTTTAACCTTACCCTGATACCTGCTGCCGGTGAATAAACATTTACACTCATTTGCGTGGCACTTGTTGTAAAAGGGAGTTTAGAAGAAAAACCTTTACCCATTGTAGTACCAGCCCATGTTTCAGCGCCTGAAAGCTTGGTAGTAACTTTTACTTTATTAGCAGCATTTGTTGGATCAACACCATCTGCAGTTGAATTATTTCCAAAATCAATCACGGCATAATTAACGCCTGCAACATCAAACGTAACAGGAAGTGTTAGAAAAGCACCGGGAATGGTATTGGTAAGACGGATATCATCAAACAAAAAAGTAAAATTAGCCGAACCATCTCCTAAAGTTCCAAGATCAAATATAAGTACCAGGTTCTGGTAGCTATTGGTTGTATTTATTGCACTATAATCAAACACCAAATCTTCCCATGCATTAGCTACTGTGGTAGCAACTTCTTTTTCAAAATTGATGGTATTATCAGACGGGTTTTCTACTTTCAATAAAACCCTGGCGCCAACTCTTGGAGAATACACTTTCATCCTGAAAATTTTATTGGCGGAAAAATCAATCGGGCTGCCCAATTTGATAGAACTTCCTCCCCACACCTGTCCTGCGTTCTTCACCATTTTTCCAACCCTGGCACTTGTGTTGATACCACCAGGTTTCGGGTTACTGATTACTGTAACCACACCACCATCAAAGTTTCCAAAAGTATATGCCAATGTAGGAGATTCAAAATCCAACGGCAATAATACCGGATCTACAATTGTGATTGTTTTTGTAAACTCGGTTGTTGCAGCTCCTCCGCTTAATGCTACCACTTTAATGGTGTAGGTTCCAACAGCCGCATAAATATGGCTCACCGTTTCTCCTTCCAAAAATGATTTTGGGATTTCATTTACCACATCACCATAATATACTTTAAACAGTGTTTCGTAATTGGCTTTTGCGGAAACATTTACTTTAAAAATATTGGAAGCGTCCAGTGCTACTGTTACTTCTAAATTTTCAGGCGCTTTAAATGAAACGGTCAGTTTCTGTGTTGTTTCGGTGGTTTTACCAGTAAGGTTATGTGCTATTATTTTAACGGTGTACACGCCTTCAGCATAATTATGCTTTGTATTTTTTCCTGCGGCTACACTAACAGGTGCGGCTGTCCCATCGCCATAAAAAATATCATAGGTTGTTCCACCTTCACCATTTGGCGTAATGGTTACCAGGCCGGTATTATCCTGCGTGATATCGAAAAGTGCGGACAATTTATCAGGCAATGAATTGCTGTTAATAAAAGCAGTATCCGTAAACTTATTTTTTGTACAACTTACCACTATAGCAAGAAGTAGTGTTAAACAAAAAAAATATTTTAATTTATTCATAATCGTAAATTTTAAAAAGTTGGTTAATGATTAGTATCCTTTGTTTTGAGTTAACCCGGAAATATCAATCTCTTCCTGTGGTATTGGAAAAACTTCGTTTTTTCCCGTTACAAAACCAGTGATTTTTGTAGCAGCCTGCCCGATTCTGACAAGGTCAAAAAAACGGTCGCCTTCCATTCCTAATTCCAATCTTCTTTCATCCCAGATAGCCTGCTTTAAAGCAGTACCGGTTGCTGTAATATCCTTACTGGCATCATTCACCGCAAAAGCACGGCGGCGTACCTTATTCAAATATAATTGTGCTTTTACATCATTGGGTGCGGCGGCCCTGTTATTTGCTTCGGCAGCCATCAGCAACACTTCTGCATACCGGATGGTACGGAAATTATTCAGGTAATTTAATTCCACCTGTCCGGATGTTTCATCTTTGCGTGGTAAATATTTTTGATTGTACAAACCGGTATTTTTATATGGAGCTACCTGGTAGGTAATACCAAAAGCCGGGTTGGCGGTTTTGTATGCTTCAATATTTAATACTGTAACATCCTTTCTTATATCGCCGGCTGCATAAGCGTTTGCAAGATTGGTAGTAGGCAAATTGGTTGACCATCCTGCGGCATAAGGCATTGCAGACGAACCGTTCAGGCCACGTATGCCACACTGTTGTACTGAGTGGTTTCCCTGACCTCTTGTAACGCCACCCCAGTTATAATATGGCGAAGTATTGGTGTACTGAATTTCAAAAACTGATTCAGGGCCATTTTCGCCGCTGGCTAAAAAGATAGATCCAAAATTACTTACCAAACTAAATGCGTTGGGTGTAATTACATTTTCCAACATGGCGGCTGCTTCATCAAATTTGCCTTCGTACAACAATATTTTTCCAAGCAATGCCTGTGCTGCATATTTGGTAACCCTTCCTTTTTGAACCTGAACGGTTGGCAACACTGCAATGGCGGCTTTTAAATCTTTTTCAATTTGCGCATACACTTCCGCTTTAGGCGAACGGCCCAATGTTTTTGAATCAGATAATCCCAATCGTTTATCGGTAAACAATGGCACATCACCAAACAGCTTTACCAGGTTAAAATAATAATAGGCTCTTAAAAAATAAACTTCCCCATAAAGCGCTTCTTTACCGGGAAAATCAACTTTTGCGCCAGCCATATTAGTAGCCTTGTATTGTTGCATATAATTGGCCCTGTTAATCCCTTCATAACTTGCCTTCCACAATTCCAATAAGGTAGAATTTACCGGAGTCATAGTGTAATCATCTATCTGCTGCAGCGACAATACATCGGACGCATTTTCGCCACCAGCCACTGCATTATCAGAAGCAATATCACCAACCGGCACTGTTTGATTCAGCCACTGGATGGGTGTATAAACACTGATGGCCATGGTGCGGTAATCGGTTTCAGATTTTAAATAATCCAGTTCGGTAATTTTAAAATCATCATGGGGATTGTAATCAACCCATTTTTTGCATGAGCCAAGCATGGTTATAAATGCCAGTAAGCTTGTTATTTTAATTATTTTATTCATTGCTAAATATTTTGATTGTGATTTTTAGAATTTAACATCAACGCCAATAGAATATGTTCTTGCCTGTGGATATGCACCACGATCAATACCGGTATCTAAAATACCACCGGAAATTTCAGGATCGTAACCACTATACTTTGTGAAGGTGTAAGCGTTTTTTACCTGGGCATATACCCTTAATTTACTAAACACATTTCCAAGTAAGCTTGAAGGAAAAGTGTAGCCCAATTGAATGTTCTTGATCTTAACAAAAGAACCATCCTCAACATAGCGGTCAGAAACCCTGATATTGCTATTGTCGTCTATAAAAGAATACCTTGGATTTTGAGCGCTGTTGGTACTGTTTTCACCGGTCCACCTGGCTAATACACTTCTGAACTTGTTAGAGTAGTTGGCATTTCTTTCATAAGCCCTGTAAATATCATT
>JAVHOI010000473.1:0-6173 GCA_036169975.1 Ferruginibacter sp. | reverse complement strand
TTGCCGAAGGTGTAGTTGGTGTTGGCGCTGCAACTGAAGGCGGGTTATATGTTACCAATAAGGAAGCTGCGACACTACCACTACCATAACTACCGGCAGCAGCCTGAAAGCAGGTAATATTTGAGGTACCTGAGCCGGTAATGGTAACCGTATTCCCTGAAATAGTGGCTACATCAGCATTACTGCTTGAATAGGAAAAAGCCCCCGTACTGTTGCTGGTAGGATCTGTGATAGTAAAAGGAGCATCTCCCACTACTTTAGCAGGCATGGAAAAGCCAGTAATGGTAGGTAAACTTGCCGCTGTCCAAAAATAAACATTATCTAAATAAATAGTAGTTGAAGCTGGACTTGCAACAAACTTAAATTGGCCAATGCTGTTTATTGGCCTTGTATAACCTGACAGGGGAATATCAATAGATTTCCATCCGTTAAGTGTATTGGTAACAGTAATAAATTGTTCCGGATTAACGAAATCAATCAGGTAAACATCCAGGGAAGTGGCGTCCGAAGTCCAGATATCAAGGTGCAAATTAGTCATGGAAGCTGCATTGATAGCAGGAGAAAATTCCCAACCCTGGTAATTCATATTGGGATATTTTTTTATTGTATCCGTGCCAATGTAAATTTCACCATAACTGCCAAAACCACTCTGACCCCAATTAGGATTAAAGTTGGTACCTGCCACATTGGTGTAGGCTCCGCTAAAAATGGAAATAACGTTTGCCGCATTTCTTGCTGGCGGAGTTGGCGCCGCTACTATAGGCTGGGCAATTGTCTTTGCAATCATCAATATCATGATTGCAGAAAAAAGGAAAATTCTTTTCATGTGTTTGTTTTTTATTGTGTGGAAAAACTGGTTTAAATATTTATTGTAAGAACCGATTTCACTTTTTAATACAACAGGGTGGTGAGTTGTTGTTCGTTTTAAAACTTCAGCAAAATTGTTGATGATTAAATATTGCTACTTCTTCTGCTGAAGCAATCATTCAATTAATTCACGATCAATTTCAATAGCGCATTTCCTCCGGCTTCCTTCAAAGGGAACCGGTGCAGGATTGGTAATGTTTGTAAGATTATTCCAATAATATTTAGTGCCATTAATTAAGGAATCTGTTACGGGAGGAGCTTCAGTTAACACCCCGAAATATCCACCGGGGGCGTTTTTGGTTGCAATGAATAATTCATCACCGGGATTTTGATACAATTTTATATAATCTACCAGCATTTTTCCGGGCAATGGAGCCGTGATGTCGGCAGCGCTAAAAATACCTGTATACTGTCCACCAACTGCCAGGTTCAATAACAAAAAATGGGGATTGTGAAACTCACTCAGGTTAGCAGAAGCTCCTCCACTGATATCAAAACTGTAAAATTCTACGTTATCCAAATACATTTTAATGAACTGGCTGGTCCAAACCATTTTGTACAAATGATAACCGGCTGATAAATCAACAGCCGCATCCGTTGATGAAACATTGTATTGATGTGCGCCGGTTCCATCGCTCCAATGCGCAGCGGAACTTACCCGTTTATTACCAACACCAGCCGCTAATGCAGCAGCAGCGCCAACTTCCATCATGTCTATTTCGCCAATGGAAGGCCAGGAACCACCAATGGTTCCTAACGTCCAGAAGGCAGGCCAAAGGCCATTTGACAAATTGGGCAATTTAATGCGTGCCTCAACAGTGCCATATTTAAAATGAATACGCCCCTCTGTTTTAATACGGCCCGATGTAAAAGCGCTGCCCTGAAAGTTTTCTTTAATGGCTTCTATTACCAGGTTGCCATTTTCAACCCTCACATTTTCGGGGCGGCTGGTATAATATTCAAGCTCCTGGTTACCCCAGCCCCATCCTGCCGGACGCTCACTGCCATTGCCAAAGTCATACGTCCAGGCATTTGTATTAACTGCAGTAGAATCAAAGTTCTCCTGCCATACAAGCGTTTGAGCCTTTGCGGAAAAGAGGCAGGCAAAGATCAACGATAACGCTATGGCTAAAGCCAATTTCAATCTACTTTTTGGAAGGTCAGTATATTCTGCAAGTTCGCTCATGAGCGGAAATTTAATTAGGTGAAGCAAAAATTTGAATGGATTCGGCAACTGAAACCGTCTTTGAAATTAATAAAGGCAATGTTGTTGAAATAATTAAAACCGGACAAGCGCCAGGTAATACAAATTGTTTCCACCGGCGGTCATTTAAACAACAAGGAAGGAAGGATATATTAAATAAAATTGGCTTTAATCTGAGGAAGTAAGTAGCCATAACCTTAGGTAAAAAACTGCAACCAAGTAAAATAATATTCATGAAGAAATCGTTTTGGCAAATGATAAATTTACTTTTTCAAAACTAACCATTGCCATTTACTATAAAATAAAAACTGCCACTTCATTACTACATCAAATAATTAAAACCACTGATTTTACAGCTATTTTCGCTACATCAATACTACGTCAATACTTTTTGCTGTACCTTCATCTGCCATTTGATAAAGGAATAAATGAAAAAACTGCTTCTACTAATTTGCTTGCCGTTAAAGCTATTTAGCCAAAATACTATTGGCTTGCCCGATGTCATAAATTACTCCAAACAAACTTATAGCGCAGGGTTACAAAACTGGGATATTAAACAGGACAAAAATGGTATTATTTATATAGCCAATAACGAGGGATTGCTTTCTTATGATGGCCGAAACTGGAACTTATACCCTTTACCCAATAAAACTATTGTAAGATCTGTTGAAATTGGAAATGATAACAGAATATATGTTGGTGGACAAGATGAACTGGGTTATTTTTCGCCGGCCAGAAATGGCATGCTTCAATATCATTCCTTAACCCAATTTATTACGGCAAAAGACAAATCATTTGGCGATGTGTGGGATATTGTTTCTTTTAAAAAAGATATTTTTTTTCGCTCACTTAATAGAATCTTTAAATTCTCCAACGAATCTGTTGCTACTTTCAACCCCTTATCCGAATGGAAATATTTAGGAATATGCAACGGTAAGCTGTATGCCCATGATTATAAAACAGGATTACTGACTTTTGAAAACAATACCTTCTCCCCCATTCCCTTAAAAAATGTATTGCCGGTAAATGATATTGTAACCAGCATATTGCCCATACATAAAGACAGTACCTTGATTACTACTTTAAAAAACGGGCTATATGTATTATCCTCAACCGGTATTTCAAAAATACCGTCAATCAAAAACCAACTTTTTGAAAATGAGCGGATTTATTCAGCCACTGCCCTAAACAGCGAATGGATTGCATTGGCCACCAGCAACAGTGGAGTTTACATTATTGATTTGAAGGGGGATATCATGCAGAAGTTCGCTACCACCGAAGGTCTTCAAAACAATAATGTGCTAAGTATCTTTCTTGACCGCCAAAGTAACCTATGGTTAGGCCTCGACAATGGTATTGATTTAATCACTTACAACAGTGCTATCAAACAAATAAACCCGTCTTTAAAAAATGGGTCGGGATATACTTCCATTATTTTCGATAAGCGCTTATATATTGGCACCACCAACGGGCTTTACAGTGTGGCATTGCAGCCAATCAGGGATTTCAGTTTTAGCAAAGGCGATTTTTTACCTGTCAATAATACCAAAGGCCAAACCTGGGGCTTAAGTGTAATCAACAACCAGTTGCTATTGGGTAATCATGAAGGCGCATTCGTAGTGAAAAACAATACAGCGCAATTAATTTCCTCCAATCCCGGATTTTGGAATTTCATACCATTATCCGGCACCTTTCCTACAGCGCAAATAGTAGCCGGCAATTACAATGGATTGGCGTTTTTTGATTTTATCAACAAGAAATTTGTTCCATCCAAAAAAGTGGTTGGTTTTAATGAGTCTTCCAGATTTATTGCTGTGGATAAATATGACAATATATGGGTATCGCATCCATACAAAGGAGTATATAAAATTAGCAAGAATAAAAACGGTGAATATATAAGCACTTCCTATTCAGATAAAAAAGGATTGCCATCTGCGCTCAACAACCATGTGTATAAAATAAAAAATGAAGCGGTGTTTGCCACTGAAAAAGGCGTTTTCGTTTACAACCAACAGCACGACAATTTTGAACCATCCCCTTTTTATTATAAACTATTGGGCAACCAAAGTGTACGCTACCTTAAAGAAGATGTATCAGGGAACATTTGGTTTGTGCATGAAAAAACATTGGGGGTAATGGATATGTCTTCCAAAGAGCCAACCGTTGTTTTTCTCCCGGAATTAAACAACAAATTGTTAAGTGGGTTCGAATTTATTTATTCCGTAGATGATAACAATATTTTAATAGGGGGCGAAAAAGGTTTTTTTCACCTGGATTATGAAAAGTATAAAAAAACAACCCCGGCCCTTCAGGCGCAAATAAGGGAAGTAAGAATCTTTAACCAAAAAGACAGTCTCCTGTTTGGAGGATACTTTAAAGGTGTGAACGAACCCCAGGTGCAGGAGGCTAATAACATTCCCGAAGTAAAACATGACTGGAAAACAATTCGTTTTGAATACTCTTCCACGCTATTTGGTTACCTATCAAATCTTGAATACAGTTACCGGCTAAAAGGTTTTGATGACAACTGGTCGGGTTGGACGAAGAGGACTGAAAAGGAATACACCAATTTATCATCTCAACGATACACCTTTGAGGTAAAAGTAAGAAATAACCTTGGCAACGAGTCTGCAATAACCAGCTATGCTTTTAGGATTCTGCCTCCATGGTACCTGTCCATTTGGTCATTGCTTGCCTACATATTGTTATTTGCCACCGGCATTTATTTTTTAAACAAATGGCAGGATAAAAAATTCAGGCGGCAGCAGGAAAAACACGAAGAGGAACAAAAGAAAATTATATATATCCATGAGTTGGAACTTGCCAAAACGGAGAGCGAATTAGTAACACTGAGAAATGAAAAGCTCGAAGTAGAAGTTAATTTTAAAAACTCGGAATTAGCTTCCTCCGCCATGCACCTGGTTAAAAAAGGCGAGTTATTTACCAGGATAAAAGGACAGTTATCCCATGTAATGAAAGGGCTTGATAACCCACAGGCGGTTGCTGAATTAAAGAAAATGATAAAAACCCTGAGCGAAGATGACAACATGGATAAAGAGTGGGAAAACTTTGCGAAAAATTTTGATAAAGTGAACAACAACTTCTTAATAGCGCAAAAAGAAAAACATCCAACCATTACATCCAACGAATTAAAGCTATGCGCTTACCTGCGTATGAATTTATCAACGAAAGAAATTGCACAACTAATGAACATCTCGATAAGAGGGGTTGAAATAAGCCGCTATCGCCTTAGAAAGAAATTACGGATTCCATCCGAAACAAGTTTGTTTGATTACCTGATTAATGGACAAACAAAGACTGAATAAATGGTAAAGAAAACGGATATGAATTAACCTGAAAAATAACCGTACAATTGGTTTTTACCAAATTCAAAAGAAGTCTCGTTGCTTCAAACGATGACATTATTGTTCCATTCAAATTTCAGCAGTTTCATTTTAAATTATCACTCCATTTGCAAAAATCAGAAAGGGCAGACAATTTTTTATTTCGAACCTAAAGTAATTTAGGCCTATAAAGAATGATAAACCAAAGGGGTATTCTATAACTATCGAATCCTTTAGTTATCGGTTGGAAATGCGCCCTTTTCAAATCATACTTTTATTTTTTATACATTGCAGGTGCAATCAATAATTTTTTATGGAGGCTAATTCATTTCTACTTTACGGAGCCAATGGCTATACCGGTAAACTGATTGCAAGGCTTGCGCAGGAGTATGGCTTAAAACCCTTTCTGGCAGGGCGCCGTGCGGAAGTATTGGAACCTTTGGCAAAGGAGTTGGATACAAGCTTTGTTGTAGTTGACCTTGCCGATACTTCAAAATTGGAAGCTGTTTTAAAAGATGTTCCATTGGTATTAAACGCCGCAGGCCCTTTTAATAAAACAGCTGGGCAAATGATAGGTGCCTGCCTGAAAACCCACACGCACTATATTGATATCACCGGCGAAATAGCGGTTTACGAAATGGCGAAAACATATAATGATGCTGCATTAAAAGCCGGATTAATGCTGATGCCCGGCACCGGGTTTGAGGGGGCGCAAATGATTGCCACCGATGTCACCACGCCTTTTTTTGTACCACTTA
>JAVHOI010000472.1:0-1353 GCA_036169975.1 Ferruginibacter sp. | reverse complement strand
TGCCATCTTTTATTGATTGTTTTAGTTTTTGCACAAACAGCATTGTTTCTAAAGGTGTGGCATTTTCCAATGGATAGTTTTGAATTTGCTGGATAATAGTACTACCGGTGCCATTTTTTTTGTTAAGAAACTCATCTGTCGCCCTCTCCCTTTTGGGGAGAGGATTAAGGAGAGGGGCTTGGGGTTGATTTTTCATCCAGTTTTTGTAATCATCATGGTTTAAAACACCTGATATAACTATTTTTTTATCATTGATTTCTGTTACTATAAATCCTTCATCAACAGCCTTTTTCAATATATCAGGCAAACTGCTTTCAGGAAAACCGCAATAAAATATTTCCTGCCCTGCCTTTTTAATATACTTGCGAATTATTTTAAGCGATTTCAAATTATTCACCAACCGCATTGCCGATTGGTTATACGCTCTCCAAAAAATACCTTCTTTGAGAAGATATATCGAATTTTCATTGTTTAATTCCTGTGCTATTTTTTCTTTTACCCCCATTTTTTACAAAAAAATTTTCGACCGCTTCGCGGTATATACAACAAAAAATAATCAAAAAAAAATTGTCAAATAGTCAAATAAATCAAAGAATCAGTCCTTAACACACCGTATAGAGAAGCCGTACGCCTTACCACTGCTACTGCGGGTCACGCGCGCCTCCGTGTAATACAGGAGGCGGCTCCAAGCATCGGTAGCGCTACCCTCGGTAGCCGACCACCAGTAGCCGGTGTCACCAACATAGAGGAACGAGCCAACGGTACTGCGATAACCACCCGGGAGAGCCGTAAACCCGCTTGTGTTCGTGCCATTGTTAGTTGTCCAACCTGTTGTGGTTTTTAGTTTAGCACCTGTATTGGTTCCACGCCATGATGTTGTATTACAACCTGCATCTGTACCTGCTTCTACTGTGTTTTCCATTGTACACCATTCCGCATCGGTAGGCAAATGCCAACCGGAAGGGCAAATACCCTGAAGATTTGCAGGAAGTGCAGGACTTGGAGAGGCTGTATTGGTTGCCCCATTGGTATATTGAACCATCTCCGCCCACTGATACAAACCACCATAAGTAGTACAATTAGCGGCATTATCAGCATAACAATATTTTTCTATGGTGGCATTATTGGTTTGTTCTGTTACTCCGGTAATAGATGTACCAATATTCAAATTTTCTGACATCCAACATTGGGAACCTATCAGAACAGCATTGTAGGTTTTACTATCACGGGCATCTACAAAACTACCACAACAAGAAGTAGTAGTAATTATTACATCATCTGTTGAAGCGGTACAAGGTGCATTAGAAATTGTCCAACGCAAGGTGGCTGTACCCGGCACGGCTAAGCCTGTTA
>JAVHOI010000471.1:0-6183 GCA_036169975.1 Ferruginibacter sp. | reverse complement strand
GCTAAACCATTTTTATTTGTTTCATTTACATCAGAAATAAATAGATCACTTTCGTCCAGTCCTGTAAAGTCAAATCGCATTACGTCAATTCCACTATAAGTTAGGAGCCTTCCAATATTTTTTACCGCTGTTAAATTTTTATTGTAGGTAAAACAGTGTGCAAATATTTCAAAACCAACTATATCACTTATTTCAGGCAACTTCACAATAGCTGGCTATTGAATACCATCGGAATTGGAAAACCGGATTTTCTTACTACTCATAATAAAAAAAATATTGGTTTTATGAAGTGGCTTGAAGGTTTAATAATTCACCCGTTTGCAATCCGGGATAGATTTCTTTGTAAGTCATTAACTGGTTCATAGTTACCCTTCTGTTAATATGCCTCCTTGATAAATCATCGGGTTTATTTATTCCAGCAGCAGCCAATAATTCGACAAAACTATGTATTGTCGCTTTATGATAATTGTAAATCCTTACTGCTTTATCATCCGGATCAAGGCCCTTCATCAGTGTTTTATCTTGTGTAGCTACACCCACCGGGCATTTGTTTGTATTGCATTGCAATGCCTGGATACAGCCAAGGGCAAGCATCATTCCACGGGCGCTGTTACAAAGGTCTGCACCCAATGCCATTGTTTTAACCATGTGAAAAGCAGTGAATATTTTTCCCGCTGCAATTATCTTTATATCTTTTTTTAAATCATAGCCGGTAAGTGTATCATAAGCAAAAGCTAATCCGTCCCGAAGCGGCATACCCATCGAATTGGAAAATTCTACCGGTGCCGCGCCGGTGCCTCCTTCACCACCATCAATGGTTATAAAATCCGGTTTTATACCGGTATCAATCATGGCCCTGCAGATGTCAATGAATTCATCCTTCTTGCCAATACAAAGTTTAAATCCTATCGGCTTGCCATTTGACAAACTCCTTAACCTTCCAATAAATTGCATCAATTCATCCGCATTGGAAAAAGCAGTATGACAAGGAGGTGAAATGACATCGGTAAAGGCCGCTAATCCTCTTATAGCCGCTATTTCCGGCGTATTCTTGCTGGCTGGCAATATGCCACCATGTCCAGGTTTAGCACCTTGCGAAATTTTAAGTTCAATCATTTTTACGCTTTCCATGATTGCATTTTGCCTGAATTTTTCATCATCAAAATATCCTTCTTCATCTCTACAGCCAAAATACCCGGTACCAATCTGCCAGATTAAATCACCTCCGTTTTCAAGATGGTATTTACTAATTCCACCCTCACCTGTATTGTGCGCAAGTCCGCCAAGTTTAGCACCTATATTCAAAGCAAGAATGGCATTCATACTTAAAGCGCCATAACTCATTGCTGAGATATTAAGCAGACTTGCTAAATATGGTTTTTTACAATCATGCCCGCCTATAATTATCCGAGGCGCTTTATCCCCTATATTAACTTCATTGGCATAAATTGAATGGTTCATCCATTCGTAACCGGTTTCATAAAGATCCATCTGTGTGCCAAAGGGGGCGGTATCATTCACTTTTTTGGCCCTCTGATAAACGATGCTTCTGAATATCCGGTTATGGGCCTTCCTTCCGTATCGGTTTCTACAAAATATTGCATGATCTCCGGCCGTACTTTTTCAAGAAGGTAACGTAAATGGCCGATTATGGGGAAATTCCTTTTAATGGATTGCTTCTTCTGAAACAAATCCGAATATCCAAGTATGATCAATGGACCTACCAAAAAAAATAACCACAATATTCCAGGTGATCCCATAGAAAGTAACAGAATGGCAAAAGGAATAAAAACTGATAATAAAACAAATACGTTTCTTGCTTTCATGATTAATTAATTATTTTTTCAGAAGTAATACATTAAACTAAATATCATTTTGGGTCGCCACCAGATAACTACTACCAGGTTTTATATAATGAAATATTACCCACCTCATGTTGAGGGGCGCCATGAATGGTGGATGATTCCACTTTTTGAATAACGGAAATACTGGTGTTATCGCAGGTAAGTGAAAACCCATAATCAAACGCTAAAATCCGCCCTTCCGGAATGGCTATACCAGGCTCATTACTCTTAACGGCTTGCTTAATTAGTTTATCCCTTCTGCCATTAAACAGGCCACCGTTTACCAAAGAATTCCTATGTATATAATCTACCCTGGGCTTCAATAAAATAAAGGCCTGCCACTGATGGCCAGCTTCCCTGTTAGTTTCCTGCGGGCTGGAATACCTGCTGATATAGCCATTGAAATAGGGATTCATTTTACCAATCCGCATGATTGAATAGGTAGAAAAACTGTTAAGCAATGTACCGGCATTTAGTTGCGTGCCGCCTATTATTTCAAACCATTTGCCTTGTTGCCACAATTGTTTTTCCGCGCTAAAGTTAATATTAAGCGCCAGGTCTGTTGGCAACTGGTGGTCCCATCCCATTGGCCGTTTATATTTTATTAGTTTATGAATAGCGATCTGCGATTCTTTTGCTAAAGACAAGGGTCCAATGATACCCATTTGCAATTCGGTATTGAAACTATATTTTTTAACAGCATTGGAAGAATGAATGGAATGAGTTATGAACAACACGCCCGCATAAGGAAAATCCAACGGGTCTGGTTCGGTTTTAGTTATATCCTCCGGCGTGTACATTGATTGCATAATACCCCATCCATAAGTATTTATGGCATTTTTCCCCGCCAACGGCATCCATTTATTCAGGAAGAAAAAAGTATTCCGGTTTTTTTCATAAAACAAATCCAATCTCGTTCCATTCGTGTAAGCTTCATCTGTTCCCTTTAGCCGGAGGTTGATATAATCATTATCCTCGTAAAAGCGGAACATCTTTTTTGGCTGGCGATTTATTTGCTGGGCGGTTACAGGGTTTTCTGAAAAAAGCATTGCCAAAATAATGGCAGGTACCAAAAGTATAAATTTCATAAAATTAGAATTTGGTTTCGTTAAATAATAGCATGCCAAATAAATAATTATCGCATGATGATGTGAAAAACAATACCGGGTGCTTGAAAATAATTTAATTTTTTCTGATAAATTATTTTTTGATAAAAATGATTTTCACGCTCCTAATTAAAGACTTCCTTTTGATTATTCCCTTACAGCCGGAAACAGATTTTGTAAAAATACCGCATTACAAAATTGAGCCGTGTTTATTGAAACGTATTTACATTTTCGGCTAAATCCAACTCCGTGAAAAGTGACAAAAAAATAATTTAATTACTACACGGGCAATACTAACGAATAGCAATAAACGAATTTATTATTGTAAATTACCGGGAGAAATATTTTCCGGAATTTCGCGGGGACTGATGCTATTTTTCACTTAAACATTTACAGGCAATTAAAATTATTTTTTCTCTTGCCCGCCTTTGATATACGGCATTTCACCAACTTTGACCCATTTATTTTTACCGTCAGTTACAATATTACCCAAGTCGGATACCGAAGATTTTTGGGATGGGTTTAAAGATAAATATTCCTCTTACAATATCATAAATTAAATCATTGGCATTGGGTTCAGCGGGCTTCTTTCCATTTTAAGAAATAACATCTCAATGATAGTTTTCATTACTTCCGCCACAAAAAAATTATTTTTGTTTATTGAAATGGGGTACTCAGGTATTGGGCTACACCGTGAAATTTACTTATTCGTTGTTAGGTTATTTCATAAGGATTTTCCCGCACTGGCTTTTAATCCAAACACCCTGCCAGGTATCTTTAGAAACTTTTGTCTTTATCACAACACTCCGGTAATTTCTAAAATTTGAAATCTTTATCTGATAATATATATGAAATGCATTTACAATTTTTACTTATTTATTTTCAAGGCTGTGCAACACCTGAGTTTTAACTAAAATATTTCGCCCCCATGTTTTGCATACCCATCAGTTACCTGGGGCTTTAGCCGGACTATTTAAAATTGCTATTTGCATCTGTATCAATTATTGAATCAGAGGTTTGCTAAAATCCATTTTTGAATGAAGCCAAACTTCGTTTTTAATTTTTCTATTCCACAGGCTAAAGCCCAATGCCGTTAAGTTAAGTTTTTTTATTGCCGTTAAGGCGTTAAGACGTTTTAAAAATTGCTACCAAAGTAAGCCGAAGAAAAAGACGTCGCAACGCCTTAACGGCAAGGCTTCTATCTTAACTAAATGACATTGGGCTAAAGCCAGTGGCAATTCACCCAATGCCAGTGCATTTATAATCAGGCTATCCTGATTGAATTGTAAAAGCTTACCGGACTATCGCATTATGGAAGATTCAAAAACAGGCATGCTGATAAATACCGAATCGCAGGAGTAGCAAATGTTATCAGGACACATTTTTTCAGTGGCATCTTAAATTTAAAGTAACGGGATCCTTTTTTTCTTCAATAAAAAAATTAAATTAAATAAAATAAAATAAAATATCATTGCTATCAACCCGTTGAAGTACGGCTAACTTTGATCCTGTAAGCGCCAAAGGCCTGGTTTGAGACGAAGTGATAAAGTTGAAATAAATAACAGTCAGGCAATAAATATTTTTAACCCCTTTGTAAATAAAAAAAAGCAAAGGCCACCTGAAGCCCCTGCACAATTAATTTAAATGTAAAATCCTTGACGGAAAAAAAATCGAAAAAGCATCCTGTCCGGAAGGTCATTTTAATTCTTCCCTGATTAATTGCTCAAATTTTTCCTTTGCGTTTACAGATAATTTTTCATCGGTATGCACATGCCTGCATTCTTTTCCTATTAGTAATGATTGCTTATCAAATTTTCGGCAAAAGGCGCACATGGAGGTATGCAGATATAATTGTACCCTATCCTTCAGGGAAATTTTACCCTCTTCCCTTTTAGCCATCAGCATTGTAGCTTCACTGCAATTCAGCATCAAATATTTCATCATGAATTTTTTCATATTCCTCAGTTTTTTAACCAGTGTTTTTCCACACAGTCTCGCATTTGAAGCCTTGCCCTGTGTATTAATACCCAGTAGTTGGACGAACTAATATTTAATACCTTACAGATTTCAACAGATTCCATGTCTTCCATATATTTTAGCGTGAACACATCCTGCTGCAAAGCTTTGAGATGGTCTTTGCACCAGTTAACGATTTTCTGAATTTCCTTTCTTTCAACAGGGTTATCAGCAACCTGCCAATCTTTTGGCATCCTGTTTTCGGCCCAACTACCTTCATCATTAAACCAATCATCATCAGCCCCTTTTAAATCAGGTGTTGCTATTACCTCCCGTTCTTTTGATTTTTTTCTGTAGTAATCAATTATTTTATTTTTCAAAATAGTAAAGAGCCAGTTTTTTTCCGAGGCTTCCCCTTTAAATCCAGGCAACCCTTTTAAGGCGGATAAAAATGTTTCCTGCACCAAATCTTCAGCAATTGCACTATCATTTACCCTTGGCAAGGTATATTGATATAACTGATCTCCATATATCGCCAACCACTGTTGTGGATTAGCTTTTATTGCTTGTTTTTCCATTAAAAAAAATTTTTTTTTGTAAATATAAAGAATGTATTTGGGTGTAATGTTACCTTGTTAAAATCCAATATTATTTTTCAATATTTTATCTATGTGGATTTTCAGTCTGCAATTTCAAAAATCACCCTGCGATAGCCATCGGGATGCGGGGTGGCATTAAAAAAAACAGCAGGGCCTGCCCGACTGGTCATTCAGGCGGGCAGGCACATACACATTGCATTGTGAGTGGTGGCGGCATTGATGGCGATAATAACTGGAAACAGGCAACAAATATAAAAGGGCGCTTTTTGTTTCCCGTAAAAGCAATGGGCATTGTTTACAGGGCAAAGTTTTTACAAGCCTTATACAAGTTAATTGCCAAAGCACAGGTAACCATGCCAGCCAATATAACCAGCCCGCAACTATTTAAATCGCTTTGATAAAAAGACTGGGTAGTATATGCTAAAGCACCCTTTGGCGGACTTCATACTGTAATGGAATACCAGGGAAGATATACCCATAAAGTAGCCATCAGCAACTATAGAATGCAAAGTATAGATGAGCAGGCAGATACCGTAACCTTTAGTTATAAGGACTTTGCTGATAATGGTATCCAAAAACAATTGACACTTACCGCCAATGAATTTATACGCCGTTTTGAGCAGCATATACTTCCAAAGCGATTTGTAAAAATACGGCATGGAGGCTACCTGGCACACA
>JAVHOI010000470.1:24473-25557 GCA_036169975.1 Ferruginibacter sp. | reverse complement strand
GAAAATGAGAAAATGAGAAAATGTGAAAATGAGAAAATGTGAAAATGAGAAAATGAGAAAATGTGAAAATGTGAAAATGGGGGAATAGGAGAGAATAATAATTTGTTGGATAAAAAAACTGATGAGTTTTAAAATCATTGAAAAATAAGGAGAATAAAAATATTGAATTTGCAAAATAATCCTAAGGTAGCAGGCTCAAAAAATTTTCAAATTTTCGAATTATCACATTAACTATGCTGTATCAATTTTTTCATTGGCTTACCGAATCGGGATATAAATTTCCCGGAAGTAAATTGTTCGACTTCATCACCTTTCGGGTGATGCTGGCCATGATATTGAGTTTATTCATTACGACAGTTTATGGTAAAAAGTTAATCCGCTTTTTGCAAAAAAAACAATTGGGCGAAAGCGTTAGGGAATTGGGATTAGCCGGCGAACAGCAAAAAAAGGGAACCCCAACAATGGGTGGTGTTATCATTATCCTGGCGATATTATTACCTACTATATTATTAGCGAATCTTGATAAGGTTTACATAAGGCTGATGTTGTTATGTACGGTATGGTTGGGAACAATTGGTTTTATAGATGATTATTTAAAGATCAGGTCAAAAAGATTGGCACTGGCGAAAGGCGCTGTTTATAAAAAAAGTGATAGTGATGGTTTGGCCGGAAGATTTAAAATTTTTGGCCAGGTAATGTTGGGCATAATAGTTGGCGCAACACTTTATTTTACACAAAGTGTGGTAGTACAAAGAGAAGTTTACAATCCGGATTTTACGATGGTAAAAGATTCGGCATTAAGGCCCGGAGAAAAACTGATGAGTGATTCTTTTAATGTGGTAACCATTGATGGAAAGAAGCATCTTTTTGTAAAAGTAAAATCACCTATTACTACCATTCCTTTTGTAAAAACGCATGAATTCAATTACGCGAAACTGTTGCCCAAAAGCCTGCAGGATTATACCTACATACTCTATATCCTCATCGTAATATTTATTGTAACGGCAGTAAGTAACGGTGCCAATATTACGGATGGGCTGGATGGCCTCGCTACCGGTGTAAGCGCCATTATTGGAATCGGCCT
>JAVHOI010000470.1:0-24373 GCA_036169975.1 Ferruginibacter sp. | reverse complement strand
CGTTAATTTCTATGCTGTTGAAAAACCAATTTTTATTGTTTGTAGAAATACAGACAGGCCTATTGAAGATAAATGACCTGTTGAATTCTATGCCGTTGAAAGACCATTTTTATACTTTTCTGTCCTGGATTATTTTTTACTTTAAAAAATGAAAAAACGAATTGTCATATTGGGGGCGGGCGAAAGCGGTATCGGCGCCGCTTTATTGGCGAAGCAACAGGGGTATGATGTATTTGTAAGTGATGCCAATGCGATTAAAGAGGTGTATAAAAAGGAGTTGTTGCAAAGCCAGATTGATTTTGAAGAAACCATGCATACCGATGAAAAAATACTTGCGGCGGATGAGGTAATGAAAAGCCCTGGCATCCCTGAAAAAAATGATATGGTAAAAGAAATCCGGGCGAAAGGGATTTCAATAATCAGTGAAATAGAATTCGCCTTCAGGTATAAAGGCAATAGTAAGATCATTGCGATAACAGGCAGTAATGGTAAAACCACCACTACGTCTTTGATCTTTCATATTTGTAAAAATGCGGGATTGGATTGTGCGATGGTTGGTAATATCGGCTACTCCTTTGCAAGGCAGGTGGCGGTGGATCCAAAGCCTTTATACATTATAGAAATCAGCTCGTTTCAGTTGGATGACATTAAAACATTTCGTCCGGATATTGCCATACTAACCAATGTTACCGAAGATCATTTAGACAGGTATGAATACAAAATGCAAAACTATATTGACAGCAAATTCCGGGTTGTAGAAAACCAGCAGGAAGACGATGTATTCATTTATAATCTGGATGATGAAATAACGAACAAACATATTAATAACTATCCCATTAAATCAACCTTATACCCCATTACCATGAGCCAAGAACTGCCACAGGGAGCGTACCTGACAAACGCCGAGATGTACCTGAAATGGAAAGGCGAAGAAATGCGGATGAGCATTGATGACTTTACCCTGAAAGGAAAGCACAATCAATACAATAGTATGGCCGCAAGCCTAGCCGCCACCGCGGTGGATATTAAAAAACCAATTATAAGGGAATCGCTGCAAACCTTTCAGAGCCTTGAACACAGGATGGAACCGGTAGCCACCATCAGGGGCGTGGTTTTTATTAATGACAGCAAGGCTACCAATATAAACAGCACCTGGTTTGCATTAGAAAGTATGGAAAGCCCGGTAATTTTAATATTGGGCGGAGTGGATAAAGGAAACGACTATTCGCTGTTGAATGATATGGTGAAAGAAAAAGTGAAAGCCATTGTATGCCTGGGCATTGATAACAACAAGATTCACGAAGCGTTCGGCGGGTTTGTTTCAAGGATTGCAGATGCGGATACGGCGGCAGCAGCGGTGCAGGCGGCCTATCGTTTTGCGGTTAAAGGGGATGTTGTTTTGCTAAGCCCGGCCTGCGCAAGTTTTGATCTTTTTAAAAATTATGAAGACAGGGGCCTTCAGTTTAAAAATGCAGTAAAGGATTTGTAACACTGAACCGGATGATAGCCTTGAGATATTTTTCATTCGAAACAGTATTCAAATAAAACAAAGAAAAAATACAAATAAATTTCAATTTTTCCATTCAGCGAAGAGAACGAAAATGCAAAACGGCAAATCCATACTGAAACAATTATTCGGCTCCACCGAAAATGTAGAGGAAGTTTTCAATGCTTCGTTTAGGGGTGTTGGTGGCATGGGCGGCAACCTGGTGAGGAGAACCAAAGGCGACAGGGTGATATGGGCCATCGTAATAATTCTTACCCTGGTAAGTTTACTGGTGGTATATAGCAGCACCGGTTCACTGGCATATAAATACAGTAAGAGTACGGAGAGTTACCTGTTTAAGCAATTTACTTTTATCATCCTGGGTGTTATCATTATCTACTTTGCGCACAGGGTCAATTACACGATTTACTCAAGAGTGGCGCTGATTTTATTTTTGATAGCGATACCCTTGTTGATTTATACATATTTTTTTGGGGCTACTTTAAACGAGGGAAGCAGGTGGATAAAATTACCGGTCATTAATATGACCTTTCAGACATCCGACCTCGCAAAGCTGGCGCTGTTCATGTATTTGAGTCGGCAATTAAGTAAAAAACAAAAGGTGATTAAGGATTTTAAAAAAGGCTTTTTGCCCATCATTATTCCGGTGGCGATTATTTGTTTATTGATAGCTCCCGCCAATTTATCCACGGCCATGCTGGTGGCCGGCACCAGTTTTATGCTGATGTTTATCGGGCGGGTAAGCACAAAGCATATTTTACTGACGCTGGCAATTGCCTCGGTTCCAATCATGATATTGTTTTTGGTAGCGGTAAAATATTATGATAAGGAAGAAGGTAAATCAAAGGATTTGCCGGCGATGTTTTCTTCCGGCCGTGTGCCTACCTGGATAAGCAGGATACAAACATTCGTGTATAGCAGTAAAGGCGATGGGAATGAAAAGAGTTACCAGATAAACCAGGCAAAGATTGCTATAGCAAGCGGGGGCTGGTTTGGCCGTGGCCCCGGCAACAGTAACGCAAGAAATTTTTTGCCACACTCATACAGTGATTTCATTTTCGCGATCATACTGGAAGAGTATGGGTTATTAGGTGGTGCTTTCATTGTATTCATTTATTTATTGTTTTTGTACCGGTGCATCAGGCTATACCGGAAATGCCCTTTTGCCTTTGGGGCTTTTCTTGCGCTGGCGCTGAGCTTTACGCTGGTGATACAGGCCATTGCCAATATGGGTGTCAATGTAAATGTATTTCCAAACACCGGGGTAACGTTACCACTGGTAAGCATGGGCGGAAGTAGTTTTCTCTTCACCTGTTTATCAATTGGTATTATATTAAGTGTAGCAAGAAATGTGGAGCAGCAGGAAAGCCCGCTGTCGCCTGCCGCGGCGGGGAACTAAGAAAGTATTGAAAATTTTAAAGAGAGATTAATACTAATTGTATAAATAAAATAATTGAATGGTAATAATTGAAGTAATAAAAAATAAAACCCGGGTTTCAATAAGTGAATGAAACTAAAATCATAGAAGAGACAGGAACACCCCGCTTACCAGCGGAGGCAGGTGGGCCTGGCCTTCGCATCATCATTGCAGGGGGCGGAACCGGCGGCCATATTTTTCCGGCGATTGCCATTGCCAATGCTATTGTAAAATTGCAACCACAAACAGAAATTTTATTTGTAGGGGCTACAGGAAAAATGGAAATGGAAAAAGTACCCCTGGCGGGATACAATATAGAGGGGCTGGACATCGCAGGATTTAACAGGAGTTCTTTGATAAAAAATATTGCGCTGCCTTATAAGCTGGTAAAAAGTTTTTTTCAGGTCAGGAAAATTATTAAGTTATTTAAGCCCACCGCTGTTGTTGGAGTGGGTGGTTATTCCAGTTTTCCTGTACTTCGTTATGCGCAGGCAAAAGGGATCAAAACTTTTATTCACGAAAGCAATTCATTCGCCGGAAAGTCAAACAGGCTGTTAGGTAAAAATGCGGCAAAAATTTTTGTAGCAATTGATGGCATGGAAAAATTCTTTCCCGCCAATAAGATAGTAATCTCCGGTAACCCGGTAAGGGAGAGCATTTCCCAGAGTAAGGTTACCAAAGAAGATGCAATCCGTTTTTTTGGACTTGAACCTTACCGGAAAACAATTCTTTCTATTGGGGGGAGCCTTGGAGCAAAAAGCATTAATGACGCGCTGGCGGAAGGTATTGATGCGTTTGAAAAAAATGACCTGCAACTAATCTGGCAAACAGGAAAGAATTACGGGGATAAAGGAAAGGCGGTTGCGGAGGGCAGGCTCAATATTTGGGTAAATGATTTTATAACAGAAATGGAATATGCGTATTCCGCCGCGGATATAGTAATTAGCCGAAGCGGCGCCATGTCAATCGCTGAATTATGTGTGATGAAAAAACCTGCGGTCTTCGTGCCATTTCCTTTTGCGGCGGAAGATCATCAAACGGTAAATGCGCAAAAATTGGTAAATAAAAATGCCGGGCTGATGATAAGGGATTGTGAAGCGATGGAACAATTGGTGCCAGCGGTAATCAGCCTTTCAAAAGATGAACGCAGGCAGGAAGAATTAATGATGAACATCAGCAAATTGGCAATTAGCAATGCGGATGAAATAATTGCGAAGGAAATATTGAAGGAGATTGGCTGAGGAATTGTTTGGCTGATTGATTGGAAAGTTGATTCGTTGATTAATTGAAACGATAAGCTGATGAAGTGAATAGCCTTTTAAAATTTGAGACTATCTGGTATAACAAATGAGTCGTTGATTTAAGTTCATTAAAGATGAAATGTTGATTTGAAAGCCAGGCTGTTTGAACAAGGTAAGAAGCGCTGTTCTTTCTTTTTTGTTGGAAGAGAAGGTGGGTGAGGTAATTTAATGCTGGCAGGGGTTTCAATACTTTAGTCGGACAACAATTTAAATAGAAAAAATAAAAAGGGAAAGTGTTTTACACTTTGTAAAATGAAAGAATACAATAAAATATTATCGTTTTTTGGTGTCACTCATCAGATGGCGGAAGGGGAAAAACCTGCTGTTTATTTTATCGGCATCGGTGGTATTGGCATGAGTGCATTGGCAAGATATTTTAAATCATTGGGGGTGATAGTAAGCGGGTACGACAAAACAGCGACTGCATTGACAAAGCAATTATCAGTGGAAGGAATCAACATTCATTATGAAGATAATGTTGGGCTTATTGACAAAGCAGCTCAGTTGGTAATCTATACACCGGCTATACCAAAGGGACATAAAGAATTAAATTTTTTCAGGCAAAATAATTATATAGTAGCTAAGCGGAGTGATGTGTTAGGCGCAATTACGAATGGCTCTTTCAATATTTGCATAGCAGGCACCCATGGCAAAACGACTACAAGCACAATGGTTGCGCATATACTTCGCGACAGCGGGTTGGGTTGCAATGCGTTTCTTGGCGGGATTGCCGTAAACTATAACACCAATTTCTGGCCGCGGTTGCAAGGCACTGAGGAAAGCAGTGAAAAAAATATTTGTGTAGTGGAAGCGGATGAGTATGACAGGAGCTTTTTGAAATTAAGCCCGGATATAGCCATCATCAGTTCTATGGATCCTGATCATCTTGATATTTATGGTACGGCTGAAAATATGGAGCAGGCATTTATTGATTTTTCCGCAAGGATTAAACCAGGTGGATTATTGATAAGCAAATACGGGCTTAAAAGAAATTTGGATCTTGTTGCCGGCAATCATTTAACCTATCATTTGAATGATAGCAATGCTGATGTTTATGCCTCCAATATTAAAATGAATAATGGAAGTTACCACTTTGATGTGATGATGAAAGATACGGATGCAACGGACTGGATATTAAAAGACGTAGTACTAAACATGGGCGGAAAACACAATATCGAAAATGTGATTGCTGCCATTACAGTGGCGCATCAGAAAGGAATTGAGGAGGGCAATATAATAAAAGCCGTCGCTGGTTTCAGGGGAGTAAAAAGGAGGTTTGAATATATCCTGAAAAGGGAGAAGCTGGTTTATATTGATGATTACGCCCATCATCCAGAGGAGCTGAGGGCGTTGATTAATGGGGCGAAAGCAATGTTCCCGGATAAAAAATGTATCGTTATTTTTCAGCCACATTTATATAGCAGGACAAGGGATTTGGCTGATGGCTTTGCGGAAGTATTGGATATGGCGGATGAGGTGATATTGTTGCCGGTTTATCCTGCAAGGGAATTGCCCATTGAAGGCGTATGCAGTGAAATGATTTTAGAAAGGATGCACAGTGAAAATAAAATAGTAATGAGCAGGGAAGGCCTGCTAAAACATTTAATGATTGAAAACGATGCGCATGTAGAGGAAGGTTTTGAAGGCACTGTTTTAATAACAGCCGGGGCAGGCGACATTGACACTTTGGTGGAACCAATACGGAAAATATTTAATTAGGAATTGAAAATTAAAAATTAAGAATTAGGAATGAAGAATGAAGTATAAAGAATGATGAATATAGGATGATGAGTAAGAAGATATTATTGATCATTGGTCATTCACTATTGACCACAGACCATTCGCCTTACACCTTTCACCTTACATCCTTCACCTTCAACCTTTACCTGTATGACAAAAAAACAAATCATAAAGAACATGTTGCTTTTCACCTGGTGGACAGCTTTATGTGCAGGTACTGTTTTTTTGCTGGTGGCGGCAATACAGCGGAAGGATGCGAAAAAATGTACGGGTATAGACATCAATATCAAAGGGGTAATTGATAATTATTTTGTTGATAAAAATGATATACTGAATACCATCACTTCCATAGCCGGTGAAAAGCCGGTGGGTAAAACAATTGGCTCCTTTGATTTACAGGCGATGGAAGCGGCATTGCAAAAAAGTACCTGGGTAAAAAATGCGCAACTGTTCTTTGATAATAATGAAAAGCTGGAGGTAAATGTATTGGAAAGAGAACCGGTGGCGAGGGTGTTTACTATTGCCGGCACTACCTTTTATCTGGATAGCGCTTTAGCCATGTTGCCTTTGAGTGAAAAGTTTTCCGCAAGGCTGCCGGTATTCACCGGTTTCCCGTCTGATAAAAAAGTGCTTTTAAAAGCAGACAGTAATTTATTGAGGGATATTTTAGCCATCAGTATGGCGGTCAGGGAAGATTCGTTTAACATGGCGATGATTGAGCAGATAGATATTACCGGTCAACGAACATTTGAAATGATCCCAAAATTTGGTAATAGCATTATTGTTTTTGGCGATGCGAAGAATGTGGTGGAAAAATTTAGTAAGCTCCGGATATTTTATAAGGAGGTGATTGTAAAAGCCGGGTGGAACAAATACAGTGAAATAAATGTGCAATACAATAACCAGGTAGTGGCAAAGCGAAAAGGCGCGGACGATGTTAAAGCTGATTCGCTGCGCACTTTGCAGTTGATGCAGGCTATTGCCGAGAATGCGGAAAGAAGGGCTGGTGATTCTTTACAAACAATTATCCAGGATAATGAGAACAATACAACCAATAAAAATATAATTCAGCAGTCTATTGAAAGAGATGATAATAGTACATCAGCCAATACCGGTGAAGAGGCATGGCCGCAGGTATTGCCTGCAATTGAAAAACCAGCCTTATCAAAACCGATACCGGCAGCAATAAGCAAATCGGCTACAGTTATAAAAAAAACAGTGATTGTAAAACCATCAAATATTAAGATGAAACCAATTGAGAAACAAAAGCCTGTTGAAGCGAAAAAGCCGAAACTAATAATGCCAAAACCATTACAAAAAAATAAGGCATCGGCAAAGCCGGATAATGAATATTAGAAATAGCCTGGCGGTAGCAGGGTGAGCAATGCAAGGGTGCAAACAGTTGAAGATATTTTATAAAAAATAAAAGTATAACAGGATTAAAATAAAAGGCAAATGAATTGAATTTTAAAAAGAAAAAAAGATACATAAATAATAAAAGGTAGCAGGGAAAAAAACAGAAAACAGAAAACAGAAAACAGAAAACAAAAAACAAAAAACAATACACGGAAAACAATAAACTATAAATTTTAAATAACACACACAAACAAACATACAATTATGACACAGGAACAAAAGACGACAAATGATAGCGGAGCGGTGAATACCAACCCCGTTATTGTTGGGCTTGACATTGGCACTACAAAGATAGCCGCCATTGCCGGGCGTAAAAATGAATACGGCAAACTGGAGATCCTCGGCTTTGGCCGGGCCAACAGCAATGGCGTACAACATGGTATGGTCTTAAACATTGACCAAACCATTAAGGCGATTGAAATGGCGCTTAAAAATTGTTATGATTCCAATCCGAACCTGGCAATTGAAGAAGTGTATGTTGGCATTGCCGGCCATCATATTAAAAGTTTGCAAACCCGTGGCGACATTGTTCGCCAGACTACAGAAGAAGAAATCAGGCAGGAAGAAGTGGATCGGCTGATAGCGGATCAGTACAGGACTTATATACCTGCCGGCGATCAGATCATTGATGTGATACCACAGGAATTTACGGTGGATAATTTTCAAAATATCCCTAACCCGATTGGATACAGCGGTGTAAAAGTTGGCGCCAATTTTCACATCATCACCGGTGATAAAAATGCCATCCGCAATATCAACCGAAGTGTTGAAAAAGCGGGATTGCATACTAAGGATTTGGTATTGCAACCATTGGCTTCGGCAGCGGCGGTTATGTGCGATCAGGACCTGGAAGCAGGTGTGGCTATAGTAGATATTGGTGGCGGTACCACCGACCTTGCGGTTTTTTACGAAGGTATTTTAAAGCACACGGCGGTAATCCCTTTTGGGGGCGAAAATATTACCAATGATATTAAGAACGGTTTGGGGGTTTTAAAAACACAGGCCGAACAAATGAAAGTACAATTCGGAAGCGCATTGAGTGATGAAGCAAAATCAAATGCCTTTATCACCATTCCGGGTTTGCGTGGCATGCAGCCTAAAGAGATCAGCGTGAAAAACCTGGCCGGGATTATTCAGGCACGCATGAGTGAGATCATGGATTTTGTTAGTTTTCATTTGAAGCAGGTTGGCCTGGATACCCGCCTGCTCAACGGCGGTGTAATACTTACCGGTGGCGGATCGCAATTGAAACATTTGATCCAGTTAACGGAATATGTTACCGGATTGAATGCCAGGATCGGTTATCCGAACGAGCACCTCGCCGGCGGGCATATTGAGGAACTGGCCAAACCAATGTACAGCACCTGCATCGGTTTAATATTAAAGGGGTACAATGATTATGAAAATAAAAACAGGCAGTTGGATGAATCTTTCCGCAAAATTCAGGTACCGGCTTCCCTGCAACAGCCACCAATAGACGAAGTATTGGATGCGCAGGGAAAAGAAATGGACTACGAACAAAAGGTAAATGTCAAAAAAGTAAAAGAACGCAAATCATTAAAGGGGTTCATGGATTCTTTTAAAATTGGTTTAATAGATTTGTTCAAGGAGGAAGAAGATGGCAAATTTTAAAAATACGGGCCAATCTTAATAAATTCTATTTAAAAAAAAGTGAAGATACTTTTGAAATGAATGCTTCTTTTTAGTTCTTTTAAATAACACTTAAAAAAAATATGCCCCGGTAGTTTTTAGTAAATATAAAAATTGCAGGGCAGATTAACCCATTAAAAACGTGCATCTGATTTTTCGGCTTACTATCGGAAAATCCGGAGTGCATAAATTCTAAAAGCTTCGAAAATTTATCCGCCCGGCGGATAGGTTTTAATGAAGCCCAAACATTATTAATTATGATACATTTTGATTTGCCTAAAGAACAATCGTCCATCATCAAGGTAATTGGTGTAGGCGGCGGCGGAAGCAATGCGGTAAACCACATGTTTTCGCAAAATATCGAAGGCGTAAACTTCATCATCTGTAATACGGATGCACAGGCCATTGCGCAAAGTAAAGTACCCAACAAAATTCAGTTGGGGCCACATTTAACGCAGGGGTTAGGCGCCGGTGCGAATCCCGAAATTGGCCGCCAGGCAACGGAAGAAAGCCTGGAAGAAATAAAACGCATACTGGAAGTGAATACCAAGATGGCATTCATCACCGCGGGTATGGGCGGTGGCACGGGTACGGGTGGCGCACCCATCCTTGCGAAAATTTGTAAGGACCTGGGGATACTTACCGTAGGTATTGTTACCACGCCATTTGCTTATGAAGGCAGAAAAAGGCTGGCACAGGCGGAAGAAGGCATCCGGCTAATGAAGGATCATGTGGATACATTACTGGTGATCAGCAATGATAAACTACGGCACCAGTTTGGAAATTTAAAAATGAAGGAAGCATTTGAAAAAGCGGATAATGTATTGGCAACCGCCGCCAAATGTATCACCGATGTAATCAACAGCACCGGCCAGATCAATGTGGATTTCGCGGATGTTTGTACCGTTATGAGTAATGGCGGTGTGGCGATATTGGGAAGCGCCATTGCGGAGGGGGAAAACAGGGCGCAGAAAGCCATCGAAAACGCATTGAATTCACCATTGTTGAATGACAGTGAAATCCGTGGTGCAAGATGGATATTGATCAACATTAATTCCGCTTCGGGCGAACATGAATTTACCATGGATGAAGTAGAGGTCATTCAAAATTATCTGATGAGCCAGGCCGGCGAAGATACCGATGTGATTCTGGGATTGGGTTACGATAGTACATTGGGTGCGGGCATTAGCATTACATTAATCGCTACCGGCTTTCAACATAAAGATCCGTTTGCAAAAACGATCAATATGCCTAAGGAAGAAAAGAAGAATGAAAAAATTGTATTGACACTGGATATGCCGGTAAAGGAAGATAGAAAAGTAGTGCTGCAACCCACATTGCAGTTTGATGTAAACGAAGAATCCAAAGTGATTGCGGCAGCGGAAGAAAAAGTACCGGTAAAGGAGATTGCGAAAGTTGACCCTGAACTGATGATGCCCACATTAAGCGTACAGCAGCCGGAAGAAAAGGAAGTAGAATTACGAGGTAAAAACACTGTGGATAAATTAGAGGCACCAAATATATTTTTTGAAATATCTTCGGCATCTGATCAGGTTCCGTTAATAGAATTTGATATTCCAACCACTCCTGTACCTGCTGAAAAACCACCCATTGCAAATAACACCAAAACGGAATTAACCATTCACTATAAAGAAGCTGGCACACCTGTTTCGTCTGCAGGTGGATATTTGGCGAAGCCCTCGAATATATATGTAGAGGAGCAACAGCCCGCAATAAAATCCAACACTTTGGAAGAACTAACCTCTGCGCAAAGTAAGCCACAGGAAGACGAGCCTGCAACC
Source organism: Ferruginibacter sp. (assembly GCA_036169975.1). Taxonomy (GTDB): domain Bacteria; phylum Bacteroidota; class Bacteroidia; order Chitinophagales; family Chitinophagaceae; genus Ferruginibacter. The sequence goes on along the minus strand of JAVHOI010000470.1, from coordinate 13,540 downwards.
GAAATGCGTATGGTGGTTAAAGATTCCCATCAGGCGGCGGAGGAGAAGCCTATTGTACAACAAACCCAGCCAATCATGATCTCCAAGGTTGAGGAGCAGGCGATGCCTGACGAAACGGAGGAATTACGGCGCCGGGCTATGGATCGCATTGCAAAACTGCGTAATTTGTCATTCAATATTAACGCGGCCGATCCGAATAATGAGTTTGAAATGGTGCCTGCTTACCTTCGCCGCAATATGGAGTTGCACAATTCCATAGCAGATGTAGAAAGCTTCTATAGCAACTACACCGTAAAGTCTGATGAAAATAATCAGGCCGAAATCAGCACGATCAATACTTTTCTGGACGGGAAAAAACCCGATTAAAAAACAGGCGTAGTTACCACTTCCTGTTATCCTTAACCTGTTGTTGAAGGATTACAAAAGGCGGCGGCATCATATTTTTTTTGTGTTTGGGCCTGCGAAAAGGCAGCTCATTTTTATGTATAGTTTGTGTGGCCCCTTGCTGAAAAGTGAGGGGCTTGTGTTTTTAGGGGAGGTTGCCAGCGGATGTTTTCCGGCTTAACGGCATTGTAGAAGCATGCAGTAATCAGTTTTTAAAATCCGACCGCTTCATTGTTCCGGGGGCTAAGTGGTCGCCTTCCTCAAAGTCGTAGTTGACGAATTTTATATGCTTCAATTCAGTTAAGGTATAGGTGGTGGAAGATATATAACTGTATGCCCCGCTGCTGCCCATTTGCCGGGTAAGTACCGCGCTTTCCGGTATGGCCACATAAAGCGTGTCATGCGAAATTTTTCGAAATTCAAGTTTAATCCCTTCCCATGAATCATTGATTTCTTTTATTAATTTATCTGCTGTTAATGTATCCTTACTAACCTGCCTTTGTTGTTTTAAAACAACATCCCCCTTTGCGGAATCAAAGACAGGGAACCAAATCAGGTTCTTAAATTGAACAGGATTTTCAATAGAGGGCTTTGCGCTTTCTTCAGTTATGTACGTGGTATCACCGGCCGCAGCATCACTTTTTGAATCATCATTGTTGCAGGAGAAAATAAATATAAGCAGGGATAATAAAAGCAGGTTACGCATAGTAAAAGATTTTGATTATTTATTCAGGCGGTAATGATATGTTTTGTGAAAGGTATATCATAGCCTGTGATACAGCTTATTAAGTGGATGTGAAAGTAAGATAAAATCATGGAAAAAATAAGGGGGTGCATTTTAAAGGTAAGACAGTACCGTGCAGGCCAACAGCGACAGTGGTAAAAACGGCCGGCAAAATGCCAGCGCTCATAGCCGGCACAATGCAGCACATTTGTATTATTTTTCAACGCACAGACAATTTTTAAATGCATCCAATTTTTTTTGTGGTATATTACAATGAATATACTTTTAATGTATGAACAACAATATTACCGCGGAAAATTTACAGGAAAAATTTAACCTTTCTCCGCATCCTGAAGGTGGTTTTTATAGGGAGAATTACAGGTCATTGGAAATAATACCTAAATCTTCGTTGCCAAGACGGTTTAACGGAGAAAGAAATTACAGCACGGCCATTTATTTTTTATTGAAGGAGGGAAACTTTTCCGCATTTCATAAAATAAGCAGCGATGAATGCTGGCATTTTTATGCGGGGGGAACCTTACGGATATACATAATACATTTAAACGGAAGACTTGAAATTATCAAAATGGGAAATGGGTTGCTAAAAGGGGAACAATTCCAGGCCATTGTACCTGCGGAGTGCTGGTTTGCTTCGGAACCTACCCCAGGTACCGGCTATTCCTTTGTTGGCTGCACAGTGGCGCCTGGCTTCGATTTTGGTGATCTTGAATTAGCGAAGAGAGATGAATTATTAAAACAATTTCCTCAGCACAAGCCGCTTATCAACAGGTTATGCCGGTAATTGGATGTACCTCTTATAATTGTTATTCTGCTAAAATATTTATATCCTTTCCTACATTGAATTACCTCACCCCAGCCGCCCAAAAAATTGGTACAGTCTATCACCAATAGTATTTTTATCACGCTTATATTTGCTTAAATTATCCACGTGTAATGAGAAAAATAATATTCCTCTTTTTAACCCTGGTTACTTCACTTACATTATTATCGCAAGACTTTTCTAATAAGGGCAGGGACTTTTGGGTTGGATATGGAAACCATGTTAGAATGTTTAACGGAGGCGCTCCGGAATCCATGCAGATTTACCTTACATCAGATATAAATACCACAGGCAATGTGTCTGTTGCAAGTATAGGATTCAGTCAGAATTTTACTATTACCCAAAACCAGATTACCGTTGTAAATATTCCAAGAACCGCGGCATTGCTGGATGAAGGGTTATATAATCATGGCATACATATTACCGCCCAAAAACCTATTGTAGCTTATGGCTTCATTTATGTAAATGCTATTTCGGGAGCCACTGTTTTTTTACCCACCAATACACTGGGAAAAAATTATTACTCCCTCAATTATGATCAGGTTTCAAATGAAGCCAATTCTTATTCCTACTTTTTTGTGGAAGCCGTTGATACCGGTATAACGGTAGTTGAAATAACACCAGGCCAAAATACAAAAGGAGGTTGGCTGGCTAATGTAACCCAAACCATCAACTTGACACAGGGACAAATTTACCAGGTTTTGGCAAACAATGACCTCACCGGGAGCACTATCAAATCAATTGCTTCGGGTACTTCGGGCTGCAAAAAAATCGCGGTTTTTTGCGGCAGTGGAAAAATATCTATTGGGTGCCCCGGTACCGGAAGTTCTGATAATCTTTATCAGCAAATGTATCCGGCCAGTACATGGGGTAAAAAGTATGTTTTGATTCCAGGCATTAACCGGGCCAACACCAATAATCCTCCGGTAATTAATACAAATTTTTTCAGGATTTTCCGGCCCGACCCTGCCACCATTGTTACCTTAAATGGAACTCCGGTAGCTGCTGCGAATTTTTCAAATAATTATTATCAGTTCAGTAGTAATTTAACCAAGGTAGTAGATGCGGATAAACCTGTTCTGGTAGCGCAATATTTTACTACGGCAGGTTGCAGCGGTAATAGTAACCCTCATGATCCTGATATGATATACCTTAACCCGGTAGAACAAACGGTAACGGATGTTACGGTCAATTCAATGCAGCCCGCTACTTCTACCGCCATCAGCCAGCATTTTATTAATGTAGTGCTGCGCAATGCCGGTACGGGGATCAGCTCTTTTAAAATAGACGGCGTTTCGCCAAATGAAACGGTAAATGTTTTGCCACAGGATAATAATTATTCCTATATCCGAATTTACACTAATGGCAATTCCAATAATCCTCTTTCTTCAGGCGCCCATCATTTAACCTGCGATTCTGGTTTCAATGCCATAGCTTATGGGTTCGGTTCCGCTGAATCTTATGGTTATTCAGCCGGTACCAATCTTAGGGATTTGTACACTTTTATTACACCATTAAACCCATTGAATATTTCGAATCAAACGACAGCCTGTACAGGAAACCCATTTTACTTTTCGGTAACTTATCCCTACCAGCCTTTGTCCTTGTATTGGGATTTTTACAATAAACCCTTAGGCAGCCCTTATCCTAATGTTACCGTAACTAACCCTGCCAGCATTAATGATACTTCTTATTTTATAAATGGCAGGCAGGTTTGGCGATACAAATTACCAACAACCTACACCTATTCTCCTGCAGGTGTTTATCCGGTAAGTATCACTTCTCAATCATCTGGTTCGGATGGCTGCGGAAGTATTCAGACAAGGGATGATTCTTTGTATGTGTATGATCCTGCTACTGTAGTTATCGCTTACCAAACCTCCGGATGTTTCGCTGACTCCGTCGCTTTGTTTGACAGTACAGTTTACCCTGTAGGCTCCGGGGTTTATAATTATAAATGGCAATGGAATTTTGGCGATCCTGCAAGTGGCGCCGCCAATACTTCAACGCTTAAAAATCCCAAACATAAATTTTCAGGAGCGGGAATTTTCAATGTAACACTGACGGCTTTGAGCAACATTGGATGTTATACTTCGCAGGCGACAAAGCAGGTTTTTGTTACGGCAATACCTGTCGCGTTTTTTGGTATAGCTTCCCCCATCTGCGAGGGTAAGCCTGTTACATTTGGTGATACATCTACGGTACAGGCACCGGGTGTAATTACAAAATGGTATTGGGATTATGGTGATGGAATAAAGGATACGATGCTCAATAATAGCAGCCGCATACATGCTTATTTTCCCTGGGGAAATAAAACGGCTACCTTAAAAACAGAAACCAACAGCGGTTGCCAGAGCGTAGTTTTTAATAAGCCATTTGTGGTTCATCCTAATCCTGTTTCCAACTTCAAAATGCCCGCGGGTATTTGCCTTCCGGCAGACTCCGCCCGGTTTTTTGATGCCAGCACTATTGCGGATGTGTCGCAGGCAACCTTTAGTTTTGTATGGACTTTTGGAGATCCGTTAAGTGGTGTAAACAATACCGCCACTTTAAAAAACCCTGTTCATTATTTTACCTCTACCGGGCCGTTTACGATTAATCTAAAAACTACCAGCGCTGCAGCATGTATGCAGGATAGTACAAAAGTGTTAAGTAATGTTTATCCACAAGCCATTGCCAATTTTACGGCGAATGTGGAAAATTGTTTAAATGATACTACCCGTTTTGCCAGTACAAGTAATGGCAGCGGCAACGCCATTACCAATTGGCATTGGGATTTTGGCGATGGTTCACCTTTTGATACCACACAAAATGCCACGCATAAATATGCTGCTTCCGGTACAAAAACCATCCTGCATTGGGTAACTACCGATAAGGGCTGCACGAGTGATACGATGACGAGAACAGTTACCGTTAATCCATTACCCACGGCTGCTTTTAATGATTCAGGGCCATTTTGCATAGCCAAAAATATTTCTTTTGCTGATGCTTCCACAGCCAACGCAGGTAACCTTACCAATTGGAAATGGAATTTGGGTGATGGCACTTTGCTGAACCTGAACAATGGCAATTCATTTACCCATCCATATACCAAGACAGGTACTTTTCCTGCAACCCTTACGGTAACAACCGATAAAGGTTGCGTAAGCCCGCTTATTAATAAATCAGTAATTATTAATCCACAACCCAAAGCGGGCTTTATTGTTCCGGAAGTTTGCCTGAGCGATACCTATGCTCAATTTAGTGATACCAGTTCAATCGCATCTGGTACCATCACCTCCTGGTTGTGGAATTTTGGTGATCCCGTTTCGGGGGCTTTAAATACTTCAACGCTTCAAAGCCCGCAACATAGTTATACTGTTGTAGGCCCTTATACTATATCACTAACGGTAACAAGTAACAGTAGTTGTGCAGACACCATCAGCCAGGGTTTCTTTGTAAATGGAAGTAATCCTTTGGCTAATTTTACAGTAAGCACCCCGGCTGCTTTATGTGGCAACGATACGGTAGCTATTACCAATATTTCAACCGTATTTCCAGGCTCAATAAACAAGGTGGAATTATATTGGGATAATGCGGGAACGCCAACGATATTTGATACGGATGATTTTCCTGCTATTGGAAAAATATATAAACATTTGTACCCTGATTTTCAAACGCCCTTAACCAAAAATTTTACCATCCGCCTGAGGGCTTATTCTGGTGGTGTTTGTATCAACGATAGGTTACAGCCGATAACCGTAAACGCGGCGCCCAAAGTACGGTTTAACGCATTGCCCATTACCTGCCTGGATGCGGCGCCTTATCAAATAATACAGGCTACGGAAATTGGCGGGGTGCCGGGAACTTTCCAATTTACCGGTACGGGTGTATCGCCTGCGGGCATATTCAGCCCTGCTGTTGCGGGGGCAGGAATACATACCATTTCATACAGGTTTACTTCTGCTACAGGTGGCTGTACAGATACGTCTTCCGGACAAATTACCGTGTTGGCGCCACCGTTAGCGGACTTTACCTTTAGCTTACCTGCCTGCGAAACAAAAACCATTTCATTTACCAGTACCTCCTCTACACCAGTTGGCGCTATTACAAATTATACCTGGAATTTCGCGGATGGCACACCGGTAGTTGCAAAAAATTCCCCCACATCTTTTACACATACTTTCGCTTCGGCAGGCAATTATAATGTAGCCCTTGATGTAACAACAAATAATGGATGTATCAGTGCGGTAAAACAATTGTTGGTAGCTGTGAAACCTCAACCTAAACCCAACTTTGCCCTGCCTTCATCCGCTTGTTTGCCGGCTGCGCCTGTTACATTTAATAATCTTTCCACCATTGCGGATGGTACTGAAAACGCATTTACATTTTCATGGAATTTTGATGACCCCATCAGCGGCGCCGGCAACAGTTCGGTGGCTAAAACACCTCTACATATTTACACTGGTACCGGCCCTTATAATGTAAACCTGAGGGTAACAAGTGGTAATGGGTGTATTGCGGATACCACCATTTTATTAAACACTATTCATCCACAACCCAGGGCTGCATTCACCATGGATAAACAAAGTATTTGTGTAAGGGATGTAGTAAAGTTTACTGATGCAAGCAATGGCCTGGATAGTACGGTAACCGCATGGAACTGGGATTTTGGTGATGGCCAAAAAGACTTTACCCGCAATCCTGCGCATTTGTATGGCAGCGATAATACTTTTAAAGTAAGTTTGTTTATTACCAACAATAATGGCTGTAACAGCGATACCCTTACCCAACCCTTTACAGTATATCCTTATCCGGTAGTAGATGCGGGGCCGGACAGGGTGGTGCTTGAAGGCGGTACCATAATTTTGCAACCGGTGGTTACAGGAAATGATTTACAATATTTATGGGCGCCTGCTTTGTACCTCAATTCCGCTACCAGCCCAACACCTGCTGTTACAAATCCTTTAAATGATATTACTTACACTTTGTCGGTAACGGCAAGAGGCAATTGTACGGCATCGGACAAAGTATTGGTGAAACTTTTAAAAGCCCCCAAAATACCCAATACGTTTACACCAAATAATGATGGTATTAATGATAAATGGCTGATTAAATATTTAGAATCTTATCCGGATTGCAGGATACAGGTATTTACCAGAACAGGGCAATTGGTATATGAAGCAAAAGGATATAGTGATGCTAAAGCCTGGGATGGAAATTTAAAAGGAAAATCATTGCCTGTTGATACGTACTATTATATTTTAGAACCAGGCAGCGGGCGCAAACCAATTACCGGGTACGTTACCATTTTGAAATAAGGATCAATACAGCAAACTGAACACATGAAAAAAATCGCTTTAGCGGGGGTTAATTTTTTTATCAGCCTGATGGCATTATCACAGGCAAAGCCGTTTTATACCCAGTACATTTTAAACAATTACATCCTCAACCCCGCCGTAACAGGAATAGAAAATTATATGGATGTAAAACTTAGCTACCGTAACCAATGGACAGGAATAAACGGGGCGCCTGTTACCACCTATTTCAGTATTCATAGCCCTCTTGGCAAAACGGATTACAGGACCACCGCTACTTCCTTTGAGGTGCCGGGCGAAAATCCGAGGGGAAAACAATATTGGGAAAATTATACCGCACCCGATGCGCATCATGGCGTAGGCTTTACCGCCATAAATGATAAGGCAGGGTATATCAATCGCTGGTCGGTTTATGGTTCTTATGCGTACCATAAACCATTGGGAGCCAGGATCACTTTATCCGCGGGATTTAATGCGGGCATCACGAGCGTAAACCTCGATAGGAGCAGGATAGATTTCGCCGACCTTGATCCCAACGATCCTGCTATTGGATATAGCAATGGGGAATTAAGAAAATTAAAGCCGGAAGTGGGAGCGGGGCTGTGGTTGTATGGCGCCAATTTCTTTGCCGGTATTTCGGTACAAAATATAATTCCCGGCAAAGCGAAATTTGTTGCCAATGGCGACTATGGCACTTATTATACACCCAATTATTTTTTAACAGCCGGGTATCGTTTCGCGGTAACGGATGAGGTAAGCGCCCTGCCATCCGTGATGGTACAATTTTGGGAACCGCAGTTGTACGGCATCCATACCAATGTAAAACTGCAATACCTCGATAAGTTTTGGGTAGGCGGCAGTTACCGATTTTCCGATTTGGTTTCCGGCTATTCCGCCATGGCGGGTATCAATGTTTCCAATACTTTTAATATCGGTTACGCTTACGAAAATGCCACCACATCAAGGTTGAGGACCTACACCAAAAACACCCATGAAATTGTGCTGGGCTTTATGCTGGGCAACAAATATGGCGATACCTGCCCACGCAATGTTTGGTAGTAAATCCGCTTCGGTAAAATAAAAATCATTTTTCCAAATACAATCAACGCTAATATTTAAATGATGCCTTATTGAAGATGGTTATCCAAAACCCGCTGCCTTTCGTTGTGGTGATTTTGTATGGAGGATAACGCAGCGATGGCAATGCCAACAACCAGTAATGTGGTACCAATAAAATATAAATGGTAAGCGATGTTGTAGGTGATGGCTTCGCTGCAAAGCCAGCGGTAAGGATACCTGCAACGGTACGAAAGTAGAAAAATGATTTTAAGAAAATTTTTGAAGGATGGGTTTGGATTGCTTTTTTTTGGAAGTAGCTTCCCTAACTGCTTTGCGTTTGGCAAACCGTTCTGCCATAAATTGCAAATCTTCTTTTGTACGTGGCCCGGTATATACCATCATGGGGCCAATAATGTCGGCCTCGTTCATTATCTGCCCTTTTGCAGTTGCTTTTTTTGTTGCTTTTTTCATTAGTGTATATTTACAAAGTTTTAGTGAAACTAAAAGTATAGTTCCATGGGTTTTTTTGATGCCGGATATTCTATTGCCATTCGCAATCCATATATATGCGTTGCCCCCATCCTTATATAATAAGGCATTAACCTGTTTTTGGCATCAAAGAATATACTGCCATCCATTCCATTAACAAAAGAGTATTTGCAACAAACTGCAAAACCAACACAGTCAAAAAAGAATCCATAAAATGTGATAGGGTTGCCAACCTTGTAAAGGTTGGCAACCCTGATTGTCCACAGGAGATTAACGAAATAAGGGTGGTAAGCATCAAATATCTTATTTATCACATAGTCCCTGCTTTTTCAAATCTTTTTGTATTGCACTTATAGCCGTTGCGGCAGGCTTCCGTAAAAACGTTTTATTCCATGCAGGATATAATTTTGATTTCGTTAAATTATTTTTTTTCGCATACCTCAGATCAAACAGAAACCGGGGAACCTTTTTTTTAATCAAGCAACTCCTTTTTCGCATCTTTCTTAACGCTTTCCCGATAGGCTGTATCATTGTGGATCACCCATAATCCATATTTATTCAATACAGTGTCCTGTTCATAGTTATTGAGCAGGGATGTTAAAAAAAATAATATCAATACAGATTTTATGTAGCAGCTATTTATTATCTTGTTCATGGTTTCAATACCTGATAAAACCCTTTAATAAAAATCTTGTTCGGAAAGTTAGTACTATTTTCACCTCAAATATGAATCAGCAAAAAACACATTCACCTATATTCCTTTGCATTGTATGCTGGATATTTTTTATTTCCTGCAATGGTGTGGCTAAGCCCGGAGAAAAAAAAATCGTAGCTGATCCTGACAGGATGGACAAGGAAACAAGCGAAAGCATAAAGCAGGCGCTGGCCTTTGCCGTGCAACACGATGGCGTGATTGATGACAGTATTCATTTAAAATTAATTTCCCTGGTATATGATTATTATACCAATAATGATTATGAAAATATCTGGAGTCATAGGGAAATTTGGAATCCCCTGACTGATACGTTGCTTAACTTTATTCAAAATGGCGAACGGTATGGCCTGTTTCAAATGGATTATCATTTTAAAAATTTAAATTCTTTAAAAATAAAATTGGATAATGATTCTTTAAAAAGAATGGATGCTGAATTATGGACAAGGGCCGACCTGATGCTTACTGATGCGTTTATGCATTTGATAAAAGATTTAAAAGTTGGCAGGCTTGCCGCCGACAGTATTTTATTTAATAAAACGGATACCCTAACGAAAAAAGATTTTTATACATCGGCCTTAAAATCCTTTATTGAGCAAAAGCAGCTTACTGAACTTATCAATACACTGGAGCCAAAGCAACAGGGCTATTTGGAATTAAAGAAAGCCATCCCCCGGTTTTTGGATAGCATGGACAGAAAGGAATATACTTATGTTGCCTACCCCTACAAAGCTGGTGTGGAAAAAGATTCGGTTTTATTTATTAAAACAATTCAAAAAAGATTGAAGGAAAGCAATTGTATCAAAGCGGATAATATTTTGCCCGACTCGGCGGCGTTGACTGTGGCTATAAAAAAATATCAAAAAAAGAAAGGTGTTAAGCAGGATGGAAAGGTATCGGCAGCTTTGATCCGTTTAATGAATCTCAGTGATATGGAACGTTTTAAACGCATTGCCATTACCCTCGATCGCTATAAACAATTACCCTCCGTAATGCCGGAAAAATATATCCTTGTAAACCTGCCCGCTTATTATTTATATGTATGGGATCATGATACTATTGCCTTGGAGTCTAAAATAATATGTGGTAAGCCGGATACAAAAACACCCTTGTTGAATAGCGTAATCTCCAATATGGTTACCTATCCTACATGGACGGTACCCAACAGTATCATTGCGAAACAGTACCTTCCTAAATTAAAAATAAATCCAAATTATTTATCCCGGATTGGATTGCATTTGGTAAATGATAAGGGCGAAACCGTTGACCCGGAAACCATTAACTGGGGCAAATATAAAAAAGGCATTCCTTATAAAGTAATGCAGGGCAGTGGTGATGATAATGCGCTGGGCATACTGAAATTTAATTTCAATAATCCCTACAGCGTATATCTGCATGATACCAATCAGCGATATCTTTTTAAGAATGCGTCAAGGGCTTTAAGCCATGGCTGTGTAAGGGTGCAGCAGTGGGAAGAATTAGCCTATTTTATTGCCAGGAATGATAGCATTAATTTAAAGCCCGGAGAAACACTCCGGTATAATAAAGACTCTATCAAAAGCTGGTTGTCCAAAAAGGAAAAAAGGAGTATAACTGTGAAAAATGGTATCCCATTATTTATTGCTTACTTTAGCTGCGGGGGAAAGGGAGGGAAGATCAGGTTTTATGATGATATTTACGGAGAAGATAAACTGATGAGGGAAAAATATTTTTCGGATAAATAAACAGCCACTAAATTGCTTTGCATGAATAAAAATTTTTTTTGTCCAAAAAATAGGTTGAGGCCCGGGTATTTTATTATGTTTTGTGCCGCACTATTTTTTTTTACGCCTGCTCCGGGTCAAAAAAAATCTTCCTCTAAAACTAAAATTGTCAAATCAACCAATAAGCGGGTCATTTACGGGCTTGCAAGTTTTTATCACGATAAATTTCATGGCCGTCAAACTGCAAACGGTGAAATTTTTAGTCAGCACAAATTTACCTGTGCCTGCAATATGCTCCCATTTGGCACCTGGATAAAAGTTACCAATGTGCGCAACGATAAATCGGTAGTGGTGAAGGTCAATGACAGGCTGCATCCTGATATGCGCCGCATAGTTGATCTTTCAAAAGCGGCCGCTAAAAAATTGGGATTTGCCGCGGGGGGGTTGGTAAGGGTTAAAGTGGAAGTGATTGGAAGGAAAAAACCAGTTTAAAATAAAATTTTGCGGCGCAGGAAATTAAAATATTCACCTTTACTTTCAATGTGTATTATAATTAAATTAAGTTGTAAATAATTTTAAGATTTGAATTGAAGCAACTACATTTGTTTAAATTCAAGAAAACTAACATTAATATGAAGAAAATTATCCTGTCTTTTTTAGCCATTTGCCTGCTTACAAATTCTTATGCACAGCATGAGTATAAAAAGCCTTCCGCATTAGGTTTTCATTTCTTTTTTGTTGATTTCAAAACCGCTGCGGAAATAAGAAAGGATGGCCTTTCCAGCGTACTAAGAACTAATAATTGGTCAAAGACGACACGCATGTCTCCCGGATTGGCCATAAATTATATGGAAGGCCTTAGTAACAATGTTGATTTTGTTGCTACGGCTTCAGGTTCATTTACGGATTATCCGGTACCAAATAATCCCAGCGCCGGCGGAAATAAATTCTTGTTGGATGTAACTGCCATCGCCAATCTAAAATTAGTTCCGGATAAATATTTAATGTCGCCGTATCTTTCTTTGGGTGCCGGTGTTTCAAAGTTTGACGGATATTATGGTGCCTTTATTCCGGCGGGGGTTGGTTTGCAGTTTAATCTTTTCGATGAATCTTTTATTCTGATAAATTCTCAATATCGCATACCCGTTACCGAAAATGTGGCTTATCATCTCTATCACAGCATAGGATTTGCGGGCAGTATTGGAAAAAAGAAAGTTGTTGAGATGGCGCCGCTGCCACCACCACCTCCTGTTGAAGAACCTAAAGACAGGGATAAAGATGGCGTATTGGATGAAAATGACAAATGCCCGGATGTGCCGGGTATAGCTTCTATGCAGGGTTGCCCTGATAGAGATGGAGATGGAATTACAGATAGCGAAGATAAATGCCCTGGTGTGGCAGGTTTGGCCAGATACCAGGGCTGCCCGGTACCAGATACTGACAAGGATGGTATTAATGACGAAAATGATAAATGTATTGACGTGCCGGGGGTAGCCCGTTACCAGGGGTGCCCGGTACCAGATACGGATAAGGATGGTGTAAATGATGAAGAGGACAAATGTCCAAATGAGGCTGGCCTTGCCAGTAATTATGGTTGCCCTGTAATTGAAACCGCTAAAGTTGAAAGGGTAAACAAAGCAGCACAAAATATTTTCTTCGCCACCGGCAGCGCTAAACTATTGGCAAAATCAAATACATCGCTGAATAATGTAGTGGGTATTTTAAAAGAAAACCCCACTTATAAAGTTGATATTGATGGCCACACGGATATTACAGGCACTCCTGAAAAAAACCAGGTATTATCTGAGGCAAGAGCCAATTCCGTTAAAACCTACCTGGAAAGCAAAGGTATTGATGCAAGCCGCCTTGTAGCTACCGGCTTTGGCATTGATAAACCAATTGCCGATAACAAAACAGTGGCAGGCCGTGCCAAAAACAGGAGAGTGGAAATGAAACTGAGAAATTATTAATTTTACCAGAAGTACGGATATTGAGCCCCCTGCAAGCCAGGGGGCTTTTTTTGCACATCAATTAATTTCTTATTTCGAAAGGCCACAATCAAAAACGATAATAATCCCCATTCATAATTTGTTATTTTTGCGATCCTTAAATTAATTATTTCCTTAAATTTCAAACAGGTCAATTCACCTTATGGCAAAAATTGGTATCAACATTGCAACCGGCAGTTTACAAAAGGAAGAAATCATTGTGGGCATTGATTTGGGCACTACCAATAGTTTGGTATCCATCATACATCCTGACACCAAACAACCAGTCGCTTTAAAAGAACATAACAACAGTTCGCTTGTACCATCCGTTATTTATTTTGAT
>JAVHOI010000469.1:0-1356 GCA_036169975.1 Ferruginibacter sp. | reverse complement strand
AACGCCTTACTTTGTTTATTAATTGAGGAATGTTGTTATTTTTGGTATCCGGCATAAGGATCTTAATTAAATAGCGTTTCCGCCAAATAAATGCGGCGTTAGCCGAAATATTTTTTGGCTAAAACCGATAAGTGAATAAGATAATCTTTTCACCGCCCAAAAGGAACGGTGCAATTCATTACGCTATTTAATTTAATGACATTGAATTGCCCGGCGGGAAATGAATAATTAATTTTTTATGCCTGCAAAGATCATTTTAAATTTAAACCTAAAAAACCATTTTGAGGATTGTGTACATGAATAAACTTATACTATTTTTTCTTATCGCTTCCTGTTTTTTGCCGGTTGTTTCCAAAGCCCAATTTGAAACTTTCAAAGACTCCGTAGTACAATTATACGGAGTAGTAATGACAGCCGATAGCCTTCAGGGGATACCTTCTGTGAGTGTGGTGGTAAAAGGCCAAAGCAGGGGAACCATCACCAACAACCAGGGCGTATTCAGTATCGTGGTTTTAAAGGGCGACCGTATAGAATTTTCAAGTGTTGGGTATAAACCAAAATTGATAACTGTTCCTAAAGATATAGAAGGCAATCAGTACAGCGTATTACAGTTGATGGTAAACGATACGGTTTACCTGGCGGCAACTATTATTAAGTCGAGGCCATCCAGGGAGCAGTTTGAGCGGGATTTTATTAACACGGTTGTGCCGGATGATAACCTGGAAATTGCCCGAAAAAATAACGATGAAAGCAAAAGAAGGCTATTGATGGCAACCTTACCTACAGATGGCAGGGAAGCTGCCGGCAGGTACCTGACACAGCAAGCCGCAAAATCCTATTATTCAGGGCAGGTCCCTCCCATGAATATATTTAATCCATTCGCCTGGAATGAATTTATAAAGGCATGGAAAAGGGGTGATTATAAAAAGAAGTAAATCCTGCACCCTGACCCGCTGATGGGGAAATAAGATCAAGCCCTGAAATTTAAAGATGCTATTTATTATTTGTCTTTCTTTGCAAAAAATATTTTTGTGACAAATATGGAATCTTCAAACAGTTCTTCCTTCAGTCGGCATGGGTTCAATTATTTTCTAATTGGTTTTATGGGTAGTGGCAAAACGCATTGGGGTAAATTATGGGCTTCAGCTAATCAAATGTCATTTGTTGACCTTGATGAAGTTATTGAAAAACAGGCAGGGGAAACCATCGCCTCTATTTTTGAAACTAAGGGAGAGGATCAATTCAGAAAGATGGAAGCGGCGGCTTTAAGAAACTGCGCTAATTTGCAAAATACCATTGTGGCCTGTGGTGGTGGTACCCCTTGTTTTTATGATAATATGCAATGGATGAATGACC
>JAVHOI010000468.1:2071-6246 GCA_036169975.1 Ferruginibacter sp. | reverse complement strand
ATTGAAGATATTAAAAAAGGTAAGCTGGTAATTGTAGTAGATGATGAAGACAGGGAGAATGAAGGGGATTTTATTACCGCCGCGCAAAACGTTACGCCCGAAATAATCAATTTCATGAGCACTTATGGCCGTGGCCTTATTTGTGCGCCATTATCAGAAGAAAGATGTGATGAGCTAAACCTGCCTGCAATGGTGATTGATAATACCTCCCTGCATGCAACGCCTTTTACGGTGAGTATTGATTTGCTGGGGCAGGGATGCACTACCGGGATTTCCGCCCATGACCGGGCTAAAACAATACAGGCGCTGGTTGATCCGGCTACCAAGGCGGAAGACCTCGGCCGCCCCGGCCATATTTTTCCCCTCAGGGCAAAAAAAGGCGGGGTGTTAAGAAGGACAGGCCATACGGAGGCCACCATTGACCTGGCAAAGCTTGCAGGCTTTGCGCCTGCTGGTGTATTGGTGGAAATTATGAATGAAGATGGTACCATGGCACGTTTGCCACAGTTGATGGAAATCGCCAAAAGATTTGATTTAAAATTGGTAACCATAAAAGACCTGATCGCCTACCGCCTTAGCAAGGAGACGCTTATTAAAGAAGAAGTAAGGGTACAAATGCCCACAAAATATGGCGATTTTGAGTTAATCGCCTTTCAGCAAATTAATACCGGGGAGATACACCTGGCAATAAAAAAAGGTGACTGGAAAAAGGGTGAACCGGTATTGGTAAGGGTACACAGCAGTTGTATGACGGGTGACATACTTGGTTCACTGCGCTGCGATTGTGGCGACCAGTTGCATAAGGCTTTAAAAATAGTGGAAGCTGCGGGTAAGGGGCTTGTACTTTACATGAATCAGGAAGGAAGAGGTATTGGATTACTGAATAAACTAAAAGCTTACAAACTACAGGAGCAGGGAATGGATACCGTGGAAGCCAATATAGAGCTTGGCTTTAGCATGGATGAAAGGGATTATGGGGTAGGGGCGCAAATTCTACGTCACCTCGGTATTAGCAAAATGAAGCTGATGAGCAATAATCCAAAGAAAAGAGCAGGCCTTCTCGGCTATGGACTGGAGGTAATAGAAACCGTACCGATTGAAATAAAGCCAAACATTCACAATGAAAAATACCTGACCACCAAGCGGGATAAAATGGGTCACGATATTTTAAGCGAGCACTAAATCGGGGCATCAAACATTTTTTATTTCACCTGCTTCAGTGCCTTTATTCTTTTCTTCTCTTCATCCACCGCGAATAATTGGGTAAGCTTGTCAAAGTCTTTGCGGTACGACAGGCTCATACCGGTTCTGGTGCGCTGGCTTACCAGGTCGTAATTAGTCCGGTTAAATCCAACCAACCTTATTCTTCCATCTTTTGACAATAACCATTCCGCGGTAATATCTGGCGTTACGAGCAAGTTGTTATTTCTACCCGTGTTGATTACATAAGGATTATTATAATCCAAGTTTACGCCTGCGGTAATAATCAACCTTCCATTTAATAAAGTGAAAACAAGGCCGCTTTTTGCGGCAGCCTGCAATTTCGCTACTTTACTTTCCAATTCAAGCCCGGTATTCAGATCAAGGTATATGGCGGTATTCTTAATGTATTTTTGTAAAACCTTATTAAAGAAACCTGATAAGGTATTGGATACTACCCCGCCGATAGTACTTGCCAAAACGCTGTAACCACTGCTTGCCGTAATAAATCCCTGGGTATTGCTTACGAATGAATTGAACAGCAATAAAGAGGTGACCTGTTTATTTAATTCATTTTTATCTTCTTTAAACTGTTGTAATCTTTTGGCGATTACAAAATCGCTTTTCAGCGGGCTTGCATCCGGTATTTTAAATTCAAAATCAATGGCAGGCTTTAAAAGCGTTTCTGTTAAATGAGCGATTACCCTTACGTCTTCTTTTTGATAAATTTGGGCACCCACTGTGGAGAGTGGTTTAAAGTCAACCTTTTTTGCAAGATATTCGGCAAGTATATCAATTCTCGCATTAAGCGGATCGCCGCTCCAGGCAATATTGCCGCTGTTTATTGTAAAGTATTTTTTAAGAAATGTTTGAAAATTAAAAGTGTATTCCCCCTTTGTAATATTGTAATTGCCATTAATGGAAAGTGGTTCCTTATTACCCACCCGGATTTTCAGCAATCCATTTCCTTCACCCTTAATAATATCACCGGTAGCTTCATCCAGTAACACATCAATTTTGCAGGCAGGGTTAGCCGTTAGTACCATGTTTACCAGGATATTGCTTGACAATTTACCCCTGTATTCATCTTCCATCTTGCTACCAAACTGAATAAAATCAATATAATCCACCACCCCGCTTTCTACGCTGCTGCCACTCAATAAATAAATGTGGCTCCTATCCGTAACTGAAGGTTCACCGCTTATATTCATTATCATATTGTCTATCGGCCCATTCAGCGCCATTTTCGCCTGGCCAATTACATTTCCATAAAATTGGGAATTGTCTTTTTTTGTAGTGTTTAATACCAACAACTTATCCGATTCAAACCTGACATTGTCAAAGAAAAAATCCTGGAAGAATTTATGATACATTTTTCCGCTTAAAGTGGCTGTATTATCAAGCGTGTCTTTTAAAATGATACTTCCAAAATCTATTTCATCCGGGTTAAAAATAATCGTTTCGTTGCTGAACCTATACCTGCACCGGGTATAATTTACCACCAGTGATCCTTCATTGATATTGGCGGTACCTGTTAAAGAAAGATGTTTTGAATTTCCTTTTACTTTCAGGTCGGTGGTGTTGGCGGTACCACTGATGTTACTAAAAATAAGTCCCAGGTAACTATTTAAAAAAGAAATATTCAGCCTGTCTGATACAACAGAGATATCAGCCTGGTTTTCGGTGGTATCCTTTGTATTATAAGAACCTTCTATTTTGAAACGGTTATTAATATTTTCCGCATCCAATTTAAATTTAGCGATGCCGGATGAAACGGAATAGGTACTTACACCATTTACTGTGCCGATGGAATCCCCGTCCAGCCTGAATTCTTTTATCCGGGTATCAGCTTCTATGTAAGGTTTTCCAAAAGGATCGAGTATGCGGATGCTTCCCGTCATCAGGCCTTCAAGCCTCGGGTTTTTCAATACAAACGGAACAAAATCATTTATGTTTACTTCTTTTAGCAAGATCACTACATCATGTGAATTACCAGTTTCCGAGGGTTCGGTAGAAATGATGATTTGCTGATTGCCCTGAATAAATTTTACTTCATTGGCGCTTACTTCCGATTTACTTAAGGTTAACTCACCATCCTTTTCAAGTTCCCATTTTTTGTCATTGATAATAAAAGAAGAAGGAAAGAAATGGATTTTTACGCCATCTTTTAAGGTTTGTACCCTGGCATTAATCGCCGCGTCGCCAAAGGTTTTACTGGCTCTGGTTTTAATGCGGATATCTGAAATATCATTGTGAGAAGTAAACACAAGGTTGGAAGCCGGGAGCCGCAGGCTATCATTAATTCTTATTTCATCTATATCAATGTTTGCTAATAAGGAATCCAGGTTGCCCCTGCTAGCCAGCCGGATATTATTAAAAACTTTTCCATCATAACTGAACAGGGGAATATCCGCATTTACATTTAATTCATTTTCTTTTAAATTAAGGTTCCCTGAAATAGTAGCATTACTAAACCCGGAAAGCCTTTTATCTATTAACTGAATGTAAGCATCGGCCTCCTTGGTTTTTATGAAAAAAGAAAAATTCTGATCACTCACGGAATAGGAAGGTTTATTAATGTAGGAAGGATAATAGCGGCTTAGAAAAATCTTAAAGGCATCCGGTAATTCAAGTATTTTAAAATTCCCGTTAAGCTCCGCATCCAGTTCATTAGTATTAATGGTTAAATACTTTTTATCATTGGCTACGGAGGATTGTATTACCAGCGAGTCGAAAGAGAGCGGCACATTATTATGTGTAAGGCTTGCGTCATAAATTTTAGCGGTACCCAGAAAATTGTCAATGGTATTACCTGTAAAGTTCAGATTAAACTGCCCTTTTAAAACAAAATCATCTGACGTGTATTTTAATTTTTTAAGATC
The DNA here is from genome assembly GCA_036169975.1 of Ferruginibacter sp. GTDB lineage: Bacteria > Bacteroidota > Bacteroidia > Chitinophagales > Chitinophagaceae > Ferruginibacter. The sequence goes on along the minus strand of JAVHOI010000468.1, from coordinate 2,164 downwards.
AGCTTTTGAAAGGGTTGCTTTAAATGCGAATTGAGGCGCTGAGCCACTCATATCAATAGTTCCGTTTAAACTATCGAGTTTTAAATTGGGGTC